>JAIRJX010000139.1 GCA_031260425.1 Gemmobacter sp.
AGCTTCGATCAATATCCGGATTTCGAGCAACGCGGCGCGGATTTCACCGCGCGGGTGCGGGCCCTGATCGGGTAAAAGGGGCGCTCGCGCCCCCTCTTGAGCCTTCGGCTCAATTCACCCCCTGAGGATATTTTTGAACAGATGAATGAGGAAGAGTGCGTCCTGCATCATCTGTTCAGAAATATCCTGGGGTGAACGGGCCACAGGCCCGGAGGGGCAAAGCCCCTCTGCCCGAGGCCGGCTGCGCCGCAGGCGCGGATGGCCGAGAGGAAAGGCGCGCGCCGCACCCGCAAGGGGGCGGCGCTCTATCAGGTCACATATCAGGCATGGTGTGCGGACGGGTATCACCGTAAACCCTCAGCCTCGTCGGATGGTCTCGATCATCAGCGTCACATTCTCCGGGGCGGCATCGGGCGTGATACCATGGCCGAGGTTGAAGATATGCGGCCCCTTGCGGAACGCCTCGACCACGCGGCGGGTCTCGGCCACCAGGGCGTCGCCTCCCGTCACCATATGGCCGGGGGCGAGATTTCCCTGCACGCAGCCATCGATCTGCACCTGAGCGGCCGCCCATTCCGGCGAGACGGAATTGTCCAGCGCCACGCAATCGGCCCCGGTGGCGCGGGCGAAGCCGACATAGCCTTGCCCCGCCTCGCGCGGGAAGGCGATGACCGGCAGGCCGGGATGGCGCGCCTTCAATGCGGCGATGATGCGCGCCACGGGCTTCACGGCGAAATCGGTGAAATCCGGTCCTTTCAGGCTGCCTGCCCAACTGTCGAACAGCTTCACCACCTCGGCCCCGGCCTTCACCTGTTCCGAGAGATAGTCGATGGTCGCCTCGGCAACGAGGTCGACGAGGCGCTGGAACGCCGCCCGGTCCGCCGTCATCAGTGCATGGGCCGGGCCCTGATCCTTGGTGCCGCGACCGGCGACCATGTAGGTCGCCACCGTCCAGGGCGCGCCGGCAAAGCCGATCAGCGTGGTCTCGGCCGGCAATTCGCGCGCGAGCAGTCGCACCGTCTCATAGATCGGCGACAGACGGTCATGGACGGCGTGGGCAGGCCTCAAGGCTGCAAGATCCGCAGCATTGGCGATGGTGGAAAGCCGCGGCCCCTCGCCCGTCTCGAACCACAGATCGGCACCGAGCGCCTGGCAGATCAGCAGGATATCGGCGAAGAGGATCGCCGCATCGAAGCCGAAGCGGCGGATCGGCTGCAAGGTGACCTCGGCCGCCAGTTCCGGGTTGTAGCAGAGCGACAGGAAATCCCCCGCCTGTGCCCGCGTTGCCCGGTATTCCGGCAGATAGCGCCCGGCCTGTCGCATCATCCAGACCGGCGGCACCGGCTGCAGCTCACCGGCAAGAGCCCGGAGAATGGTCTTCTGGGGGCGGTTCTCGGTCATGGCGCATCCTTCCTTTGGGCCCCGACTTCTTTGCATGCGCGTGCGAAGTCAAGTGCGGCGGGGTGTCGCCTCACCTTTCGGTCCAACCCGCACCTCCGCTCAGACCGGGATATTGTCGATCAGCCGCACGCCGCCGATCCAGACCGCGGCCAGCAGCCGGGCCGGCCGCGTGCCCGGTGCGGTAATCGGATCAAGCGTCGCGGCGTCTCGCAGTTCGACATATTCAACCCGATCGAAACCCGCCTGCCCGAGATCCGCCACCGCGCCGGCCAGCGTCGTCCCGACTGCTGCCCCGCCCCGAAGCGCCTGTGCCGCGCGGGAGAGAATGCTGTAAAGTCCGGGCGCCTGCGCCCGCGCCAGCGGATCGAGCCGCAGATTGCGCGAGGACAGCGCCAGCCCGTCGGCCTCGCGCACCGTCTCGCAGCCCACGACCTCGACTGCGATGTTCAGATCCGTCACCATGCGGCGCACGACCTGCAATTGCTGCCAGTCCTTCTGGCCGAAATAGGCGCGATCGGCCTGGGTCATGCCGAAAAGCTTGGCGACCACCGTCGCCACGCCCTCGAAATGATCCGGCCGCATCGCGCCTTCCAACGGTGCGCTGACGCCCGAGACGATAACGCGGGAGGCAAAGCCCTGCGGATAGACCTCTTCCGGCGCGGGCGCGAAGATCAGATCCACCCCTTCGGCGGCGAGAAGAGCTGCGTCGGTGTCTTCGGCGCGCGGATATTTCGCCAGATCCTCGGGGTTGTTGAACTGCATCGGGTTGACGAAGATGGTCACGATCACCCGATCGCAGCCGCGCTTTGCGGCGCGCACCAGGCTCAGATGCCCTTCATGCAGCGCCCCCATCGTCGGCACCACGCCGACCTGCCGGCCATCGGCCTTCCATCCGCGCACCCGGGTGCGCAACTCGGCCACCGTTCTGAGAATCTGCATCAGCCCCTGGCCCCCTTTGCGGGAGCCGTATCGGCGAAACCGTGTTCCGGCGCGGGGAAGGCGCGCGCGCGCACCTCGGCGGCATAGGCGGCGATCGCCTCGTCAGCGGCACGGCCCAATTCGCCATAGCGCTTCACGAATTTCGGCCGAAACTCGGTGAAAAGGCCCAGCATGTCATCCACCACCAGCACCTGTCCATCGCAGCGCACCCCGGCGCCGATACCGATGGTCGGGATGGCGAGCTGCTGGCTGATCCGCGCGGCCAGCCCCTCCGGCACCTTCTCCAGCACCACCGAGAAGGCCCCGGCGGCCTCGACCGCCTCGGCATCGGCGATGACGCCGGCAGCCTCCGCATCACGGCCGACCACCTTGTAGCCGCCCAGCGTATTGACCGCCTGCGGAGTGAGGCCGACATGCGCCATCACCGGCACGCCGCGCGCGGTGAGAAAGGCGATGGTCTCGGCCATGTGCCGCCCGCCCTCCAGCTTCACCGCCGGGGCGCCGGTCTCGGCCATCAGCCGCGCGGCATTGCGATAGGCCTGGGCCGGGCTTTCCTCGTAAGAGCCGAACGGCATGTCGATGACCGGCATTGCCTTGCGGCAGCCGCGCACCACGGCCCGGCCATGCAGGATCATCATCTCCAGCGTGACGCCAAGGGTAGAAGGCAGCCCATGCAACACCATTCCGACGGAATCGCCCACCAGCGCGATATCGCAATGAGCATCCACGATGCGCGCCACCGGGGTGGTATAGGCAGTCAGGCAAACGATCGGGATGCCCCCTTTGCGTGCCTTGATATCGGCCGGAAGCACCGGGCGGACGGGACTGGATGCGCTCATGTCGCTCTTGCTCTCCCCCAAGCGGACGCTGGTTTCTGTATAGCTCCCGCCTCTGCGCCGCGCCAGCGAAACATCACCGCCGCGACGCGGCGAAAGCCCGGCAGTTCGGGTTCAACGACATTCGGGGTTGACCAGACGGCGGCGCCCGGTGCGAATGGCGGCAGTTCCGGCTATTGAAAAGGACAAGCCATGACCCCTCTGCTGCAACGCGTCGACCGCGCCGGCGTCACCCCAATGATCGAGCGCCCCGACCCCGGTTCGGTGCTGGCGGGCGATCCCGTCCACACTACCTGGAGCCTTGAGGAAAAGGACGGCCTCCATTCCGGCATGTGGCAAACCACGCCGGGCAAGTGGAAGATCTCCTATGCCGAATGGGAATATGTCTATATCCACGAGGGTGTTTCGATCCTGACTGACGGCGAGGGCCGCGCCACCACGCTGCGCGCCGGCGATAGCTGGATCATCCGCCCGGGCTTCGAAGGTAGCTGGGAATGCGTGGAGACCACGCTGAAGGACTATGTGATCATCATGCCCTGACCCTGAAGGCGGAACCGCCGCCTCCCGCTTCACATTCCACGGAGGCGGCGCGAACCGCCTGCACGGACCCGACCGGACCGTCAGTCCGGGTGCAATCCGCCCCTTCCCCCTTCAGCCTCTGCGTGCCGTC
>JAIRJX010000148.1 GCA_031260425.1 Gemmobacter sp.
CCACGGATCGTAGCCTTGCCCTGCGGCGGTGCATTGGAAGCGGGCCGATGATCGCGGCACGCAATATGCGGACGGGCATCCTGTAGATGCGCCAAAGGGATGGGAGACGCTGCCGCAGACTGGTTGCCGCGCCCTTTTCAGGAGGGGAAAGCGCCCGGCGCGGGCCGGGCCATGTCGTCGATCAGGAAGGCGGCGATCAGGTTTGCGTATATCCAGGCGCGTGCGAGGTCGGGATCCTTTGCCCGTCGCGTATCGAGGTTCAGCAGGCGTTTCAGTCGCTTGAAGGCCGGCTCGACCTGCCGGCGAAGCCGGTAAAGCACCAAACCAGCCTGCCGACTGGCGCAGGCGCTTGAGAACCGCAACATCCGAAAGATCGGCGATCCCCTGAAGCCTCGCCCGGGCCGCAACTTCGCGCAGGGACATGCCGCCAGGACCGCAACCAAGCCCCAGCCGCAAAAGGCTCGCGGCATCACGCACCCCTCGCCGCCGTCTCAGGGCGCCATGCGCCGCCGCAGAAACATCCAGCCCTCGGGCGTACCGAGCCGGGCAGGAAGCCCGAACCAATCATCGCCGGAAGAAAGCTCACGCTTCATCCCGATGTTGAGGCACGCAAGCCATCAGGCGACAACCGCCAAGGTCACGCTTATGGGGAGCCGCCCCGCCCGCTCAGCGGCAATAGGTGCCGTTGCGATAGTGCACGATGTCGAAATGCAAGTGATCTTCGTGATGGCCGTCCGAGCCCGGGCCGAGGGTCGTGCCGAAGATACCGCAGGCCGCCTTGTGCGATGCCTTGATCGCCTTCGACTGGCGGTAGTCCTGCTTCACGCTGAGCATACTGCCGTCGGCCAGTGTAAAGCCCGAGATGTCGAGCGCCTGGCCCCGGCCATGCTCCGAAACCTTGGCGCCCTTGATGCCGTTGCGCGGGCGGCAGGTATAGCTGCCGGCGATCTGCAGCTTCACCACCGGATTAGCCCCGAATTGCGGGCTCATGCCGCGTTCGATCCACTGCTTCGTCGCCTGGGCCGTTTCGCAGGTGATGATGGCGGGTTGGCTCAGCTTCACCCCGGCGATCTCGGTCACCTTCACCGGCGCCTCGATGCCGCAGCCCTTCACCTTGCTCACCATCGGGGCGAGGTCCGCGCCCCGGATCGACGGGTCGCCGCAGACCGATCCCGCCTTCGGCTGGAGCGCCTTCTTGTCCTGCGGGATACGGATGGCGGCGGCCTGGACCAGGCTGAAATTCCTGCGCGTGCCAGGCTTCACCACCGCATCCTGGAGCCCCTCGGGGCGCACCTTCGGACGCGGCTCCGAGGAGGGGACGGCGGCCGGTTCCGCGACACTGCCCTTGTCCGGCTGCGGCTCAACGGCGGCGAAACGCTCGGCCGGCCCCTCGGGGCGGGGACGGGGGCGCGGCACGCTGACCGCCGCGACGGTCGGAGGTTCGACGACCTCGGGTCCGGTCACGGGACGCGGGCGCGGGCGCAAGGCCGGGATCGCAGCATTGGCGGTGGAGGCGGTAAGCTCCGCCGGCACGACGGCAGCGAGAAGGGCCAGGAGGGCAACGGCCGGAGGGGCGGGCCGGGCTTTGGGAAGCCGCGAGGAACTCAGCCCCTCGGCACAGACCACTTGCGCCGCCACGGCGAACCCCAACCCCAGCAGAACCGCCTGCCTCATGTCTCCTGCACCTCGTCCTTGGTCTGCCCGCGCCCGAAATCCGGCGCGGATGTATCCTGCCCTGCCTCGATGATCCCTCGCCGGATCGCCCGTGTCCGGGTGAAGTAGGCGTGCAGATGCGCGCCATCCCCCAGCCGGATCGCGCGTTGCAGCGCGAAAAGCTCCTCGGTGAACCGGCCGAGAATATCCAGCGTCGCCTCCCTGTTCGTCAAGAACACGTCGCGCCACATGGTGGGGTCACTGGCGGCAATCCGCGTAAAGTCGCGGAAACCCGCCGCCGAATACTGAATCACCTCACTGTCGGTGACCCGGCGCAGGTCATCGGCTACCCCCACCATCGTATAGGCGATGAGGTGCGGCGTGTGGCTGGTGACCGCCAGCACGAGGTCGGGAGGCCCGGCCACCATCTCGGCGACCTTGGCACCCATCGCCTCGCAACGCCGGCGCAGGCGATGGGTCGCCTCGGGATCGGTGCCGGCAATCGGGGTGAGCAGCCACCAGCGACCCCGAAAAAGGCTCGCGAAGCCGGAGCGCGGGCCGGAATGCTCTGTCCCGGCGATGGGGTGGCCGGGGATGAACCACACCCCTTCAGGCATATGCGGCTGCACTGCGGCGATGACCGCCTGCTTCACTGAACCCACATCGCTGACCGTACAGCCGGGGGCAAGGTGCGGGCCGATCTCGGCGGCGATCGCCTCCATCGCGCCGACCGGCACGGCCAGCATCACCAGATCGGCGCCATGGACCGCCTCGGCCGCCGTTTCCGTCACCCGATCGACGAAGCCCAGCTCCAGCGCAGCGGCGCGGCTCTCGGCGGATTTGGCGAAGCCCACGATCTCGTCCGCCAGCCCCTCGGCCTTCATCGCATGCGCCATGGAAGAGGCGATCAGCCCCAGCCCGATCAGCGCAACCCGGTTGTAGAGCGCCGTCATTTCAGCCCCTTGAACTGGCCGATGGCATGAGCCACCTGGCGACAGGACGGCTCGTCGCCGACGGTGATGCGCAGGCAGTTGGGCAGCTTGTAGCTGGCCATCCGCCGCACGATCAGACCCTGCGACAGCAGGTAGTCGTCGCAAGCCTCGGCCTCCTCAGCGGAAGCGAAGCGCGCCAGGACGAAATTCGCCATCGACGTATCGGAGGGCACACCCACCGCCGCCAGCGCCTCGGCCAGCCAATGCCGCATCCTCGCGTTTTCGGTCCGGCATTTCGCCACATGGTCCTGATCGCGCACCGCAGCCTCGGCGGTTCCCAACTGGGTATTCGACAGGTTGAAGGGGCCGCGCACCCGGTTCAGCGTGTCGATGATCGCCTGCGGGCCATAGCCCCAGCCGATCCGGAGCCCGCCAAGCCCGTAGATCTTCGAGAAGGTCCGCGTCATCACCACATTGCCCGACGCCTCGACCAGCGAAAGCCCGGCATCGAAGCCCTCGACATATTCGGCATAGGCCCCGTCGAGCACCAGAATGGCCTGCGGCGGCAGGCCGCGCGCCAGCCGCGCTACCTCGCTGGCCGAAATCATCGTGCCGGTCGGGTTGTTCGGATTGGCGACGAAGACCAGCCGCGTGCGCGAGGTGCAGGCGGCAAGCAGCGCATCGACATCCGTGGTGCGCTCGCGCTCCCTCACCTCGATCGGGGTGGCGCCGGCGGCCAGCGCCGAGATTTTATACATCAGAAAGCCGTGTTCGGTGTAAAGCACCTCGTCCCCCGGTCCGGCATAGGCCTGGCAGAGGAAGGTGATGATCTCATCCGAACCGACGCCGCAGATCACCCGCGCGGGGTCGAGGCCGTGGATCTCGGCAATGGCCTGGCACAGCCCTGCGTGATCGGTGGAAGGATAGCGATGCAACTGATGCACCGACCTTGCGAAAGCTTCCTTCGCCTTGTCCGAAGGCCCGAAGGGATTCTCGTTCGAGCTGAGCTTCACCACATTGCTCACCCCCGCCACATGAGCCTTGCCGCCCTGATAAAGCGCAATGTCCATGATGCCGGGTTGCGGGCGGATGGCGTCGTTCATCGCTGTCTCCATTCCATGACCCGCCGGGTTTAGCCGCGTGCCCGCAGCTTTGCCAGTGCCAGATGGAAGCCCGCAGCAGAAAGGGCCGCAACTGCGGCCCTTCGGTCAGTGTCTGGCGGTTTTTGCCGACACCCAGTCCATCAGCGCCAGCAACAGGCCCGAGACCACGAAGGTCAGGTGGATGATCACCAGCCATTGCAGCTTCCGCGGATCGATCGGCGCCGGGCCCTTGCCGATCTCCATGAACACCTTCAGCAGATGGATCCCGGAAATGGCGACGATGGAGGCGATGAGCTTCATCTTCAGGCCGGAGAAATCCACCTTGCCCATCCAGCTCGGCCGGTCGCGCACGCCCTCCAGATCGAACTTCGAGACGAAATTCTCGTAGCCCGAGAACAGCACGATCAGCAGAAGGTTGGCCGCCAGCGACAGATCGATCAGCGAGAGGACGGCAAGGATGCCCTGATCGGCGGTCATGGTGAAGGTTCCGGCCGCGTAATGGAGCAGCTCCTTCACGAAGACCAGTGTGAGCATCGCGAGGCTGACCACCAGCCCCAGATACATCGGCGCCATGAGCCAGCGCGCGGCAAAAAGCCCCCGCTCGAACCTTGCCTCGATGCTGTTCTTGTCGGTCATGCGCGATCCTTTGCGGCCT
>JAIRJX010000174.1 GCA_031260425.1 Gemmobacter sp.
AGGCCACGGTAACCGCCGTCAGCGCCTCCATCTCCACCCCGGTCTGGCCGGTGGTCCTGACGTTGGCCTCCACTGCGACGCCGGGAAGCGCCGGATCCGGGGTCAGATCGACCGCAACGCGGGTGAGCGGCAGCGGATGGCACAAGGGGATGAGATCGGCGGTCTTCTTCGCCGCCATGATGCCGGCGAGGCGTGCCACTGCCAGCACGTCGCCCTTCTGCGCGCGCCCTTCGGTGATGAGTGCCAGCGTCTCCGTGCTCATCCGCACCGCGCCGCGTGCCACAGCGGCGCGCGCCGTCACCGGCTTTTCGGAGACATCGACCATATGGGCGTGACCCGAGGCATCGAAATGCGTCAGCGCCATCAGGAGCCCCCCTGCGCCGTAAGGGGATTGGCCAGAAGCGCCCTTGTCGCCGCCGTCACATCGTTCTGGCGCATCAGCGCTTCGCCGATCAGGAAGCACCGTGCGCCGTATTGCGCGATATCGGCAAGCTCCCCGGGTGTGAAGAGCCCGCTTTCCGAGACGATCAACCGATCCTCCGGCACCCGCCGCGCCAGGTCGCGCGTCACATCGAGCGAGACCTCGAATGTATGCAGGTTGCGGTTGTTGATGCCGATCAGCGGTGATCTGAGCCTTGCGGCGCGGTCAAGCTCGGCACGGTCATGCACCTCGATCAGTACGTCCATGCCGAGATCGAATGCGGTCTGCTCCAGTTCGGCCGCCTGCGCATCATCGAGCGAGGCCATGATGAGCAGGATGCAATCGGCATGGAGCGCGCGCGATTCAACTACCGAATAGGGATCGTAGAGGAAATCCTTGCGCAGGCAGGGAAGCGCTGTCGCACCATGCGCGATGGTCAGATAGGCATCGTCTCCCTGAAAGGAGGGGCCGTCGGTCAGCACCGAAAGGCAGGTGGCGCCGCCCGCCTCATAGGCGCGCGCCAACGTCTCGGGGTTGAAATCGGCGCGGATCAACCCTTTGGAGGGGCTGGCTTTCTTGATCTCGGCAATCAGGCCATAGCGGGTAGCGGCGGCGGCGGCCAGCGCGCGCGCAAATCCGCGCGGGGCCGGGACGGTCCTGACTGCCGCCTCCAGATCAGCGAGGGGGCGGGCGGCCTTGCGGGCGGCCACGTCCTCCAGCTTGTAGGCCTTGATGCGGTCGAGGATGGTGGTCATGGGCGCTCCTCCTTGCCTTCCGTCCTAACCCGCCGGGCAGGGTTTGGAAACCGCCTTTCAGGCTGCCCAGTCGATCGGGGCCTCACCCCGCAGGGCCAGCCAGTGATTTACCCGGCTGAAGGGCCGCGATCCGAAGAAGCCGCGATGAGCCGAGAGCGGCGAGGGATGCGCGGTTTCGATGAACAGGTGGTCCGCGCGCGGCAGCTTCGCGCAGGCCCGTTGCGCGGGCTTGCCCCAAAGCAGGAGGGCGCGCGGCCCGTCCGCGGTGGTGGCAGCGAGGATCTGGGCGACCAGCGCCTCCCAGCCCCAACCCTTGTGGCCGAAGGCTTGTCCCACCGGCACCGTGAGCACCGAATTGAGCAGAAGCACCCCCTGCCGGGCCCAGCCCGCAAGCTCGCCGTCCCGAGGGGAAGTGCCGGTGTCGGCCTGCAATTCCGTCAGGATGTTGCGAAGCGAATCCTGCGGCCTGACCCCGGGCGGGAAGCCGAAGGCAAGGCCGGTGGCCCGGCCGGGGGTGTGGTAGGGATCCTGACCCAGGATCACCACACGGACCTGCGCGCGCGCAGTCAGCTCCAGCGCGCGGAAGATAGCGGTGGGCTGCCAGTCCGGCGCGATGGAAAGGCGTGCGCGCAGGGCAGGCCAGCCGTCCCGGAAGAAAGGCAGCCCGGCCCAGCCTGCGGGCGGATCGGGCGGGCTCACCGGTTGGTCAGCGCAACCAGCGCCCCCACCTTGGTGAGCGCCACACCGGTATCTATGGAATCCCTTGCTATTTCAACACCTTCCGGCAAGGACGTTGCGCGCTCAGCTACCAGAAGCGCTGCCGCCGCGTTCAGCAGAACCGCATCGCGATAGGCCCCAGCCTCGCCCTCCAGCAGGCGCCGGAAGGCCGCGCCGTTCTCGGCGGGGGTGCCGCCGAGGATCGCCTCGAACGGATGAACCGGTAGGCCGGCATCCTCGGGCGTTACAGTGAATTCGATGATCTCGCCGTCTTTCAATGCCGCAACGCGGGTGGGGCCGGCGATGGAGATCTCGTCGGTGCCGTCAGCGCCATGGACCAGCCAGGCCGCCTCTGACCCAAGCTGTCGCAGTGTTTCGGCCATCGGGCGCAGGAGGGTATCGCTGAAGGCACCGGTCAATTGCCGGCTCACCCCGGCGGGATTGGTCAGGGGCCCGAGAATGTTGAAGATGGTCCTTGTGCCCAGTTCGGCCCGCACAGGGCCGACATGGCGCATCGCCGGATGGTGCATCGGCGCCATCATGAAGCCGATCCCGGCCTCGGCAAGGCATTGCTCCACCACCTCGGGCCCGATCATCACGTTAAGGCCCATCTCGGTCAGCGCATCCGCCGCGCCGGATTTCGACGAGAGGTTGCGGTTGCCGTGCTTGGCCACCGGCACGCCCGCGCCCGCCACCACGAAGGCGGCGGCGGTGGAGATGTTCAGGGTGCCCTTGCCGTCGCCCCCGGTGCCCACGATATCCATGGCGCCCGTCGGCGCCCGCACCCGGTGGCATTTGGCGCGCATCACCGAGGCGGCGGCGGCGTATTCGTCCACCGTCTCGCCCCTTGTGCGCAACGTCATCAGAAGGCCCCCCATCTGGGCCGGCGTCGCCTCGCCCTCGAAAAGGGCGGCGAAGGCGGTTTCGGCTTCTTCCCGGCTCAGCGGGCGGGTGACGGCGGCGGCGATCAGGGGTTTCAGCCGGTCGCTCATGCCGCCACCCTCGCGCTGTCGAGGAAGTTCCGCAGAAGCTGGTGACCATGTTCCGAGGCGATGCTTTCGGGGTGGAACTGCACCCCCTCGATCGGCAATGTCCGATGGCGCAGGCCCATGATGGTACCGTCGGCGAGCCAGGATGTAACTTCCAGACAGTCGGGCAGGCTTTCGCGCTCGACCACCAGCGAATGATAGCGCGTGGCGAGGAAGGGCGAGGGCAGGCCGCGGAACACGCCCTTGCCCTCATGGATCATGCTGCCCATCTTGCCATGCACGATCTCGTGGCAGCGCACCACCTTGCCGCCGAACGCCTCGCCGATGGTCTGATGGCCGAGGCAGACGCCAAGGAGCGGCAGGCCCGCTTCCGCCGCCGCGGCGGTCAGGGGCAGGCAGATCCCGGCCTGTGCCGGATCACGAGGGCCGGGCGAAAGCACGATGGCCTCGGGCCGCATCGCCATCACCGACTGCACATCGAGCGCGTCGTTGCGCCGGACCACGACCTCGGCCCCGAGTTCGCCGAGGTAATGCACGAGGTTCCAGGTGAAACTGTCGTAATTGTCGATGAGAAGCAGCATGTGGTGACGCCCGTTCCTGTAGCTGGCCCCCGCTTATCGCGCATCCCTCCGCGCGGGGCAACCGTGGTCCGATTTGTGACGGGTGGAGGCGAAGCAGAGGAGCCCCCGTGC
>JAIRJX010000204.1 GCA_031260425.1 Gemmobacter sp.
CCGGCGCTGTTCGCGCGGACCTTCCCGTGTGTGATCACCTCGGGCAAGATGCTGCGCGGCTTCGTGCAGATCCTGCGGTCGGGGCAGACCGGGCGCAAGTCGCTGGGCTCTCGCCCCAAGGCGATGGTGCAGGGCTGGCTGAACGCGGCCTCGGATGGGCAACTGCTGGCGGCGTCGGTCGGCAACGACCCGTCGCTGGCCGATGTGATCCGCATGGTTCACCCCAAGCCGGAAACGGCCGAACGGGCGGCGTTCTATGCCTGGCTCATCGGCAAACCCGTCGATATGGCGGAGTTGCCGGAGGTGGTGCGCGATTTGCTGGCTTTCCGGGCCGGGGCTTCGGCAAAGGTGCCGGATGTGCCGTTCCAGATGCTGGCCGATCTGCCGCTGACGCCCGGTCAATGGGCCGAGGTGGCGCACAAGGGCTCGTGGCAGATGCTGCGGCAGGGGCTGAACATGCTGGACCGCAAGGGGGCCTTCACGGTGCCCGGCACGGTCGAGCATGTGGCAGAGGTGCTGCGCGATCCGGGCCGTATCCGGGGCGCGAAGGCGCTGCCCTACCAGCTTCTTGCCACGCTGAAGGCGCTGGAGGCCGGGGCCGATATTCGGCTGCGCGACGCGCTGCACGACGCGATGGAGCTTTCCGTTGCCAACGTGCCGGTGCTGCCGGGCTCGTTGGCGGTCTGCCCGGACGTGTCGGGGTCGATGTCCTCGCCGGTGACCGGCTATCGCAAGGGGGCCACCACCACGGTGCGCTGCATCGACGTGGCGGCGCTGATGACGGCGGCGGTCCTGCGTCAGAATCCGCAGGCGCGTATCCTGCCCTTCGAGGTGGGGGTGCGTGCATCGCAACTCGAGGCGCGCGATACCATCCTGACCAATGCCGCGAAACTGGCGGCACTGGGCGGGGGCGGAACCAACTGCTCGGCGCCGCTGGTGGCGCTGAATGCAGGCGGCGTGGCGCCCGATCTGGTGATCTTCGTCTCGGACAACCAGTCCTGGATGGATGCGAACCGGGGCGGGCAGGCGACAGCGATGATGGCAGAATGGACCAAGCTCAAGGCTCGGAACCGGGCGGCGAAACTCGTCTGCATCGACATTCAGCCCTACGGCACGACGCAGGCGGCAGAACGGGAGGACGTGCTGAACATCGGCGGCTTCTCGGATGCCGTCTTTGACCAGATCGCCGATTTCGCCGCCGGACGGATGGGGCCTGACCACTGGGTCGGCCAGATCGGCGCGATCAACGTGTAACCTTTCCCCCGGCGTTCACGCCGGGGGAGCAGAAGAATGCAGCGGACGACATGGGGCTGGCGGGTTCTATCCCGGCACCCGGACAAGGTTCGCAGAACGTCCCGTTCCCCTCTGCCTGCGCGATGGGGGGCACAGAAGTCATTCCGGCGAATGCCGGCGGAACTACAATCTGTCGCGGGTTCGATCCCCGCCGCGCATCCGCGCGTAGCTCAGCGGTAGAGCAATTGTTTCGCCCACCCTCGTCGCCGGCCCGGACAAAAACCACCCCGCCAGGAAGGGGCCCGATGGATAAGGAGAGATGTTCCGGCGAATGCCGGCAGGATTACAGGGTCAGAGCGCCGGGCAACCGGAGGTCGCGGGTTCAACTCCCGCCGCGCAAGCGTAGCTCAGGGAAATATCCTGCCCCGCCTTGTCGCCGGACCCCCAAACCGGGGCGAATGCCGAAGGGATTACAGCCTCCAAAAGCACGGGATACCTGTGGGGTTCAAGCCCCCACTCCGGCAACGCCCATCGGTGCGGGCGGGGTTCCCATGATCTCTTCCTCTCTTGTCGCCCCGACTTTGAACACCCCGGCGAATGCCGCGCGGCACTACTGCAATCTGCTTGTCGCGGGTTCGAATCCCACCGCGCATCCGTGCGTGGCTCGGCCTGGCAGAGCAGCGGAAGACGTGTCGCCGATCCTTTGCTGCCAGACTCCGAAACCGGGGCGAATGCCGAAGGGATTACAGAAGTTACCAGACGCGGTCCGGGGGCCACCACCCCCGGTCGTCCCGACCTCGGGACGAACGCACAATCTCTTCTCCCTTGTCTCCCCGACCCTGATCCCTTGCCACCGGGGTTCCTTACATGAGTGAATGAGATGATGAATGATGATGCACCTTCCCCCGTCATCGGGGCCGACCTGATCGACTGGGGCCACCGCTCCGGCCCGGCCTTTCCCACCCTTCTGGCCCGCGCCAATACCGCGCGGATCGAGGGGCTGGGGCTGATCCGCATCCGGCAGATGCTGGAGGCCGACCTGCCGCCGCCTCTGCCCGCGCCGCTGGCCCTGCGGCGGCCCGGCGAGGTGCCGCTGCATGTCAGCATCCGCGCCGAGGATGCGGATGAGCAGGACAATGTCGACAAGGTGCTGGCCACCATGGCCGAAGTGCTGAAGACCCCGACGGTCGAGGCGGGTGCCGTGATGCCCGATGCCTGTCCGGCGGGGCCGCCGGGCACCATTCCGGTGGGCGGCGTGGTGGCGACGCGCAATGCGATCCATCCCGGCATGCATTCGGCCGACATCTGCTGCTCGGTCATGATCACGGATCTGGGGCATGTCGATCCAAAGGCCGCACTGGATGCCGCGCAGGCGATCACCCATTTCGGGCCGGGCGGACGGGAACAGGGGCAAAGGTTCAGCGTCTCGCCGGACCTGATGGATTACTTCCGCGCCAATCCGTTCCTGAACGGCAATCGGATGCTGCATGCTGCGCAGGCCCACATGGGCACACAAGGAGATGGCAATCATTTCCTGTTCATCGGCCGGTCGCGCGCCTCGGGACGGATGGCCATGGTCACCCATCACGGGTCGCGCGGGCCGGGTGGCTTGCTTTACAAGCACGGAATGGAGGTGGCAGAGCGGTTCCGCACGCAACTCTCGCCCGCTACGCTGAAGCAGAACGCCTGGATTCCGGCGGATACCGACGAGGGGCGCGATTATTGGGAGGCGTTGCAGATCATCCGCCGCTGGACCAAGGCCAACCACAATACGCTGCATCAGGTGGTGGTGGAAAAGCTGCGCGCCGAACCCGGCGATCGCTATTGGAACGAGCATAACTTTGTCTTCCGCCGGGGCGATCTGTTCCTGCATGGCAAAGGGGCGACTCCGGCCTGGGATGGTTATGCCGCAGATGCCGGCGGTCTGACCCTGATCCCGCTGAACATGGCGGAGCCAGTTCTGGTGGTGCGCGGTCGGGATGCCACACATGCGTTGGGCTTCTCGCCTCATGGGGCGGGGCGCAACTTCTCGCGCACGGAATACCGTCGCCGGATGGGAGCGGTGACGCCTGCACAGATGCTGGCGGCAGAAACGGCGGGGCTGGACATCCGGTTCCATGCCGGAACGGTGGATGCCTCGGAACTGCCCTCCAGCTATAAACGCGCCGGGGCGGTGATGGACCAGATCCGCGATTATGGTCTGGCCGATGTGGTCGATTGCATCGACCCCTATGGCTGCATCATGGCGGGCGACATCGTTCCGCATTGGCAGGCAAAACGGACCCGGCGTTAGCCGGGTTCGTTCTTCGGTATGCAGGGCTGTCAATCCATTTGAACGGGTCATCTGACGATCCGTGGAGGGCGCCCTCGCGCAAGATGCAAGACTTGCCATCTTTCATGCGCCGGATGCGTCCGCTGTTGCTGAACCTGTATAAGCGACGCGGGCGACGCAAATGGCCGCTTTCCGCCCCTTTGCGCGGCGTCAGTGCAAATCCCTGCCCGGAAACAGCTTCTTCGCTTGGGGCGGCGCCTCATTCCGAATGACATCACGGCTGCGCAATCATGTGCGCTGATGGCAGCGGCCGCTGATGAAGAGCCGCCCGCCGGGCGTCGGCGCAAGGAGTGTCGCGCTTGCCGAGGACAGACCGGTGTTGGGGAGAGGAAGTGCGCGATGCGGAGCGCATGGTTCAATATGGCCGCATCCATATCAGTTGGGCGGTTTGCGCGTTTGGCATTGGTCGTCTCACCGACCAAATGGATCACCGTGGGATTATCCCGCTTCTCATGCGGGATAATATCAGATGTGTTGACGTGCGGCCTGATGTCGGAGGGGGCTATCGCTCCTCCCCTGCACCCTTCCTCGGCATCCGGTCACGGCTGAAAGTCGATGATAGTGCCGCTGCGCATTTGCCCTGATGCCGGGGCGATCCGGCGGCAGGGGAGTTCAGGCATATTCATCAGTCACACTGTACCGCCTTCGCTTTCCGGCCAGAAATACGGCGATCTTCCGAGACCGGCGCAGCGGCAGGCGAGAGACAAACCTCCTGCCGGCATGTGCGGGATATGTGGATCATGCCCTCGCCCCGATCCTGCCGGTGCGGGCGGGCGTCGGCTTCTGCTTTTCGGTGCCCGGGATGGCCTCTGGCGTGCCCGGGCTCGCTGCGGCATTCATGTCCAGATCAAGCCAGACCGGCTGGTGATCGGAGGCGCGGGGGACGGGATCGATCCGGCTTTTGCGTGGGGCGGTGCAGAAACCCGGGCTGAGAAAGATATGGTCAATCCGCAGATCGCGATCGGTTCCCTGTCCCGGGTTTCGCAAGAAGGTGGTTCCATGCTCGTCCGGCTGGTGGGAGCCCGGCCAGGCATCGACCAAGCCAAAATCCTCCATGCGCCGATATTCGGGCGATCCCGGCTCGGCGTTGAAATCGCCGAGCACGATCACATCCGCCGGCTGCGGCGGAGGCCGGTCGCCGCACTGCCAAAGCTCATGGTCGTCATCGACGCCCTGCCAGGCCCCGCCTTCCTCCGCAGCCATCAGCACGGGCCGGCGCAGCGCTTCGATCTGTAGCAGGCGCTCCTCGGCACCGACATGCGACAGATGCAGGTTTACCAGCCGGATCGGCCCCCCCCCGGCGCATCAATGACCGTTTCCAGCGCCGGCGTCAGCATATTGAATTCCGAACCGGATTCAACTTTCGGCAGGACATGGCAGCGTGACGACAGGATCGGCCAGCGCGACAATGTCATGTTTCCGAACTGCCGACGGCGGTTGACCAGCCGCCCGACGATCATTTCGCTCGCGTCGACATCCAGACCCGCTCCGTAGACCCAATAGCGGTCGGGCATCAGCCCGCTCAGTATCAGGGCCTGATCCTGGACACCGCTGCGCCGCCAGTGACGGTCGACTTCCTGCAGGCAGATGATATCGGCCCGGGCGATGGTCCGGGCCGTGCGCGCCAGGTCGATGCGGCCGTCATGGCCGAGTCCGAACTGGATATTGTATGTTACGATCCGCATCACATGAGCGGCCCGTCGAACGAAAAGTGTCTGGGGAAAAACATGACCAGCAGACCGCGCGCCAGATGCCTCGCCTCGGGAATGGAAAGCGATGTCGGCCCATGTGTGAGATCAATCCAGATACCACCCAACGCGGTGTCGATCAGGCGCGCGACCACCCAGGCCCTATGGCCGGGATAGTCGCCGTCCTTCAGGATCTCCTCGCAAAGCGCTTGTGTCAACTGCGTGAAATGCTTCGTCTGTTCGGCGCACATCGCCAGATAGTCGCGCCGGCCATTCATCTCCGTCCAGAATGTCCGCCAGGCCAGGAGATGGCGCGGCGTGAGATAGCCTGCGGAGAATTCTGCATCCACCAGCCGCCAAAGCCGATGCACCGCTCCATCCGGCTGCCCGATCTGGCTGGCATGCAGCATGCCGAAATAGTCGCGACCCATATGTGACATCACCTCGCCAAGCAGTTTTTCCTTGGACTGAAAATGCAGGATGATGAGCGAGGCGGACACCCCGGCATGAGCGGCAACCTCGGCCAGCGTGAAGCTGCCGTAGCCCTTCTCTGCCAGCACGCTGATGGTCGCATCAATGAGGTCCCGCTTGCGGTCAAGCGAATCAAGCCGTGATCGGGATGCCTTCCTCTGCTCCGTTTCGACCATTTCGTTCATGGGACCCCGGCACGGAAGATGATGAATATGAGTTCAGTTACGAGTAGCACATTCGTACGCCATCGCAACATGCGATCCTGAGCATGGCGGCAGAACGTTTGGTTTGTGCCGTGTTGGTGGCGCAAAGGTGCGCCAGGGCGTCTTGCAGTCGCGCAAATGATGCGAGTGTCGTATGGACGCAATAAATGAATGATGATTTAGTAGAGACACTCCGCTGAACGAGGTTCGACATGTTCCGCAAGACGCTTGCGACCACGGCCCTTCTTCTTGCCCTCACCTCTCCGCTTCGCGCGGAGAGTCTGCTGCGTATCGCCAATGACTACGGCTATGGGGCCGCCACGACCATGGACCCCTATGATTCCATCCGCTTCTGGCCAACGATGAATCTGGTCTATGATGCCCTGGTCACACTCGATCCGGGCGGAAAACCGCTGCCTCGGCTGGCGACCGACTGGAGCGCCAGTGACGATCTCAGGACCTGGACCTTCCATCTGCGCGAAGGTGTGCTTTTTTAGGACGGCAGCACGTTCGATGCCGCCGATGTCGTCTGGTCCTATGGCCGCATGACCGACCCGGAGTTCGACAGCCCGGTCCGGGCTGTGCTCGGTATCGTCGAAAAGGTCGAGGCCGTCGATCCGCTCACCGTCCGTTTCCACCTGTCGAGCCCGGAAGCCGATTTCCCGCAGCTTGCCGGCGATTATCGGGCTGTCATCCTGCCGGACGGCATGACGGCAGAAATGGCGCGCGACGCGCCGGTCGGCACCGGCCCCTTCAAGGTCGAGATGCTGTCGCCGGAGGGCACCACGCGTCTCGCCGCTTTCGACGGATATTATCTCGGACGACCGAAGCTCGATGCTGTCGAGATCACCGCCATCGCCGACGCTTCAGCCCGGCTTCAGGCGATGATCGCCGACCAGGTCGACCTTCTGCTCACAATCGACCCCAAGCAAGGCCGGCTGTTCGAGGGCAACCCGGATGTCCAGATGCAGCGCATTCCCTCCGGCGACTGGAACGCCATCGACTTTCAAACCGATGTCAAGCCGTTCGACGATCCACGTGTCCGCAAGGCGTTGCGTATCGCCGTAGACCGGGAAGAGATGACGTCGCTTCTGCTCGGTAACGGCAATGGCGTCGTCGCTTGTGATACGCCGGTCTGGCCGGGCGATCTCTACTACTGGCAGGGCGACTGCCCGCAGGACATCGAGGGTGCCAGGAAGCTGCTCGCCGAAGCCGGCTATGCGGACGGTATCGATGTCGAGATCGCCACCTCGGATGTCGAGGAGAACATGGTGCAGATCGTCGAGGTCTATCAGCAGCAGGTTGCTGAGGCCGGTATTCGCGTCAAGCTGAAAATGACGAGCTCGGACGGGTTCTGGGACAATGTCTGGATGCAGACGCCGGCTTTCGTCGACAGCTGGGGTCAGCGCCCCGCAACCCAGGTCCTGAACGAGGTCTATCGCTCCACCGCCGCCTGGAATGTGTCGAACTGGAAGCGCAAGGACTTCGACGAGATGCTCGACGCCGCTCGATCCGAGCCGGATCCGGTCAGGCGCAAGGCAATTTACGAGAAGATTCAGGAAGTGCTGTTCGACGAAGGCGGCATGCTGATTCCCTATCACAAGGTGCTCCTGCGCGTCGTGTCGTCTCGCGTCAAAGGCATCGAGCCTCCCTTCGTCACCGAAAACATCGATTGGCAGAACGTCACGATCGACAACTGAAGACAGGTTTGGGGGCAGGAACTGAATCATGCTGGGCTTTGCGCTGCGCCGGGTCACCGTGGGGCTTGCGACTCTGGTCGCCGTCACCCTCCTCATGTTTCTCAGCGTCAGTGCTTTGCCGGGAGACCAGTGTTCCGCGTCTCTCGGCAGGACGGCAACCGAGGGGGCGCTGGCCCGCTGTCGGCAGGAGATTTCCGGCCAGGGCAATATCGCCGTTCGTTATGTCCGGTGGACGGCATCGGCGATGACCGGAGATCTCGGCACGTCGCATGTCCGCAAGGAGCCGGTCGCAGCTGCCCTCGCTCCGCGCCTGTTCAACACCTTTGTGCTTGCATCGGTTGCGGCGGGGATCGCCTTCCCGCTGGCCATCGTGCTTGGTGTCCTTGCCGCGCTCAGGCGCGATCAGGCAGTTGATATCGGATTGCCAACCCTGACGCTGATCGGCATGACGGTTCCGGAATTCGTCTCTGCCACGATGCTGGTGCTGGTCTTCTCGATCTGGCTCGGCTGGCTGCCGGGTATCAGCATGATCCCCCCCGACGCGCCGATTTCACGCATTCTGCCGGTGATCGCCACACCGGCGCTGGCACTCGCTTTCATCTCGATGGCGCATACGATGCGGATGGTCAGAAGCTGCACCATTGATGTGCTGGAAAGTTGCTATGTGCATATGGCGCGGCTCCGGGGCGTTCCGGAAAGACTGGTGGTCTGGCGGCATGTTCTTCCCAATGCCATGCTGCCGGCGATCGGCATCATCGCGCTGCAATTCGCCACATTGCTTGCCGGTGTCGTGGTCATCAAGGTCGTGTTCAACTATCCCGGCCTCGGCCGTCTGACCATGGATGCGATCTCCAATCGTGACCTGCCCTTGGTGCTTGGCATCGCCGCCACACTGGCCGCCATCTATGTCGCCGTGACACTCGTTGCTGATCTCCTGATGTTCGCCTTGAACCCCCGGTTGCGGACGGTGCGCAGTTGAACAGGACGAGTACCGCTCTCAGCGATGTCCGGCGCGTGGCGAAGGCCGTGCTGGTGCAGCCTTCCGGGGCGCTCGGGCTTGTCATCCTTGTCTTTCATGTCCTGATGATGGTCGTCGCTCCCATTGTCGTGCCCTATGATTACGCGGCACAAAGCGCCAGCGACATGTTTCTTCCGCCATCCTCCGCCCATTGGCTCGGGACTGACAATCTTGGCCGGGACGTGCTGACCCGCGTCATGCTTGGCGGCCAGGCAGCGGCGGTCACTACGGTGCTTGCGACGACCGTAGCGGTTGCCTGGGGCGCTGTCGCCGGCATCACTGCAGGCTATCGCGGCGGATTGTTCGACGAATTGTTCATGCGGCTGATAGATTCCTTTCAAGCCGTGCCATGGCTGCTCTTCGTCATGCTGATAGCCGTCACGCTCGGCAATGCCCCGATCGTGCTGATTCTGGTGCTGGGGTTCTGCTACGGCTTGCAATCTGCGCGGGTGGCGCGTGCGGCGACGCTTGATATCGTTGCCCGTGACTATATCTGGGCGGCCAAGGCGCGTGGCGAACCGATGCTCACGATCCTGTGGCAGGAGATCATGCCGAACATCCGCAACGTGCTTCTGGTCGATGGCGCCATGCAATGGTCGTGGATGCTGTTGTGGTTTTCCTCGCTGTCCTTTCTCGGCCTCGGCGTCAGCCCGCCGCATCCTGACTGGGGTCTGATGATTTCAGACGCCCGGCTTTACCTGACCGTTATCCCCTGGGCGGCGCTGGCACCGATGATCGCGCTTTCCACCTTCATCATCGGCATCAACCTGACCGCCGACGCATTCGGCAAGGCCCTCGGTATTGATCGTTCGGCCGGAGAGGCCGGAGCATGAGCGCGGCCTGTGCCCTGTCTGTCTCCAGCCTGTCGGTCAGGCTCAGCAGGCCCGATGGAGAGCCGCGGTTCATTCTGCGCGATATCGGGTTCGCCCTTGATCGCGGCGAGACGCTCGGCATCGTCGGAGAATCCGGTTGCGGCAAGAGCACGCTGCTCGCCGCCATGCTCGGCAGCATCGGCAAGGGGCTTCAGATCGGAACCGGCAGCATCCGGCTCGACGGCCGGGAGATCGTCGGCATCGACCGGCAGCAACTCGAGCACCTGCGCGGCAGGCAGATCGCACTCGTGCCCCAGAATGCCGCCCAGACGCTGACGCCGTCGCTCACCATCGGCCGCCATTTCGAGGAGCAGCTCGCGCTCAAGACCGACCTCCCCGCCGCCGCCCGGCGCGAGCGCGCCGCCGAACTGGTCGCCACCATGCGCCTGCCAGATCCGGCGGCTGTTCTGGCGCGCTATCCGCATCAGCTTTCCGGTGGCCAGCAGCAACGCATCGGCATCGCGCTGGCGCTTGCCGGCCAACCCTCGGTGTTGCTGCTTGACGAGCCGACCACCGCACTCGACGTCACCACCAAGCTTGCCATCCTCGACCTTCTACGCGAGATCGGCGCCCAGGAAAAGCTGGCGATGATCTATGTCAGCCATGACATCGGCGTCATCGCCTGCATGAGCGACCGCATAGGCGTGGTGTATGCCGGCGAACTGGTTGAAGAGGCACAGGCGTTGGTCCTGCTCAACAGTCCGCGCCATCCCTATGCCGCCGGCCTGCTCGCCTCCGTACCGCGCATGGAAGCGCAGACCATGCCCGAAGCCCTGCCCGGCACACCGCCCGGACCACGGCCGGCCTCGGCGTATTGCGCCTTTTCACCGCGCTGTGCACGCGCAACCGGGCTCTGCCGCACGCAGTGGCCGGCGCAGACGCAGTTGACGCCGGAACATCGGCTTGCCTGCCATCATCCGCTGGAGCCCTTCGGTCTGCGCCCCGACAGGCCGGCCTCCATCGCCACCATCCGGCAGACCGCAAATGGTGCAATTCAGGCGCCGGATATTCCGCTGATCACTGTGGAATCGCTGGAAATCGCCTATCGGAAGCGTTCGCTCGCCGATTTCACGCGCGGACGCACGCCGCAAGCCACGGTCAGCGACGTGTCGTTCACCGTAGCGCCGGGCGAGGTGCTCGGGCTGATTGGTGAATCCGGCAGTGGCAAATCCACAATATTGCGCTCCATCGCCGGGCTTCTGGCTCCGCGCCATGGTGAAATGCGTTTTGCCGGACAGGTTCTTGCCGACAATGTTGCCTGCCGTAGCCCGGATCAGCGCGGGCGCATCCAGATGATTTATCAGAATCCCGACGATTCACTCAATCCGCGCCAGAGCGTGCGCCAGATCATTCAACGACCGCTCATCTGGTTTCGGGGCCTGAAAGGCGCCGAACTCGACGCCGAGGTGAAGGCGCTGGTCGATACCGTGCGTCTTCCGGCGCGACATGCCGAGCGCCGGCCCGGCGAACTCTCGGGCGGTGAAAAGCAGCGGGTCGCCATCGCCCGCGCGCTCGCCGCCCGGCCGTCTCTCCTGCTATGCGACGAGATCACATCAGCCCTGGACGTTTCCGTACAGGCGGCGATCCTGGGTCTTCTGGACGAACTCAGGCGTGAAACCAATGTGGCGATGCTCTTTGTCAGCCATGACATGGCGGTGATCCGCCACATCGCCGACCGCATCGTCATCCTTCAAGCCGGACGAATTTGCGAAGCCGGTGCGACCGGGACAATCATGGCACACCCGTCGCACCCCTATTCCGCCTCGTTGATCGCTGCCGCCTGCGGCTACGATGCGTATTTCAGATGATTGACAGGCGATATTTCCCACTGCCTTGCATTTGAAATATCCTCTGCCTGCGTCGTTGCGTCGGAGGCGAAGAGCCGTCATGGTCACGCCGGTCAATGGGCACCGTGCGTCGTGGACGGTCTGGCAGCTCGAAGCCCCGCTCCTGCCCTTCCAGCCAGAATAACCGGCAGTGCGACCACCGACGATAGCTCCCGCCGGAGCCCGCCCTGCCCCCACCCCGCTCTCGATCCCGGCGGGTGGGGTTGAGACGCCTACTCTTCCAGGTCCTGTGAACGGGCTGACCGCGTATCGGGCAGATAGCGGCTGTAGAGCCAGCCGATGCCGATCAGGCTCAGGCCCAACGCAATGAACGAGGCGATGCGCTGCAACCCGTCCAGCCCGGCGGCGTCGAACAGGAACACCTTGCCGACTGCGCCCAGCATCAACAGCAGCGAGGCAATGCGCCAGTCCTTCAGGCTCCGCGCCATGCCCCAACCCAGGAAGCCCAGCGCCAGCGCGATCGCCACCAGCGAACGGGCGATGTCCTCGCCAAGCGTCACCGAGCCATGGATCAGCCATGGCCCGTGGAAGGCCCAGCGCAGTGCGGACAGCGAAAAGAGCAGAATCAGCGCGATATGCCCGATGCCCTCCACCCGCCGGGCAACCGGGGTGCCGATCAGCCGTGCGGAGGTGGAGAGCAGCGCCCACAGCACCGCATAGGCCGGTGCGAGCCAGAGCCACACTGCCTGTTCGCTCCACAGCGGATTGTGGTAGAGCAGCGTGAACCCCACGCCATGCGCCAGCCCGGCCAGCGCAAGGCCCAGCGCGATCCGGCGTTGCGCCAGCCGCCCTGCCGCCAGCGCCGCGCCAAGCAACAACGCCCCCCACAAGGTCCGCTCGGCAAAGCCCCAGATGGCAAAGCGCAATCCGTCGTCGATGGCGAATACCTGCTTCCAGCCGATATGGATAACGATCACACCCAGCCCCGCCGCGACGCTTCCCCATATCGCCGGCACCCGTCCGCGCCAGTACAGCAACAGCAGGGCAGCGGCAGGGCAGCGGCAGGAGCTGCAAGACGGATCAGCGCATCGCCGGGCAGGGGCAGGTCGCCGACATAAAGTGGCTGGCCCGCCACCGCTGCCATGCCGGCAGCAAGCCACTCCGCCAGCGGCAGTGCCGCCCAGCCGGCAGCAATCAGCCCGGCGACGGCAAGCGGCACGGTCCGCGCCTCATGCCTGAGCGGCACCCAGCCGAGACCGGCCAGCATCACCACCGGGATCAGCGCCAGACCGGCAAGCGGCACGATCTGCGCTGCGGCGACATAGAGGAGCACCACCGCCACTCCGGCGCCGATCCGTCGCGCAATCTGCGCGCCCGACCAGCGGGCAAAGGCGAAGGCTGCCAGCGCCACCATCCACCAGCGCGCCGCGCCGGCAAGGGAGAGGGCGCCCGGGCCGATACCCGCCGCGCGCAGAAGCTCGTCCGCGCCCGACAGCAGCGGCAGGCAGAGCAGGGCGACCAGCGCCAGCACCTGCCCTCCCGTCTCGATCCGCCGGTCCCCGGCGCGCACCGCCAGCAGCAGCGCCGCAACGGCGGCGATGGCTGCCTCGGGGGCGAAGGCACTCACCGGGGCCGGCCACGCTGTTGCCGCCAGCAACAGCACGATTGCGCTCAACGACAGGGTCGCGAAGCGCGCATCCGCACGACGCCGGGCGTTGCGCCAGCCCGGCACCGCCGCACCGCCTGCCAGCATCGCGCCAGACAGCGCCAGGGCAGCAAAGGCCCAATCGCCCATCTGCCTCCCGAAATGGTAGAAGGGGATGAACGGCGCGGCAAAGGCTACCAGCGCGATCACCCCGGCATCGCTCAACCGGCCCTCTTCACGCCACAGCCGCCACAGGGCGGGGACGGCATGGATCAGCCCGCCCGCCGCCAGCACCAGCGCCAACATCTCCTGCGTCGGGGCCGGCCATGCGAAGGCAAGGCCCGCGCCCACCACCGCACTTGCCAGCGGCGCATCCGCCAGCGTCGCCTCGCGCCGGGACAGCCAAGCCATCGCGGCTGCGAGCAGGCCGAACAGCGCCCAGTTCAGTCCGACGAAATCGCCGGTCGCGACCAGCGCCGCAATCTGTCCACAACCCGCCAGCGCGGCGGCGATCCGCAAGGTCCGGCTTGCCCCGCCCGAGAGCAGCAGCGGCAGGCCGATGGCAAGCAGCATCACCAGCCCGCCCGCTGCCAGCGTCTCTGCCGGGCTCACCAGCCCGGCGGCGATCAGCAGCAGCGACCATAGGAAACCGCCCCCGATGGCAAGCCCGCCCAGCCACCACCAGCCGCGCGACCGCCCCAGCGTGCACAGCCCGCCGACAATCGCCGCCAGATAGGCGGCCAGCATCGGAATATCGGGCTGGCTCGCACCCACCATAGCCGGCGCGGCAAGCCCGCCGACCAGCCCCAGCACTGCACTCGGTGCCCCGAAGCGCAGCGACAGACCTCCGGCCAGCACAGTCACACCTGCCAGCCCGACAAAGGCTATCCCCGGTGCGACCAGATGATAGAGATTGGCTGCGATCAGGATCGACACATAAAGTACCGCCAGCCCTGCACCGGAAAGTGATTGTGCAATGCGCGGATCACGCGCCCGGCGCACCACCTCGGCCCCGGCGATCAGCACAAAACCGAATATCAGCCCGGCAATCACCCGCACCAGCGGCGAGAGCAGCCCGACCTCTATCGAGTAACGCACGATCAGCACGCCGGCCACGATCAAGGTGATGCCGCCCGCCCAGATCGGCAGGTAGCGCCCGAATATATCCTCGAAACCGAGTGTGCGGCGCGTGCGGACAGGCTTGGGATCTGGCACCGGCAATGCCTCGACCGGCGTGTTTGCCCGCGCCAACTCCGTCTCCACTTCGACACCCGGCGGCGAGCCGATTATCGTTGCCGTGGCTGCGGCAGGCTCCGGCTCTGACGGCATGGCTTCGGCCACATGACTTTGCTCCGGCACAGCCTGAGGCTCCAGCAATGCCACACGCCGTTCAAGCCGCATCACCCTGGCCTGCAAGCGCAAACTTGCAACGCCCATCGCAATCAGCAAAACCCAGATCCCGAACAGCATGGCCCGCTCCTTCCGGCAGCTTCTGCCCGGTCGCCAGCGTATAATTACACATCGTTCAATAAAATATTGGACATCGTTCAATTCTAACCTTATGACCCTGCGTCATGGCTCGTCGATCCGATCACACCCGCGCTGAACTGGAGGAGCTGATCCTCGCCGAAGGGCACGCCCTGATGGCGCAGACGGGCTATGCCCGCTTCTCCGCGCGTGAGGTCGCCAAGCGGATCGGCTATTCGATCGGCACGATCTACAATGTGTTCGGCAGCCTCGACCGGCTGCTGATGAGGGTCAACAGCCGAACCTTTACGCTCTGGACCGATACGATGCGCGAGCGGCTCGATGCCGGCGCACCGGATCGCATCAGGGTGCTGGTGGAGGGCTATTTCGGCTTCGCCACCGCCAATCCCAATCTGTGGATGGCGATCTACGATCACCGCATTGCCCCGGGCGAGGCATTGCCGGAGCGTTATCAGGCGCAACGCGCCGAACTGATCGGCATCATCGAGGCAGAAATTCGTCGCACCCTGCCCGCCGCCCATGCCGACCGTGCCACCCCGCTTGCACGTTCGCTGGTGGCGACAGTCCACGGCCACTGCATGTTCGCCCTCACCGGCACTTTCGCGCTGCTCGGCGAAACCGATCCTCAAGGAGCGGCCCTTGCAAGGGTAAGGGAAAGCCTTGCAGCGGCAGGCGGCTGACCATGGGACCGGGCAGGGTGTGGGTCTCTCCCCGCTCCAGAGTTCGCCGCTCAGGCTACCGTTGAACACCGTGATGAAGATTTCTGCCGTGGCTCGCCCCAGTCGATATAATGCCCGGCACTTCGCTCTGATGTAAGCGATGGTGTGGATGGCAGCACCGCACCCGGCAGGCGCCGGCGCCTGTACGCGTTCCGCCACACGGCGTCGGATGATGTCGCTGTCCAGCAGCAGGTTCTCGAAGACGGCCATGATCGCAGGGCCGGCATACCGCTCGGGCCGCAGAGACAAGGAGCGTGAGATGGGCAGGGTGTTTTCCCGGGCCGGCCATTCGGGGGCACAGGTGAACGCAAAGGCGCCGTCCGGTTCTGCCCGACCTTGCAGCGGTTCATGCAGACGTCGAGCGGGGCGCAGGTGCGCTTGCGCCCCATCGGAAGATATCCTCAAGGCCGGAAGGCTTGATCTTGCTGCGCGGAACGATGTGCAACTCACCATAAGCAGAGCATACACTGACGGGCCTCTCCATCGCTACCAAGGAAGAGCCGACATGG
>JAIRJX010000206.1 GCA_031260425.1 Gemmobacter sp.
TCCCCCGAGGAAGTCTTGTTATCATTGCAAGCCCCGGCCCGCATGTCGCAGGCCGGGGCAAGGCCGGTCAAGGGCCGGGGTTACTGGACGTTGGCGCCCACCACCGCATCCCAGCCACCGGTGACCGCCGCCTTGTTGGCGTCAAGCTCTTCCAGCGTCGGGAAATAGGCGGCCTCATAGCCGCCGGCCGGCGGCAGCGCGTCGATCAGCTCCTGCGGCACCAGACCCGCCTTCACCATGGCGTTGAAACGTGCCGGGTGGCAGTAGCCCTTCAGCCAAAGGTTCTGCCCCTCGTCCGAATAGACCCATTCCATCCACAATTTCGCGGCGTTGGGATGCGGCGCGAAGGCCGAGATGCCCTGCACATAGACCCCGGCCAGAACGCCGGTCGCGGGCACCACGATCTCCGCCGGCGGGTTGCCGGCAAGCTCGTCACGCCACGCGAGGGCGTTATAGTCCCAGGCGATGGCAACCGGGGTCGCGCCCTGCGCTATGGTGCCCGCCTTGGCGATCACCGGGACGAAGTTGCCGGCCTTGTTCATCTCGGCGAAGAATTCGAGCCCGGCCTTGCCGGCCGCCTCGCCCGCCGCCGCGCCCCTCGACAGGCCCGCCGCCAGCACCGCGGTGATCGCCTGGTTCGAGGCGCGCGGATCGCCCGCCATCGCCACCTGCCCGGCATATTCCGGCTTGGTCAGGTCGGCCCAGTCGGTCGGCACGTTCTCCACCAGGTCCTTGTTCACGATGAAGGACATGACGCCGTAATAGTCGCCGTACCAGTAACCGTCGGCATCCTTGACGCTGTCGGGAATGTCATCCCAGGTCGCGACCTTGTAGGGCTGCAGCAGCCCTTCGGCCTTGGCCTGCGGCCCGAAGGAAAGGCCCACGTCGATCACGTCGGGCGCCTGCGGGCCGGTATTGTCCTTGTTGGCCCTGATCGCCTCCACCTCGTCGGCAGAGCCGGCATCGGGGTTCAGCTCGTTGACCTGGATCTCGGGATATTTGGCCTTGAAGCCCTCAATGACCCCGCCATAGTTGCACCAGCTGTGCGGCAGGGCGATGGTGGTCAGCATCCCCTCCTTCTTGGCCGCCGCCTCGATCTCGGCCAGCGACTGCGCCGAGGTCATGCCGGTCGTCGCCAGCATCCCCGCGATCATCAGCCCGGCAGTGCATTTGATATTCGTCATTCTCGATCTCCCTTGGGCAGAGCCGCCCGTTTTGTGACGAACCCGTCTTATTGCGGTCCTGTGACAGTTTCATGGACATGTGACCGGTCCCCCGCCACTCTCCGGTCCTGTCCGAAGTCTAAGCCCGGACAACCGCATCGCGCAACAAGTCGGTTACCTGTCTGTTACATTTTCTTCATGATTGGCCATTCAGAAGGAAGATTTTCAGCGGCCAGCACAAAACGGAACGCGGATGCGCAAGGCGCACCCGCGTTTTTGTTCGATTCGGCGCGAAATGCGCGAATCACGCTTCCTTCCACAGACCTTCCGCTTTCACCTCGGCATAGGCCTCGTCGAGCGACTTGCGCGCCCGCGCCACCAGAGCGTCGATCTCCTCCGGGGTGATGACCAGCGGCGGCGAGATGATCATGCGGTCATAGACGTGGCGCATGATAAGATTGTTGGCGAAGCAGCGCTCGCGGGTACGATAGCCGACCGTGCCGGGCTTGGCCGCGAATTTCGCCCGCCTCTCCTTGTTCGGCGTCAGTTGCAGGCTGCCCATCAGCCCGCAAAGGCTGGTCTGCCCGACCATCGGATGATCGGCCAGCGCGTGCCATTTCTCGGCAAGGCAGGGATGCGCCACGTCGCGCACATGCTCGACAATGCCGTTCTCCTCGATCAGGCGGATATTTTCCAGCGCCACGGCGGCGGCCACCGGATGGCCGGAATAGGTATAGCCGTGGTTGAAGTCATCCTCGGCGCCGCCGATCACATTCGCGATCTCGTCACAGACGACCGAACCGCCGATCGGCTGATAGCCCGACGAAAGCCCCTTGGCGATGGTCATGATATGCGGCCGCAGCCCGAAGGTCTGGCAGCCGAACCAGTTGCCGGTGCGCCCGAAACCGGTGATCACCTCGTCGACGATCAGCAGCACGCCGTATTTGTCGCAGATGCGCTGGATCTCGGGCCAATAGGTCGCGGGCGGCACGATGACCCCCCCTGCGCCCTGCACCGGCTCGCCGATGAAGGCCGCCACCTTGTCAGCCCCGAGTTCAAGGATCTTCTCCTCCA
This sequence comes from Gemmobacter sp., assembly GCA_031260425.1. GTDB lineage: Bacteria > Pseudomonadota > Alphaproteobacteria > Rhodobacterales > Rhodobacteraceae > Gemmobacter. The sequence goes on from JAIRJX010000206.1 coordinate 2,238, forward strand.
GTTCGCGGGCGCGCAGCAGGCCGAATTCTTCCGGCGTCATGTCCTCGCCCTCGGCCCACCAATGCGGCTGGCCGATATGCTCGATCCCGTCGATCTTGCCACCGGTGGCATGGATATAGGGCATGCCGCCGAGGCTGCCACCCCCCATGGTCGAGCCGTGATAGCCGTTCTTGCGCGCGATCAGCACCCGCCGCTCCGGCTGGCCCTTCAACTCCCAGTAGCGGCGCACGAGGCGGATATTGGTATCGTTGGCTTCCGAGCCGCTGGAGGCGAAGAACACATGGTTCAGATCCCCCGGCGCGAGTTCAGCAAGCTTTGCCGAAAGCGCGATGGCCGGCACATGGGTCGTCATGAAGAAGGTGTTGTAATAGCTCAACTCCCGCATCTGCCGCGCCGCCGCCTCGGCCAGCTCGGTCCGGCCATAGCCGATATTCACGCACCACAACCCCGCCATGCCGTCGAGAATTCGGTTGCCCTCGCTGTCTGTCAGCCACACCCCCTGCCCCGAGGTGATGACCCGCACCCCGCGCCTGGCAAGCTGCGCATCGGCGGTGAAAGGGTGCATGTGATGCGCGGCATCCAGCGCCTGAAGCTCGGCGGTGGGCAGATGGTTGGTGATCTGGATCATTCTCGGCCTCATCATCTGGCGGCGAATCCGGGAGCGGATTCGGCGGGTTGCCTTCAGCTTACGGGGTTCCGGAGGTGGGCGCAATAATTTGATCAAATTTACCCCAACAGGGATTCGACCCGGACCAGCAGCCCTCCGGAGCACCGCATCACTTTCCCCTCCATCCTGCTGCGGAACTCGACCATGGGTGGGCGCTTTGTCACGCCGGCGTCGGCAAACCGCCCCGCCCGAGGGGCACCGCCCCTCTTTACACCAGCCGGCGACACAAGCCCCGTGTGTGAGCTCGCGCCCCGCCCATCCGCGCGGGCGCTTTGTCACCATATGCTCGGGGATCGAACATGGGCGGGTTTGCGCCATGAAGCAGCAACCACAACCGCTGGTGCGTCCACCCGAGGTCGGGGTGATGGACCGCAAGCGCCCGTGTCTGCCTTCAGGCCCGCTGCCGCCCCGAAGTTGTGGTCATCCGCCGCAATACCGTGCCGGCGAACTGGACAGTTCGTCCCGCCCATGCTTTGTCTCTGCCAACGCATTGCAGGAGGGCCCCCATGCTTGATTCCGTCACCGACCTCCGGTCGCTTCTGAAAGATCCGTCGCTGCTGGCGACGCAGGCTTATGTCGCCGGCGAATGGGTCGACGCCGATGACGGCAGCGACTTTCCGGTCATCAACCCGGCGCGCGGCGATGTGATCTGCACCGTGCCCAATCTCGGCCGGGCCGAGACCGCCCGTGCCATCGCCGCCGCACAGACGGCAATGAAGGACTGGGCCGCCCGCACCGGCAAGGAGCGCAGCCAGATCCTGCGCAAATGGTTCGACCTGATGATGGCCAATCAGGACGATCTCGGTGCGATCCTGACCGCCGAGATGGGCAAGCCGCTGGCCGAGGCGAAGGGCGAGATCGCCTACGGCGCCAGCTTCATCGAATGGTTCTCCGAAGAGGCCAAGCGGGTCTATGGCGAAACCATCCCGGGCCACCAGCGCGACAAGCGCCTTACCGTGATCAAGCAGCCGATCGGGGTGGTGGGCTCGATCACGCCCTGGAACTTCCCCAACGCGATGATCACCCGCAAATGCGGCCCGGCGCTGGCTGTGGGCTGCGGCTTCGTCGCCCGCCCGGCGGCCGAAACCCCGCTCTCGGCCCTGGCGCTCGCCGTGCTGGCCGAGCGTGCGGGCCTGCCCAAAGGCATCTTTTCGGTCATCACCTCAAAACGCTCCTCCGATATCGGCAAGGAGTTCTGCGAGAATCATGCGGTGCGCAAGCTGACCTTCACCGGCAGCACCGAAGTCGGCCGCATCCTGCTGCGGCAGGCTGCAGATCAGGTGATGAAATGCTCGATGGAACTGGGCGGCAACGCCCCCTTCATCGTCTTCGATGACGCCAATCTGGATGCGGCGGTCGAAGGCGCGATGATGTCGAAATTCCGCAACAACGGCCAGACCTGCGTCTGCGCCAACCGCATCTATGTGCAGGCCGGGGTCTATGACGCTTTCGCTGCAAAGCTCTCCGCGGCGGTGGCGAAGCTGAAGGTTGGTGACGGGCTGAAGGAAGGCACCACCACCGGCCCCCTCGTCAACATGGCGGCGGTCGAGAAGGTCGAGGAGCATATCGCCGACGCGCTGGCCAAGGGCGGCAGCATCGTCACCGGCGGCCAGCGCCACGATCTCGGCGGTTCGTTCTTCCAGCCCACCGTTGTCGCCAATGTCACCGACGAGATGATGGTCACCACCGAAGAAACCTTCGGCCCGCTCGCCCCCCTCTTCCGCTTCGAGACCGAAGAAGAGGTGATCGAAAAGGCCAATGCCACCATCTTCGGCTTGGCTTCCTATTTTTACGCTCGCGATATCGGCCGCATCACCCGCGTGCAGGAGGCGTTGGAATACGGCATCGTCGGCGTGAATACCGGCATCATCTCGACCGAGGTTGCCCCCTTCGGCGGCGTGAAGCAATCCGGCCTGGGTCGTGAGGGTTCGCGCCATGGAATGGAGGATTATCTGGAAATGAAATACATCTGTCTCAGCATCTGACTGCGAGTCTTCTCCGCAGGATGGAAAAGGGGGGCATCCGGTGCCCCTCTCGCGCTTCGGACCTCCTCTCGAGGGTATCTGGTTCTGCCATCGTCATTCACACCTGTTGAGGTGGAACTCGAAGTTTGCAGATACACCATTGAATTCGGCGAGTCTGGATCGGGTGAAGCTCCAGAAGCTCTTGATCCCGTTCTTCGAGAATGTACCGGGCCTGGTCCTCCTGATAGGCAGGTGCCTGCCGTAACCTGAAAAATTGTCGGTCTGAGGACCTTTCGCATGTCTCCCTCCCTTGTCCAGTCTCATGCAGCCCCCCTTTGGCAGGCCTTGCCCGTACACTGGATTCCAATAATTCACTCACCCTTGCAGTGGCGTGACAGCTCGATGATTTTGACAATTCTTGACCTTCTGCATGTCAGACTCCACGACGATGCCGGGAGCCCGCGGCCAGTCCCCGACGGATTTGCCTGCCTGGCGTGGGGAGGTTGGCAGATCTGTGTAGCGGTCCCTGCCTGCGTTCCGGCGTGCGCCAGCCTGATCGAACCGGTCGGACGCCATCTGCTCACCCGTATCTTCCTCCTGTACAGGGAAATCGGTCTGTTTTACGTCCGGCCGCGGGAACTGTGGGGATGAGCGATGGCTTTGATCAACTAGCAACCTTGGCCCGTGTGGCGAACGATCGGCTGCTCCACGCCCGGCCAATGGCGGCGCGGCAACCTGCGCTGGCGCGTCTGATTGCGTTGGTGACCCCTGCCCCGCTGGAGACTGATGGCCCCGACGGCCCGTTGTTCGGTGTGCCGGTGACAGTGAAGGACAGCTATGAGACGGCGGGGTTGCGCAGCACAGCAAGCCACCCGCCATTGACGGATCACGTCCCGGCCTGCGATGCGGCACTGGTGGCGCGGCTCCGGGACAGCGGAGCGGTGATCCTGGGCAAGACCAACCTTTCGCAGTTATGCGGCGACATCCAGTGCATGAGCCCGGTTTTCGGCACCGCGCTGAATCCATGGGATAACGCCCTCACCCCCGGCGGCAGCAGCGGTGGCGGCGCGGCAGCCGTGGTCACCGGCCTGTCACGGCTGGATTTGGGCAGTGATCTGGCCGGGTCACTGCGCATTCCGGCGGCCTTCTGCGGGGTAACGGCATTGAAAGCGGGGCCGGATGTCTTTGACATGACGGGTCACCTCCCGCCGCTGGACGGTGGCGCGCGGATCCCGTTTCTGAGTGGCGGCTTCATCACACGCGACAGTACCGATCTGGCCGCCGCCTTCGCCGCCCTGTCCGGTCGGCCCGCGGTACCCGCTCCGGCGGGTTCACTACGGCTGGGTTTGGTGACCGGCGCGCCACTGCCCCTGTGCCCACGCACAACCGAGGCAATGCGTCGTGCGGTGGAGTGGCTGGCAGAGGATGGCGCGCTGACCCAACCCGCGCCGCTGGATTTTCAGACCGCGTGGCGGGGCTATGGCGGTTTGATCATGGCTTCGGCTGCGCCGTATCTGCGCGGCTGGCAGCGGTTGGCGCTTCGCCTGCTCGCGCTGGCCGCGCCGCGCCGCCCCCTGCGCCGGGCGATGCTGCGCGGGCTTGCAGGGCAACTCCGAAAGATGGCCGAAACCGCCCGCGAGACCACCATAACGGCCATCGACCGCCATCTTGAAACCACCGATGCGCTGTTGTCTCCGGTCACGGCCGTCACCGCATTCGCACATCTACCTCCACCACGCCTGCCGCTGATGCAGCGCAGCATTCCGGCCGGAAAGCATCGCGTGCCATATCAGGAGGCAACGACAGGCTTCACCGTGCCGTTCTCACTGTCCGGCCACCCGGTTGTCGTGCTGCCCGTCGATCTGGTCGACGGCCTGCCGGTCGGGCTCCAGATCATTGGCTCCCGGGGCGACGAAACCGGGTTGATTGCGCTGGCGAACCGGATCGAGGCGGTATTCGACCGTCACCGCCCGCCTCTGTGGCAGCAGTGGCAGACTCGTTTCTCACCGTCAGATCCATGACAGGGTGAGTGTACCGTCCGGCATTGGCCGCACTGGCACGAACATGGGGATCCAGCTTGACTGGATGCTGTCCGGCGAGGCCGTGACGGGAGGAAAGTCCGCTTTCTTTTTTCTCTCCCTGCGCCAAGGATAGAGCCGACTGTCGCGTCCAAATGGTCAGAATGAGGATGGACACAGCCGACGAAACCCTTGCAACAGCCGCGGCAGGCGGCGACCGGGCGGCGTTTGCCGCGCTGGTTGCGCGCCACTATGACCGCATCTATCGTCTGGGCTGGCGGCTCACCGGATCGGCAGCGGATGCGCAGGATCTGACACAGGAGATCTGTGCAGCACTACCGGTAAAGCTGATCGGATGGCGCGGCGAAGCACGGTTCACTACCTGGCTCTACCGGGTCACGGTCAATGCCGCCGCCGACCTGCGCCGCCGCCAGATGACCCGCGCCCGCGCCAGCGATGGCTGGGGTGACTGGGAGATTGCCCGGCGGCAGGAGGACGAGGAGGCGCGCGCCGCCCGGCTCTGGCTGGAGGAAGCGATGGCGCGACTCGGCCCCGAACTGCGCGAGACGGTGGCGCTGGTCCTGGGCGAGGAGCTGACGCAGGCCGAAGCGGCGGCCGTGCTCGGCCTCTCGGAGGGCACCATCGCCTGGCGGATGTCGGAGGTGAGGAAACGGCTGCGCCGGATCGCACAGGAGGAGGCGAGATGACCGAGGAACTCGACGCCCTGAAGGCCGCGCTGCATCGGGTGCCGGAGGCGGATCCTGCGGCGAAACAGGATGTGCTCAACGTTGCGCTGGAAAATTTCGACAGGGCTTTCGCCGGCTCCCAAGAAACCGCCCCGCCCGCGCGTCCCACTCCGGCAAGCCCCAGAAAGGCGGGCTTCCTGACCGGAGTAGTTGACATGCTGAAATCCTTTTCCCCCGCCGGGTTGCTGGCAGGAACAACCTCGCTCGCCGCGCTGGCCGTGGCGGCGGTGGCGCTTGGCCTGATGCTGCGTGAGGGGCCACCCGGAACGCCGGAGCCCGCCACTGCGGACATCGCGGCGAAGCGTGGCATGCCGGCCGTAGTGCCGTCGGTGCCGCCGGAGCCCACGCAGGCTGCTGATGCCGCGGCGACCGGGATGTCCTCCGGGGCACAGGCCCGAGTACCGACGGTGGAGGTGCAGACGGCGCCTGCCCTTGCCTCTCGTGAACAGGGGGCTCCGGTTGCGGGATTTGTGGCAGATGGCGTAATCGCGCCGGCCCCACAGGACATCACCCTGCCGCTGCCCGCCGATACCGAGACTTTCGCCAATGCCGAGGTCAATCCGGTCAAGACGGTGGCGGAGGCACCGGTCTCGACCTTCTCGATCGATGTCGATACCGCCTCTTATACGGTGATCCGCCAGAGCCTGGCCTCTGGTCATCTACCCCCGAAGGAGGCGGTGCGGATCGAGGAGATGGTGAACTATTTCCCCTATGCCTATCCCGCGCCCGAGGGTAGCCAGCCCTTCCGCGCCGACGTGGCGGTGATGCCGACCCCGTGGAACACGGATACAAGGCTGGTGCGGATCGGCCTGCAAGGCCGCCTGCCGGCGCTGGCTGACCGGCCGCCACTGAACCTCGTCTTCCTCGTCGATACCTCCGGCAGCATGGACGATCCCGCCAAACTGCCGCTCCTGAAACAGGCGCTGCGGCTTACGCTGCCGCAGCTTCGCCCTGAGGATCAGGTGGCGATCGTCGCCTATGCCGGATCGGCGGGCACGGTGCTGGAGCCGACCGCCGCATCCGATGCCGCCGCGATCTCGGTCGCGTTGGACCGGCTCGACGCGGGCGGTTCTACCGCCGGGGCGGAGGGGCTGGCGCTGGCCTATCAGGTGGCCGCAGACATGGCCGCGCCAGGCGAGGTGAGCCGGGTGCTCCTGGCGACCGATGGCGATTTCAACCTAGGGATCAGCGACCCACAGGCGTTGGCGGACTACGTCGCGAAGCAGCGAAAATCCGGCACCTATCTTTCGGTGCTGGGCTTCGGCCGCGGCAATCTGGACGATGCGGTGATGCAGGCGCTGGCGCAGAACGGCAACGGCATGGCCGCCTATATCGATACCGCGCAAGAAGCGCGAAAAGTGCTGGTGGACCAGCTCTCTGGCGCGCTGTTCCCGCTTGCCGATGACGTAAAAGTGCAAGTGGAGTGGAATCCGGCGCAGGTGGCGGAATACCGGCTGATCGGCTATGAGACCCGCGCGCTGCGGCGTGAGGACTTCAATAACGACAAGGTGGATGCCGGCGAGATCGGCGCCGGCCATCAGGTCACG
>JAIRJX010000254.1 GCA_031260425.1 Gemmobacter sp.
CGATGCGGTGCAGGTCGCCATGGACCGGGACCTCGGCGGCACCTTCCGGTTGGACCGTGACCTGACGGGCCCGCGCGGCCTCCGCGACGGTGGCGCACACGCGCTGCGCGAGCGCGGCAGCCCAGTCCGCGCCCGAGGGGCCGAGACCTTGCCGGTCCTGCAGTGCCACGACATCCAGCGCCACCTCGATCAGCTTCAGCAGATCATTGCCCGAGGTGTGGATGAGGTTGGCGTATTCGCGCAGTTCCTCTGGCGGCAGGTTGGGCGAATTCGCGATCACCTCGGCGAAGCCGATGATGGGGATGAGAGGCGAGCGCAGCTCGTGCGAGACGATGGCGAGCAGATTGTAGCGCGCTTGCTCGCTCTGTTCGAGCGCGGAGCGAGTGTGCCGCAACCCATGCTCGGATTCGACGAGGCGCTTTAGCAGCCCCTGCCGCTCCTCTTCAGCCATGCGGCTGCGACGATGGATCTCCGCCTCACGCGCGGCACGGCCGCGGCGGGTCAGGGCGGCGATAGCGGCGCGTTTTACGATCTCCGCGACCTCGGCGAAGCGGAAGGGCTTGCGCACAAGGTCGAAGGCCTGGGCACGCATGGCGGCGATGGCGGTGTCGGTATCGGCGAAGCCGGTGACCAGCACGACCTCAAGCGCGCGAGCCTCGTCGCGCTGGGCCAGCAACTCGCCGGCGAGGTCGAGCCCGGTCTTGCCGGGCATGGAGATGTCCGAGATGACCACGCAGATTGAGGGATCGCCGGCGATGCGGGCCTTGGCTTCCTCCACGCTATGGGCGCCCTCCGCCTGGAGGCCCAACTGCTGAAGGTAGCAGGTCAGCGCTTCGACAATCACATGCTCGTCGTCAACCACCAGGATGCGGGCGGTGGCGAGATCCACGTTGCGAGAGGCGGTTTCGCTTGCCGCTGTGATCCCTTGCGGGTCGAGGCCCTTGCCGGCCATAGGTGCTGAGGCCATCGCATGTCCATAGGATACAGCCGCGATCCACGCCGGGATCGTCCTTGACGGGAATTCCGGCGAATCTTCGCCGGAATTCCAATCGGGCCTCCGGTGTCAGACGCGCCGGACGTTGTGGAACTGCGGCGGGCCGCGCAGCACGCCGGTGAGGTTCGCGCGATAGGCCGTCGGCTGGAAGTACTGGCCGATCGGATGATAGGGCACCGTGTCGAAGGCGATGCGCTGCATCTCGCGCGTTGCGGCCTTTTCCGCCTCCAGGTTCGGTGCGTCGAACCATTCGTCGCGCTTGGCTTCGAGCTCGGGGATGGTCGGCCAGCCCGGCCAAGCCTCGGCGCCATTGCCCCGGATCGCGTTGTGCCCGGCCGGCGACCAGTGGTCGAAGGCGGACCAGAAGGTGCAGAAGGCCGACCAGCCGCCCTGCTCCAGCGGATTCTTGGTTGCGCGGCGCTGCAGCACCGTACCCCAGTCGGTCGCGGTATAGTCCACGTTGAAGCCCATCCGCTGGAACATGTCCGCGACGACCAGCGTGCAGGAATTGATCGAGGCGAGGTCGGTCGCGTTCATCAGGACCAGCTTGGCCCCTATGGCGCCGGCTGCCTGCAACTCGCGCCGCGCCTGCTCGACGGACTTCTTGTAGCGGTCCAGCCCGACATCCGAAGCGAGGGGCGAGGCCGGCGCGAAGAAGCCGACATTCTCGCGGATCAGTTCGGGGTTGCCGATCACCGGCGTCATGCAGTCGATCTGATTGATCGCGGTGATGACCGCACGGCGGACGGCGGGGTTGTTGAAGGGTTCGGTCAGGTGGTTCGGCCGGATGATACTGATCAGGCCAAGTACGTCCGCGACCTCGACCTTGAGGTTGCGGTTGCGGCCGAGGAGCGGGAGGAAGTCGCCGGTCGGCTGCTCCCACCAGTCGGACTCGCCGGATTGCAGCGCGGCGGCGGCGGTCGCGAAGTCGGCGATGATCTGCCACTCGACACGCTCGAAATTCGCCACCTTGGGGCCGGCCGTCTGCTGCGTCGTGCCGTTGGGCATCGGCACGTAGCCGGACCACTTCTCGTAGACCGCCTTGCTGCCCGGGTTCCATTCATTGCGGACGAAACGGTAGGGGCCGCTGCCGGTCGGGTCGGTGATCTGCTGGAAGGGATCGGTCTGCGCGACGCGCTCGGGCATCACGAAGAGGCAAGGGGAGGTGATCTTCGCGAAGGCGTCGATCATCTTCGGGAAGGGTTTGTTGAGCTGGATCTCGAAGGTGCGGTCGGTCGGCGCGCGCATCTCCACCGTCTGGGTCAGCAGGCGCTGGCCGAAGGCGTCGCGCTGTGCCCAACGGCGGATGGAGGCCACCACATCGCGCCCACGCACCGGCTCATTGTCGTGGAAGCGCAGGTTCTCGCGCAGGGTGAACTTCCACAGCAGCCCGTCATTCTCGACCGTGTGGCCGGTGACCATCTGCGGCTGCGGCTTGAAGTCGTTGTCCAGGCCGTAGAGCTGATCGTAGACGAGGTAGCCGTGGTTGCGGACGATGAAGGCGGAGGACCAGAAGGGGTCAATAGTGGAGAGGTTCGCGTGC
>JAIRJX010000012.1 GCA_031260425.1 Gemmobacter sp.
CTATCACGAAGGCCCCATTTGCGGCCATATCACCGGGGTGGGCAGTGATTCCCATGACATGGCGGAACGGCTCGGGCAGATCCGCGCCGCCCGCAATACCGGCACCGATGTGACGCTCACCCTGACGCGGAGCGAAGCCTTGCTGGCGGGGCGGCCATCGCGGAGACCGGCGACAGGGTTTCGGATGCGGCGTCGGCGTTCGACCTCCAGCGCAACATGATCGAGGATATCGAGACCGGCGAGGGCTTCCAGATGTCGGCGGTGATGTCGCTTGCGCATCGGGCGCTGCGGGATGTGGAGGAACAGGAAGGGGGAATCCGGCGGCACTTCGCGGTCAGGCTTGGCGAGGCGGGCAAGTATCAGCATATCGGTCAGGAGGATGCGATCATCAACATCCTGTGCCGCAGGCACGATCCGGTGCTGCCCCCCTTGCTGCTCACCTCTCCGGCCCTGCGCCTGACCCATGAACCGAAGGCCGACTGCGCCCGCCATGACCTGCTGCGGAGGGCCGGATGATGGATCGTGCAGAGATCACGGCCGCGATGGGCGAGTTGAGGCTCTACGGCATGCACACCGCCTACGGCGAACTCATGGCGGTGGCCGTGCGTCGCCAGCATGAACCCTGTCAGATCGTTGGCGATCTGCTGGCCGCCGAGATCAACGAGAAGAAGGCGCGCTCGGTCAAATACCAGATCACCGCCGTCAAGCTGCTCCGTGCCCGGGAAATCGAGGAGTTCACCTTCGATGACACGCCGATCAACGAGACGCTGATGCGCGATCTGGCCAGCGGGGGGGCCTCAGCCAGCAGCGCAATGTCGTGCTGCTCGGCGGCACAGGGAACGGTAAAACCCATATCTCCGGGGCGATCGCACGGGCCGTTATCCGCAAGGGCGCCCGGGGCCGCTTCTTCAATCTGGCCCTACCGGAACAGGATCAGGGCCAGGACGCCGAACGCGATCAGCACACAGCCTGCGATCTCGAAGCGGTTGATCCTTTCCTTGAAGAAGAACGCCGACGAGGCGAAGGTGAAGATCATCTCCACCTGTGCCAGCGCCTTCACTACGGCAGCCTCGCGCAAGGTCATCGCCGCGAACCAGCCGAACGAGCCGAGCGCGCCCACGAAGCCGACGAAGAGCGATGGTTTCCATGCCGTGCCGATGCGGCGAAGCTCTGCGGGGTCGCGCAAGACGATCCAGCCCAGCATCAACACCGTCTGAAACAGGGTGACGGCCGAAAGCGTGAAGGCCGATTGCATCATGAAATTCGGCCCGCCAAGTGCAAGCGACGCCCCACGGTAGGCGACCGCCGATAGGCCGAAGCATGTGCCTGACAACAATCCGATCAAGGCCGTCGGAGCGAGGATCGATGTCATCAGCGCGCGCGGGTTGATCGCCACGCGGGCCACCGAGATCAGCATGACGCCGACCACGCTGATGGTGATCGCCATGAGCGTTCCCGCAGTCACCACCTCACCAAGGAAGAGCAGACCGAACACCGCCGCTTGCGCCGGTTCGGTGCGCGAATAGGCGGTGCCGACCGCGAAATTGCGGAATGAGAACAGATGAACCAGAAGGAAGGTCGCCGCGATCTGCGATATCCCACCCACAACCACCCAGCCGAAAAAGCCCGCATTCGGGTTGGGCAAGGGGTGGCCGGGGCCCCAATGCAGCAGCGCCACGAACAGAAGCGCGAAGGGCATCCCGAAGCCGAAGCGCGCGAAGGTAGCACCGGTGGTGCCCATGACGCCCTTGAGGTGCTTCTGCGCGGTAGAGCGCAGGTTCTGCAGGAACGCCGAGGCGAGCGTGATGGGGACCCAGAGTTCGATCATGTAGCGCTTCAGCTTTCCAGCCCAGGGACACCCCGCAGTCCGGCGGGGTGCCTGTCATCTTCAGTGCAGGCTCATTCAGTGCAGGCTCGGCTCTTCGCCAGCCCGATGCCCTGCAATGCGGCGCGGATCTCGTCGAGCACCGCCGGGTCGTCGATGGTGGCGGGCATCTTGTAGTCCTGCCCGTCGGCGATCTTGACCATGGTGGCGCGCAGGATCTTGCCCGAGCGGGTCTTGGGCAACCGGTCCACCACCACGGCGCGCTTGAAATCCGCCACCGGTCCGATCCTCTCGCGCATCAGGCGCACACAGTCCTGCACCACCACCTCGTGCGGCTGGGTGGCGCCCTTGCTGAGGCACAGGAGGCCAAGCGGCGACTGGCCCTTCAACGCGTCGGAAATGCCGATCACCGCACATTCCGCAACGTCCGGGTGCGAAGCCAGCACCTCCTCCATCGCGCCGGTCGACAGGCGATGTCCGGCGACGTTGATCACGTCGTCAGTGCGCGCCATGATATAGAGATAGCCGTCCTCGTCGATATAGCCTGCATCGCCGGTCTCGTAATAGCCGGGGAACTGGCTGAGATAGGACTTGCGGAAACGTGCCTCCGCGTTCCAGAGCGTCGGCAATGTGCCCGGCGGCAGCGGCAGTTTCACCGCGATTGCGCCCAGCGTGCCGGGGGAAACCGGGTGGCCGCCATCGTCCAGCACCTGCACGTCATAGCCCGGCATCGCCACCGACGGGCTGCCGAGCTTCACCGGCAGAGGCTCGATCCCCATCGGATTGGCGGCGATGGCCCAGCCGGTCTCGGTCTGCCACCAATGGTCGATTACCGGGATGTTCAGGTGCTTTTGCGCCCAGAGGATCGTATCCGGGTCGGCCCGCTCACCCGCCAGATAGAGCGTTTGCAGATACTTGAGGTTGTAGTTCCTGATGAACTCGCCCTCCGGGTCTTCCCGGCGGATGGCGCGTAGCGCGGTGGGGGCGGTGAAGAAGCTCTTCACCTTATTCTCGGAAATCACCCGCCAGAAGGTGCCGGCATCGGGGGTGCCGACGGGCTTGCCCTCGAAGACGATAGTGGTGCAGCCGGCGATCAGCGGTGCGTAGCAGATATAACTGTGCCCCACGACCCAGCCCACATCCGAGGCCACCCAGAACACGTCGCCCACACCGACATTGTAGATCGCCCGCATCGACCAGTTGAGTGCCACCAGATGCCCGGCGGTCGCCCGGACCACACCCTTCGGCTGGCCGGTGGTGCCGGACGTATAGAGGATGTAGGCAGGGTGGCCGCCGGAGACTGGTACGCAATCGGCCGGTTCCGTCCCATATTGAAAGGTATGCCAGGCTACGTCACGGCCTTCCACCAGCTTCGCCACCTCCTGCTCGCGCTGGAAGATCACGCAGAAGTCGGGCTTGTGCGTGGCAAGGTCGATGGCGCCATCCAGCAGCGGCTTGTAGTGCACGATCCGGTTCGGCTCGATCCCGCAGGAGGCGGCGATGATCGCTTTGGGCGTGCAATCGTCGATGCGCACTGCAAGCTCGCTGGCCGCGAATCCGCCGAACACAACGGAGTGGATGGCACCAAGCCGGGCACAGGCCAGCATCGCCTCCAGCGCCTCGGGGATCATCGGCATGTAGATGATCACGCGGTCGCCCTTTTCCACCCCCTTGGCGCGCAACGCCCCGGCAAGGCCGGCCACACGGGTCTGCAATTCCTTGTAGGTGATGCCCTTGCGAAGATGGGTGACCGGGCTTTCATGGATGATGGCAAGCTGGCTGCCCCGCCCCGCCAGCACGTGACGATCCACTGCGTTCCAGCAGGTATTGACCTCGGCATCGGTGAACCATTCGTAGAGCGGCGCACGATCGGCATTGAGGGCGCGGGAAGGCGGCTTCATCCAGTCGATGGCGCCCGCCGCCTTCATCCAGAAACCTTCCGGGTCGGCCTTCCAGCTTTCGTAGATTTCCCTGTATGCCATTGTATGCATCCTCCTCCAGCTTGCGTTCTGTTACGCGACAGCTCGGGATCGTCGCAACAGTGTTACCGGTAAACGGCCTGGCTGCGACCAAAAATTTGCAGAAATATGCTGAAAGCTCCCGGCAAGGCTTTGCAAACAGCGCGAATCCGCTAACTTTCCAGGATCATTGGCGCCAGGTTTGCAAATTTTGCGCGATCCACCACTTTCATGCCGGCGCGGGTGAGTCGGCCTGCCCGAACCGGTACCCGGGCCAGGCAAGCCGGGGGGCTGTCTGCCCCCCACGGTGCCTTGCGGCACCTCCCCCCGAGGATATTTTTGAACAGATGAAGCAGAGCACACTCTCTTGTTCATCATCTGTTCATAAATATCCTCAGGGGGTGAATTGAGCGCGACGCGCTCAAGAGGGGGCGCGAGCGCCCCCTTTCGCGGTATCGGGAAAGGAGGCCGCGCCGGGCTGCTCCCTTCCGTCATGATCGGTGGGGGCCTGCATCTCAGCCGTAATGCTCCACCGGCGTTCCGGCCAGCGCCGAGATGTTCAGCAGGCCCCGCGCGGTGATCGAGGGGGTGACGATATGAGCGCGGTTGCCCATCCCCATCAGGATCGGTCCGACCTCCAGCCCCGCTGCCTTCATCCGCAGCGTGTTGCGCGCCGCATTGGCGGAATCGGAATAGGCGAAGATCAGAATATTGGCCGGCTTGTCCAGCCGTGATTGCGGGAAGATGCGGGCTCGCAGATCGGGGTCGAGGGCTGCGTCGATGCTCATTTCGCCCTCATAGGCAAAATTGCGCGGCTCGCTGTCGAGGATCTCCAGCGCCGCCCGCATCCGCCTCCCGCTATCGGTGTCGAGATTGCCGAAATTGGAATGCGAGCAGAGCGCCACCTTGGGCGTCACGCCGAAGCGGCGGGCATGGCGCACCGCCCCGATGATGGTCTGGGCGATCTGTGCGGGCGCGGGCACCGGGTTCACCTGAGTATCGGCGATGAAAAGCGGCCCGTCCTCCATGATCATGAGGCTAAGCGCGCCATGGGCGGAAAGGCTGTCACGCCCCAATACTTCGGTGACATATTTCAGGTGCCACAGATATTGCCCGAAGGTGCCGCAGATCAGGCTGTCGGCATCACCGCGATGCACGGCGATGGCGCCGATCGCGGTGGTATTGGTGCGCAGGATGGCGCGGGCCAGATCGGGGGTCACCCCCTTGCGCGCCATCAGCTCGTGATAGCTGCCCCAATAGTCGCGATAGCGGGCGTCGCTTTCAGGGTTGATGATCTCGAAGTCGCGGCCGGGCCGGATCGGCAGGCCGGCGCGCTCGGCGCGCCGCTCGATCACCTCGGGGCGGCCGATCAGGATCGGACGCTCGGTGGTCTCTTCCAGCATCGCATTGGCGGCGCGCAGCACCCGCTCGTCCTCGCCCTCGGCGAAGATGATGCGGCGTTCCGCCTGTCGTGCTGCCTCGAAGACCGGACGCATGATGAGGGCGGATTTGAAGACCGAGCCGTTCAGCTTGTCGCGATAGGCGTCCAGATCGGCAATGGGGCGGGTCGCGATGCCGGTTTCCATCGCCGCCTTTGCCACGGCGGCGGCCACGACGCCGATCAGCCGGGGATCGAAGGGCTTCGGGATCAGGTAGTCCGGCCCGAAGCTCAGCCTCTCGCCGTGATAGGCCGCCGCCGCCTCGGCGCTGGTGGTGGCGCGGGCGAGCGCTGCGATCCCCTCGATGCAGGCCAGTTGCATCGCGTCGTTGATCTGCGTTGCCCCCACATCCAGTGCCCCCCTGAAAATGAAGGGGAAGCAGAGCACGTTATTGACCTGATTGGGGAAATCGCTGCGTCCGGTGGCGATGATCGCGCCGGGCGCCGCCTCGCGCACCGCGTCGGGCAGGATCTCGGGCGTCGGATTGGCCAGTGCGAAGACGATGGGATCGGGAGCCATCCGTGCAACCATCTGCGGGGTCAGCACCCCCGGGCCGGAGAGGCCAAGGAACATGTCGGCGCCATCGATCACCTCGTCCAGCCTGCGCATCGGTGTCTTCTGCGCATAGGCGGCCTTCTGCGCAGTCATGTCGACCTCGCGGCCTTCGTGCACCAGACCATGGATATCGCAGAGCCAGACATTCTCGCGCCGCACCCCCAGTTTCAGCAGCATGTTCAGGCAGGCGATTCCCGCCGCCCCGCCACCAGTGGAGACGATCTTGATATCCTCGAACCGCTTGCCTGTCACATGCAGCGCATTGGTCGCGGCCGCCCCTACCACTATGGCGGTGCCGTGCTGGTCGTCATGGAAGACGGGGATGTTCATCCGTTCGCGGCACAGCTTCTCCACGACAAAGCAATCGGGGGCCTTGATGTCCTCGAGATTGATTGCGCCGAAGGTGGGTTCCAATGCGCAGACGATCTCCGCCAGTTTCACCGGATCGGGCTCGTTCAGTTCGATATCGAAACAGTCGATATCGGCGAATTTCTTGAAGAGCACCGCCTTGCCCTCCATCACCGGCTTGGAGGCCAGCGCGCCGATATTGCCCAGACCGAGAACGGCGGTGCCGTTCGTCACCACCGCAACCAGATTGCCGCGCGCGGTATAGCGGCTGGCGGTGGCAGGATCGGCTTTGATCTCCAGACAGGCCTCCGCTACGCCGGGGCTGTAGGCGCGGCTCAGGTCTCGGCCGTTGGCGAGCGGCTTTGTCGCGCGGATCTCCAGTTTGCCAGGCTTCGGGAATTCGTGATAATCCAGCGCGGGATGCCGCGCTTGTTCATGTCTGGGCTCTTCCATGCCATCCTCCCGGAATCTGGTTTAGCATTAAACAATCTTGGCGCGCGCGCAAGTCCGAACACGCCGCCCACCTGGATTTCCCCGTCTTGGCGGCTTCTTGTCCGGCGGTCGGTTCGGAAATCCTCATGACGGCGCCATCCCTCCGCCATCCGTCTTGCGCGCCACCGGGGGATGCCGCACAATCCGGACCGCATGGTCAACCGGAGCCGCCGATGTCCCTCCTCGAAGCTGCAACGCGTGTGCGTGAGAACGCTTATGTGCCCTATTCCCGCTTCAAGGTGGGCGCAGCCTTGCGCACGGAGGCCGGTCATGTCCATGTCGGCTGCAATGTCGAGAATGCGGCCTATCCCGAGGGTACCTGTGCCGAAGCCGGTGCCATCGCCGCCATGTGTGCCGGCGGCGAGCGTGTCATCGCTGAGATGCTGGTTATTGCTGATTGCCCTGAGCCGGTACCACCCTGTGGCGGCTGCCGTCAGAAGATCGCCGAATTCGCCGCGCCGGATGTAGTGGTGACGCTCTGCACCACCGAGGGGAAGGAGCGGCGGATGACTGTGGCCGAATTGCTGCCTGGCGCCTTCACCCAGGCCCATATGGACCGCTCGTGACCGACGCGCGTACCGTCATCGCCGATCTGCGCGACGGCCGCTCACCTTCGGCGGAGGAACTGCGCTGGTTCGCCGAGGGTCTTGCCTCCGGCGCGGTCAGTGATGCGCAGGCCGGGGCCTTTGCAATGGCGGTGCTGCTCAGGGGGGTGGGAGCCGAGGGTAGGGCGGCGCTGACGCTCGCCATGCGCGATAGCGGGCAGGTGCTGGGCTGGGACCTGCCGGGGCCGGTGCTCGACAAGCATTCCACCGGGGGCATCGGCGATTGCACCTCGCTTCTGCTGGCCCCGGCGCTGGCGGTTTGCGGCGCCTATGTGCCGATGGTTTCGGGGCGCGGCCTGGGCCATACCGGTGGCACGCTCGACAAGCTGGAGGCGATACCGGGTTTCATGACCGGGCTTTCCGAGGCGGAGTTGCGTCGTCAGGTCGGCCGGATCGGCTGCGCCATCGTCGCCGCCTCGGCCGAGATCGCGCCCGCTGACCGCCGCCTTTATGCCATCCGCGATGTGACCTCGACAGTGGAAAGTATCGACCTCATCACCGCTTCCATCCTGTCGAAGAAGCTTGCGGCGGGGTTGCAGGCGCTGGTGCTGGACGTGAAGCTCGGCTCGGGCGCCTTCATGAAGGATGCCGTGCAGGCCGAGGCGCTGGCCCGCGCGCTGGTCGACGTGGCGAACCGGGCAGGCTGCCGCACCGCCGCGCTCATTACCGACATGGACCAGCCGCTTGCGGATGCCGCCGGCAATGCGCTGGAGGTGATCGCGGCGATGGAGACGCTGACCGGTACGGCGGTGAACCCGCGCCTGCGGGCGCTGACGGTGGCGCTGGGCGGCGAGGTGCTGGTGCTTGCCGGTCTTGCCGGTGATGTGACGGAGGGCGAGGCGATGCTGGCCCGCGCGCTTGACAGTGGGGCGGCGGCCGAGCAGTTCGGCCGCATGGTCGCCGCGCAAGGCGGGCCCGCGGATTTCGTCGAGCATTGGGCCGACCGGCTGCCGTCGGCGCCTTGCATCCTCGACGTGGCGGCTGAGGATGAGGGTTTCGTCACCGCCATCGACGGTTTTGTGCTGGGCGGGGCGGTGGTGCATCTCGGCGGCGGACGGCTCAGGGAGGGCGACCGGGTGAACCCGGCAGTGGGGGTCTCCGCACTGGCCGGGATCGGCGCGCGGTTACAGCGCGGCCAGCCCTTTGCGCGGATCCATGCCACCAGTTCCGCCGCCGCCGATGCTGCCGCCCTCACGCTGCGGGCTGCCTACCGTCTCGGCGCGGAGCCCGAGGTCTCGCCGCTCGTCCGTCTGAGGATCACCGCATGAGGCGCGCCTT
>JAIRJX010000027.1 GCA_031260425.1 Gemmobacter sp.
AATCAACGATAGCAATAACTCCCGCGGGGTGGAGCAGCCCGGTAGCTCGTCAGGCTCATAACCTGAAGGCCGCAGGTTCAAATCCTGCCCCCGCAACCAAAATCTATAAAATATATCAATGCCTTATGCCCCGCGCCCTCGCGGGGCTTTCCGCGTTCCCCCGATGACTCAACACCAACTCAACAAAATGATCGGTGGAGGATTGCCGGGCGGCTAGAAGGCGGCAATTCTGCCCACCGGACACAGGCAGGATAGGAGCGGGAATGGTGGACCATCTCACGCCGGAAGCCCGATCGCTGAACATGGCGAAGATCAGGGGGAAGGATACCGGACCGGAACTGCTGGTTCGACGGGTGGCCCATGCGCTCGGGCTGCGCTTCCGTCTGCACCGGCGAGACCTGCCTGGAACGCCTGACCTCGTGTTTCCGGGCCGTCGGATCGCGCTGTTCGTCCATGGCTGCTTCTGGCACCGACATCCCGGATGCCGGAGGGCCTACGCGCCGAAATCGCGGGTCGAGTTCTGGCAGGCGAAGTTCGAGGGCAACATCGCTCGCGATGCGCGCAAGCAGGAGGAACTGACCACGCGGGGCTGGATCGTTGTCACCATCTGGGAATGCGAGACGCGCGATCTGGATCGGCTGCATGAAATCATCCGGGAGCGCATCATGCAGTCGCCCGGATAATTACCGATTCACTGAGTCGTGCGGCCGAGAGAGAAGGTTACTCTGCGTCAAGCAGAGAAGTCTCTGCTTCTGTGCCGACCGCCTTGAGGCGCGCGTCTTCAGGCGATCGTTCTTTGACATGAATCAGGAATTCTTTCCACTGGTGCTTAGCTTGCTGGATAAGAGATTCCCAGTCCATTGCATAGCGACCAATGCTGTTCATATTTTTAATTTGAGTTCTATGGCCTGATTTTTTTGCAAGACTGTCGGCAACTATGTAGCCAGTCATGTGTTCCAAACCCAGAGCAGTATTTTGTTCGATGTATTCCTGAAGTATATCCATGTACTGACCAAACCTTCTCAGGTGGTCGGCGTCCAATGTGATGCCTGGGCGCATAAACTCAAGGATTAGTAGTTGCCGGTCACTGGAAAGAATAAGGTCCACTCGCTTGTTGAAATCGCTGCTGTCCTTAAAGGATTCATTGGCTGCGCTGTTGCAGAGCGTTGCTAACCGTTTTTCGACGGCGAACGTTTCCCAGCGTGGAGAAATAAGCCAAGGGTTTTGTGCGATGTAATCCCTGACCGCATTTTCCAATTCCTTTCGTGAAATTCTAGCTTCCAGACCGTTGATAGCCTGTAGCTTGGCGTTGACAGTCTCCGCTGTATGGAGCGCAGTGATAGCGTTGGCTTCTGCGAGAATTCCGACCAACTCTGCTTCGTCCATTTCATCCGTTCGCGCGATCTTCTCAATCAAACCCTTGAGCCTACCTCCCTCCCATGCCAACAGGATCGCTGAACCCAAGTCTTGAAACTGGTCCGAAGATATCTTTTCCACCTGAGCGAGTTTAGTCAGTGCAGTGCGCACGGTTGTCGCCTCGGAGCCGAGCGCCTTCAGCCGTTCGGAAAATGCGCCAACCTTGGTTTCCAATAGTCTTAATTTTTCGCTATTGCGATTGCTCTTCCAAATAGAAAGCAACCTGCGAATTAGCTTCTGACCCCAGTCTTGCAATTCTGACAATTCGGGGTGTTCCCAGCGCAATCTCTGGCGTTCCGTTGATATCACGTCATCACCAAACTCGTCCACCCAGTCGGCCACAACTTGACCCGACATATACTCGGGTCCGGCCTGACTGGCTAAGCCGCCGGATAAGTTAAACATGAAGGGGCGCTGCGCCAACTTCTTGTGTGCAAATATCGTTATGCCGAACAGTTCCTCGTTCTTCACCAATTCCTTGAAGAATTGAACGCGCCAGTGCACCACCTTGCCCTCGGCAATTACTTCAGTGCCCCAGCCTTCGCTATCCACCGTGACGCCACGTTCGGTCTTATCAGTATCCGGCAAATCGCGCGGAAAGCTCATCTCTACGTTAGCGTGGTCTGCACTGTCTGAAATGGCAACATTGTCCACTTTAATGGCAAATTCGTCTGCGGTGCTATTGATGAGAAAACGACGAGCCAGCGAGGCACGAAATTGCTCCACGGGTATTCGGCGGTTCAGGTCGAGGTCACGCAGTGTTATCTTGGTTCCGTGTTTGCCAGTCGGCACGCCTTTGGAATGGGTGGCCTCGATATCCAGTGCACTTGTCGAAACGTAGCTATCGCCTTTCCGTATTACCTCTTGATCCAACTCGAATACTGTCTGTTCTCCCGTTTCCTTGCTCACTGTGTCGATCTTGATAAAGCGGGCAATGCCGAATCCAGCAAATTTTCCGATTCCCTTGCGTCCCATCAGTGGGCGCAATTTATGAACTGAGGTGGCCTTAGGGCCGTCCTGTTCACGCCGATTAAAGCCGACACTAAGAAATTTCTGCTGGCATTCGTCCTTCGTCATGCCGTTCCCATTGTCCTGAACAGTGATGGTCCAGTCAGACTTGCGATCAGCGTCAAAATTGAACGAAATATCCACCTCAGTGGCGTCGGCGTCCCATGCGTTAGACACGATCTCCGCCAGCGCGGCGGTCGGACTCTGGTACATTTGGATGCCGATGTGTTCTATTATGCGGCCATGAAATCCTAAATGGAGTTGGGTGCTGGTCGTCATATTAGTCATCCAATGAGAGGGATTGTGCTATCGCGACGGCGTGTCGCCTGATAAATTCGGGGGGAAGAGCGTTGCCGATCATCAAAGCTACCTTGTCGCGCCCCTTGGAAAGGTCGAACTGGTAGTCTGCAGGGAATGTTTGCAAAAGCGCCGCCTCTCGAAGGCTGATGGCACGATCTTCTTCTGGGTGCAGGTAACGCCCCTTAGAAGGGTTGCCGCAACCACCAGTGATAGTAGGGGAAACTTTGTCCCATGCCATGCGACCGTATACGTCGCGAAAGCCCGACGACTTTCTCTTGTGGCAAGGAAGCACGAGGTGATCCGGCAGGGCGCTGCGCGAACCGCCATCTTTTGGGATGTTGCGAATTATGTCCTGCACTCGTTCAGTGCGATTGGGTTTGTGATCGTGCAGCGGGTCGCTTGCCTCTCCAACAGGTTTGAGGCCAACGCTTTCGAGGCACTGGCGAACCGTCATGGTTACGGTTCGCTCGGCGTTTTGGATCTGACCCGCCTTAGAGGCGAGAAGGATCATCCTCAGTCGCCGCTGGGGCACACCATACTCGGCCGCGTCCACTACTTGCACGTTCTTACGGTTGACCCGGTACCCGAGCCTTGAAATACACTTTACGAAATTTCGCATTCGCTCGTCTTCGGCGAGTGCGGGGACATTTTCCATCATTATCGCACGGGGCGAAAGCGCTTCCACCATACGGAGAAACTCGAATAAGAGGTCGTTTCTTTCATCGGCGACCGCCCGTATCTTTTTTCTGGTCCGAAGCGTCGAAAATCCTTGGCACGGTGGGCATCCCGCGAGCAGGTCGAGTTGGCCCCGCTTCAGTCCGAGTGACTTCAGCAATTGCGCCGCGCCTAATTTCCGAATGTCTTTTTGGAGGCAAAGTGCTTCAGGATGATTCACCCTGTAAGTGTTCGCAGGAACATCTTCTAATTCAACGCCTGCCAGCACTCTAAAGCCAGCATTTTTTAATCCGAGGGTCAGGCCCCCGGCGCCACAAAATAAGTCAATTGCCGTTAGATGAGATTCGCGCTGCCCTTTTGTCACGATACACGTTTCTTATTCTCATTTCATTAATTTGGCGAATAAGCCAAGCATCACCGTCGCGCGATGGTAGCGATTTTTGGCTAAGGGCTCAAGCGGCTTGTGCTGGGCTGTGATACAAACTGCCCGATGGGCGCTGAGGTACCTCAAGGCCCGGGCCGAAGCATCCTTACGATGGTCCTCAACAAGACACGCTCAGACCTGCACCCGCATGATGTAGCAGTCAGCCAGCATCCCGTCGATCACCGTGCTGTCCAGCGGGGCCTCGCCCTATGCTGCCACGCGTCGCTGCTGCGGGTGGGATACTCGACCAACAGTGGGTAAGCGGCGTGATTAGAAAGACCACCTTCGTGCAGGCGCGCGACAGATCGGGGCCTTCTGTGCGATCATCGTGCGCAGCGAATCCCAGCCGCTTTTTGAAACTGTAGATCAATGAACCGGGCCGGGCATGATCCTGCGGTCGAGGCGTTTGACGCTTCCCGTGAGGCCATGCCTGCCCCGAAATTCACTCGCACATCCGTGCCTGCCGCCGCATGATGTGATAGTCGGCGAGCATCCCCTCGATCGCCGCGCCGGGCGGCAGCGCCTCGACCTCTGCCGCCGCCCGCTGCTGGAACTCGGTCGGATACTCGACCACGGGCGGGCAGGCGGCGTGGTCAGAAACCGCCTTCTCGCAACCGCTGGACAAGGTCATCGCGATCCCGAGGGCGGTCAGCCCCGGCTTCCAGCATCCGGCGAAGCGCATCGTTTGTCCTTTCGATGTTTTCCAGGCGCTCGGCCGCGCGCCCGACCTTCTCGCCGGTGCGGCGCGCGCCGAGGATGAACAGGAGGATGGCGGCGGCGAGAGCCAGCCAGGGCAGCGCCCGCCGCCACAGCGAGGCGAGAACGGCGATCACCGCCGCCCCCGCTTCCAGTCGTCCAGTCGGGCGTAGATGGTGACCGCGGTCCCGCCCAGCGCGAGGGCGACGAACACCCAGCGCAGGCTGTCGAGATACGGCATCATGGGCTGGATCGCGCCCTGCGCCTCGGCCAGCGCCTGCTGCGCCACCTCGACACCCGCCGCGCCGACCGTGCCGACACCGGCCACGCCGCCGCCCTTGATGGTGCGGCTGTCGGCGAGGTGTTCGCGGGCCGGGGCCTGATCGGGCGCGAATGCCGAGGCCCGCGCGGGGAAGGGATCGCCCCAGACCCGCGCGGGGCCGGTGTCGATATGGACGAAATTGGACCGGGGATAGGTGCCGATCCCCCTGAACCCGACCCGCTGCGCCGCGGCGATGAACGTGGCCGGATCGTGGTTCGCCATCGAGATATCGAAGGCGGCGCCTTCCATGTGCTTCGAGGCGGTGGTCCCGCCGACGCGGCGGTTATGCTCGGGGCTGCGATAGCCCGAGGTCACGATCAGGGGCTTGCCCAGCGCGGTGCGCAGCGCCTGCAGCCGGTCGAGCGCATCCGCGTTTACGCGCAGCTTGCCGGTGCCGCGGCAGGCGATCTCGGCAGGCGAGAAGTTGGGCCAACGCCAAGTGTTGCCCGGCACATCGCGCCAGTGGCGGTAGAAGGTCGTGGTCATGAGGATCCTCCAAAAACGAAAAACCCGCCAAAGGGCGGGTACAGATGGGCCGATGGGTTGAGGCGGTGCGGGGCTACGGGCTGCTGCCGAAGATCCTGAGCTTAATCGCGATCCCGGCGAGCAGAGCCAGCATCAAGCCGGTGGTGATGAGATGGACAGCCGTCTGCACGGCGGTGCGCCGAACGAAGCGGATGCAATCCAGCAAGGACCGCAGGTCGCGGATGTCGAGCGCGGCCTCCTCGCCATCGAGACCGACGTTCGCCAGCGCGCGTCTGGCGCCTTCCTCCGCTGCGCGGGTCAGGATGGCTTCGAACTCGGCATCGGGCGTTCGGATGAATCCCTGATCGGAACGGGGTGGTGTCATGGTTTCTCCCTCCGGCCTCTCAGCCGATCTTCGCGCCCCAGAAGGACGTATGGTCGGCGGCGAAATACCCGTCGGCCGTGCGAAAGGTGCCCTGCAACTCGACGGTGTCGCCCTGCGCGAGCGGCGCCATGGTCTGCAGCCAGAGCGCGGTCGACTCGGAGGCGTGCGCGCCGGAAATCTCGCCCCGCGATCCCCGGACTTCCGTGCTGCCGTTCAGCACCAGCCGGCCGCGCATCCGCGCATTGGTGCTGGAGTTGACCTTGTAGAGCAGCGTGGCGCCGAACAGATACGTGCCGGCGACCGGCGCGACGAAGCGGTTGTTGCCGGCATCAAACGCACCCTGGTCATTGTAGTCGGTGTTGTTGATGCCCACCTTCGTCCAGGTGTCGACGGCGACATAGTTGTCGTAGTTGGTATGGCCCTTGAACCGCGGCAGCCGGGGCTGGTCGACGATGCCGGTGGCGTTGTCGACGATCAGCCCGTCGAAGAAGCTGCTGCCGTCTGCGGAGACCGCGAGCCGGAACCTGTCCGAACCAAAGAGGCCCATCAGCGCCTTGGTAACGTAGGCGGTCTGCAGGGTGAGCCCGAGGTCGCGACCGGCGGCCTCCTTGTTCATGGTGTAGAACAGATCGCCGGTGCCGCCTTCCGCGACGGTCTTCGCCGTCCAGAGTGCGGCGTTGAGCTTGGCCGAGAATGGGTTGGCCGGGTCGGCCGTGGTGCCGACGCCCAGCAGAGCAAGGTTCTGCAGCACTGTCGGCGCAGTCGAAATCCATGCCGCACCGTCGAATGCCAACAATACGGCCTCGTCCACGACCCATGCCAGCCAGCCGGCTGCGGGCAGTATCCGCATCCATGCTCCATCGATCCAATAGGCGATGCTGCCGTCCCACCCCGACCATGCCCCGGTCGCGTCGCTGGCCGGGATATAGCGCGCGCCCTCTGCCGGACTGGCCGGCGGATCGGTCAGGTCGCGATCGAGGACCGCAAGCTGGGCGATGCCGTCGAGCAGCCGCAGCGCCTCGTTATGGGTGACGTGCTTCTGGGCCTGCGCGGCCATGATGAAGGGCAGCGCCATATGCGCTGTGGTCTCAGACATGATGGTCTCCTGCTTAGAACCAGAGGGTGGTGACGGGGGCAGCGCCCGCGCCATATGCCTGCCCGATCTGGGCAATGCGGATATCGAGAGCAGCGCCCGGCTCGAGCGGTGCACCCCAATCAGCGGTCTGCTGCGCGGAGGTGTAAAGCGCGCTGGTGGTCGAAGCTGTCAAGGATCGCAGGACCGTCATCCCGTCGAGGATCTGGACCTGCCACGCCTCGCTGGACTCGGTCATGGGGATCTCGACCGCGTTCCAGTTGTCGGCGGCGAGAGAGCGATCCCGCCGCACCCAGCGGATGGTCAGATCGC
>JAIRJX010000262.1 GCA_031260425.1 Gemmobacter sp.
GCAGCCCAGCGCGATCCCCAGCACCGTGCCGGCAAGCCCGGTCAGCGCACCGCAGATGAAAAACACCCGCAGCACGGAGCCCTCGGTCAGCCCCACAGTGCGCAGGATGCCGATATCGCGCCCCTTGTTCTTCACCAGCATGACGAGGCCCGAGATAATGTTCATCGCCGCAATCAGCACGAGGATCGACATCAGGATGAACATCATCCGGTCCTCCACCGTCAGTGCCTGAAGGAAGTTGCCGGCGCTGTCGCGCCAGGTCCAGAGCAGCGCGCCCTCACCCGCCGCCGCGAGAAGCGGCAGCTCATAGCGTTCGACATGGTCGGGATCGGCTACCGCCACCTCGATCTCGTCCGCGCGCCCCTCGCGGTTGAAATAGCTCTGCGCCTCGGCGAAGGGCAGATAGGCGCGGATGCGGTCGATATCGGGGCTGCCGGTGGTGAAGACCTGCACCACCTCATAGGCATTGACGCGCGGCGAGGTGCCGAAGGCGGTCTTGACCCCATCAGGCGAAATCAGCCGGATGCGGTCACCCACCGTGACGTTGAGCTCGCGCGCAAGGCCGGAGCCAAGCGCGATCCCCTCGGGCAGGCGCGCGAGATCACCGAAATCGTCGCCGCCCGAAGTCAGGCTCGGCACGGCGGTCACGTCTTCGGGCGCCATGCCGAAAACCTCGACCCCGGCATTGACGCCGTTTGCGGTGCCCATCACCTGCCCCCGGATGATTGGTGCGGCACGGATGACACCGGGAACGGCGCGGATGCGTCCGGCGCGTTCGGCGTAATCGGTGAAGCCGCGCTGCATCCGACCCGATGCGTCCACCTCCCCGGTGCTATAGACCGTGACATGGGCGTTGGCACCGAGGATCGAGTTCACGAATTCCGCCCGGAAGCCCGCGCGCACCGCCATGGTGGCAATCAGCGCGAAGACCGCCAGCGCAATGCCGATGACGCTGATCCAGGTCATCACGCTGATCCCGCCTTCGGCGCGACGAGCCCGCAGGTAGCGCCAGGCGATCATCCATTCGAAGCGGGAAAACGGGGCGGTGACAGCCAAGACGGGGCCCTTTCGATACTTCGGGCAAACTGCGCAACCGGGGCGAAAAGGTCAAGATGGCGAAGGTATGATCGGGATCGGCGGACATCGGCGAGCTCATGCAGTCCCTTGGCGAAACCATCGCACCGCCTTCGCATCCCGAACGACCGAGAGCAGTGCTCGATCATGGGCTGGGTGTGGAAGGCGAAGGCAGTGCCCCCAAGGCTCACCCCTGTGTGAGCCCCTCCCCATACCCGGAACAAGGTGCTGCACCGCCGGGCAGTGCCCGACCGTCCCCCGGCGGTTCGGGGAGATTGGCGTGGGGATCGGAGCTGGGCAGAGTTACACCATAAAGCGGCGGCCACAATCGCAGCAGGCGCCTCTCCGCGATCAGGCACTGCCTTTCGTTGCTGAAGCATCAGAGGCGGAGGCAAATGATATTGCCAAGGAACCACATAGGCCCCGGATGACCGCCGATCCGGCCTGACCCGACACCAGCCCCCCATCATCAGGGCCTTCACCTGAAAAATCCCGCGAAAAGCCAGTGTTCCCGGGGAGCCGCCGGGAACACCATGCCACGGCAGGCAGGTGTCACGAGGCAGGCTTTCCCGGTCCCCGCCCCCCCTCACGCAGCCAAGCAACGAGCGCCAGCGTGGCGGCGATCAGCAGCCAGGCCCAGCCCGGCAGAAGTGCCGCCACCCGCACATCCTGCGTGAGGAAAGCACCGCGCGGGGTGATGCCGATCCAGCCGCGCCCGGCAGCAGTGCGGTCCCCACCGACCCGGCGCAGGTCCGGGAAACCGTCCTCCAACCGCAGCACGCCGCCTCCCGCAGCCTCGACCGCCGGGCGCAACACGGCGTCGGACGCGATGGTCTGCTCGAATTCGCGCGGCGCGGGCGGGCCGAGGGCCACCACGGTTTCCAGTTCGTCCTGCCGAATGCGGTAAAGGCCGACCTGCGGCGCAGGCATCGTGGCTTCGAAATGCCCCGGCGCGTGCGGGGTGAGCATGAGCGGGGTTTCCGCGCCATCCGGGCCGGTAACGGTGGCCGGGCCCGGCGGCGCTTCGGACAACGTGCGCCGCGTCACCGTCAACTGCCGCTCTTCGGCATCCGGAAGCGCGGTCAGCGTCTCCTCCTCCAGCTCCGGCTCCTTCAGCATCCAGTGCGCCAGTCGCCGCAGGAGCTCAAGCTGGGGCCCGCCCCCCTCATAGCCACGGCCCCAGAGCCAGGCGTGATCGGAGGCCAGCACCGCCACCCGCCCCTCGCCCTCGCGCGCAAGCACGAGGAGCGGCTTGCCTTCCGCACCCTCCATCACCACCTGACCCTGGCCGCGCGCCGCGATCTCGATCTGGCGGAACCAGCGGCCCCAGCCACCTTTCGGCGCCAGCGCCTCCAGCCCTTGCGTCACCGGGTGGCGCTGGCCAAGCGGGGTGAGCTTCGGTCGGAAGCCGCCTTCCAGCACACGACTGGTGGTGACGACCGGCAGGATCTCGGCCAGAGGAGAACGCCAGAGGCTGTCTGCCGCGCCGAATTCCGGCCCCGCCGCCACCAGCACAGTGCCGCCACGAGTGACATAGTCCCGCACGTTTTCCAGATAAGACAGCGGCAGGATGCCCCGCAGCCGGTAACGGTCGAAGATGATGAGGTCGAACTCGTCGATCTTCTCGACAAAAAGCTCCCTGGTCGGAAAGGCGATAAGCGACAGTTCTTCCACCGGGATGCCATCCTGCTTTTCCGGCGGCCGCAGGATGGTAAAATGCACCAGATCGACCGAAGGGTCTGACTTCAGGAGGTTGCGCCAGACCCGCTCCCCGGCATGGGGCTCGCCCGAGACCAGCAGTACGCGTAGCCGGTCGCGCACGCCATTGATCGTGGTGACCGAGGCGTTGTTGCGGGTGGTAAGTTCCCCCGGCGCCTCTGCCAGTTCGAATTGCAGGATATTCTGTCCGCCATGCGGCAGGGTGACCGACAGGTCCAGATCCTCGCCCACCGGGGCAGAATACCATTGCGGCTCGCCGCCATCGATGGCGATGGAGAGATCGGCTACCGCCCCCTCGCTCTCCGGCGCCGCACCCTCATCCTCCACCCGCAGGGTCAGCGTCACCGGCTCACCCAGAATGGCGAAGGCAGGGGCATTCTTCACGATCAGCCTGCGATCCCAGTCGCCCGCATGCCCGGTCAGCAGCAGATGCATCGGCGCAGGCATCGGTGGCGCAAGGGCGGCATCATGTGCCTGCCCATCAGACAGGATCACCGCGCCGGCCACGCGGGCGCGAGGTTCCGCAGCCAGCGCCTCGGCCAGCGTCGCCATGACAGGCGAGCCGCCGTTTTCGGGCGCGTCCCTCACCCGCGCCACGCGCAATTCGGTTCCGGGGAGCGCGGCAACCTTGGCGCGGAGCGCCACCAGCGCCGCCTCGGTCTGCACCTTGCGGTCGGAAACGCCCTGGCTTGCCGTCTCGTCCACCACGGCAATCACGATGTCGGAAAGAGGCGCGCGATCCTCCTCCTGAATAGCGGGACTGGCCAGCGCCGCCAGCAGGGCGAGCGCCGCACCGATGCGAAACGGCCATCCCGCAAGCCCGCGCCAGACCGCCAGCGCGCAAAGCGCCAGTGCCGCTGCCGCCAGTGCCGCAATGACGGGCCAGCCCAGCAGCGGATCGAAGACGAGACCGCCCACCGTCATTGCCCCAGCCTTTCCAGAAGCGCCGGCACATGAACCTGATCGGATTTGTAGTTGCCGGTCAGCACATACATGATGAGGTTGATCCCGAAGCGATAGGCGATCTCGCGCTGCCGCTCGCCGCCCGAGCCGCGCCCGACCGGATAAAGCGGGATGCCCTGCCCGTCCACCGCCCAGGCCGAGGCCCAGTCATTGCCGCCGATCACAACCGGTGTCACCCCGTCATTGAGGTTGCGAAACGGCATCCCCTCGGCCTGTTCGGCATCGGGCGGCGCCGCCTCGACCCAGACGGGTCCGGTCTGGCGACCGGGGAAATCCTGCAGCAGGTAAAAGGTGCGCGACAGCACATGGTCCGTCGGCACCGTCTCCAGCGGCGGAATGTCGAGCGCCGAAGCGATGAGTTGCAGCCGCCTGCCTTCGGCCGACTGGCCCCCCGCGAGGCCTGCATCGCGGGTATCGAACAGGATCAGGCCACCGCTGCGCAGATAATCGTTCAGCTTGCGGTAGGCGGCAACCGAAGGCAGCGGCTGGTCGGCGGTCACCGGCCAGTAGAGGAAGGGAAAGAAGGCAAGGTCGTCGCGTTCCAGATCCACGGCCATCGGTGCGCCGGGCTCCACCGTGGTGCGCTCGGAAAGCCGCATCCCGAGGCCGCGCAGCCCCGCCGCCGCCGTATCGTCAACCCGCGCATCGCCGCTCAACACATAGGCAAGCCGCACCTCGGCGGTGGCAGCAAGCGCGAAGGCGTCGTCACCTTGCGCCCGCGCCCCGCCTGCCGGCAGCAGCAATGCGGCCAGCAGCACCGGGACCAGCGCCGTGAGCCGCCCGGAAAGCCGCAGTGCCGCCAGGATATCGGCCAGCAGCAGCAGCAGCGCCGCAGCGAGGAAACCGCCTTTGAGCGACGTCTCGCGCTCTGTCCCCGATCCTTCGACGGGGATCCGCGCGGGCCAGATGAACGGGTCCAGCCGGGTCTCGGCACTGATGACGTTCAGCGCCACCTGCCGCTCCTCGCCGGCATAGAGGCCCGGCGGCAGGTCCGGCCCCGGTATCCCGGCGGCCAGCCGCTCGCCCGGCACACCGGGCAGCACGCCCGGATCCTGCGCCATGCCGAATGCATCCAGCACAACCTCCGGCGTGAAGTTTCCGCCTTCCAGCCCCTGGGCACCGGCGCCCGACGCCCGGGTCGCCACAGCCA
>JAIRJX010000263.1 GCA_031260425.1 Gemmobacter sp.
GGCTTCACCCTCCATGACCGCCTGCTCCGTCCGGCACAGGTTGGCGTCAGCTCCAACACTGCAGGCTGAAGCGGGAGTGTTTCACGTGAAACATCCGGGCGCCGGCTAGTCGGCCAGCGCCTGTTTCATGTCATAGATCAGCTTCAGCGCCGCCATCGGAGACAGGTCGTCAGGATTGACCAATCGCAGCTGCGCTTCAATGGCAGACGGTCCGGCCTCCGGTTTCGGGGGCGTAGGCGGGGCGGTCCGGAACAGCGGCAGGTCGTCGATCAGGGCGCGCTGTCTCGCACCGGCGGACCGCTCGCCTGCCTCCAGCATCTCCAGCACCGCCTTCGCCCGCTCGATCACCGAACCGGGCAGACCGGCCAGCCGCGCCACCTGCACGCCATAGGAGCGATCCGCTGCCCCCTTGCGGATCTCATGCAGGAAAATCACCTCGCCCTGCCATTCCTTCACGGAAACGGTGGCATTCTCCACCCCGGGAAGCTTTCCGGCCAGCGCCGTCATCTCATGGTAATGCGTCGCGAACAGGGCGCGGCAGCGGTTGACGTTATGGAGATGCTCCAGCGTCGCCCAGGCTATGGAGAGGCCGTCATAGGTCGCGGTGCCGCGCCCGATTTCGTCGAGGATCACCAGCGCGCGTTCGTCTGCCTGGTTCAGGATGGCGGCGGTCTCTACCATCTCCACCATGAAGGTGGAGCGCCCGCGTGCCAGATCGTCCGAGGCGCCGACCCTGCTGAACAATTGGCTCACCAGGCCGATATGCGCGGCCCGTGCCGGCACATAGGAGCCCGCCTGCGCCAGAATCGCGATCAAGGCGTTCTGGCGCAGAAAGGTCGACTTGCCGGCCATGTTCGGCCCGGTCAGCAGCCAGATGGCGGGAATCTGCTCGGTGGTCAGCAGGCAATCATTGGCTACGAAAGACCCGCTCCCTTGCCGCCGCAGTGCTTTTTCGACAACCGGGTGCCGACCACCCTCGATCTGGAAGGCATGGGAGGCGTCAACCTGCGGCCGCACCCAGTCCTCTGTCGCTGCGAGCTCTGCAAAGCCTGCGGCGAGGTCGAGTTCAGCCAGTCCTGCCGCTGCGACACCGATTTGTCCCGCTGCTGCGAGGACTGCCCCCCGCAACAGGGCGAAATGCCGCTTCTCGATTTCCAGCGCATGATTGCCGGCATTCAGGATGCGTGTTTCCAGTGCGCTCAACTCCAGCGTGGTGAAGCGCACCTGATTTGCCGTGGTCTGCCGGTGGATGAAGGTCTCATTCAGCGGTGGGGCCAGCATCTTCTCGGCATGGGTCGAGGTGGTTTCGATGAAATAGCCGAGCACATTATTATGTTTGATCTTCAGGCTCTGTATTCCCGTTCGTGTGACAAAATCGGCCTGCATCCCGGCAATCACGCTTCTGCCTTCGTCGCGCAGCCGCCGCGTTTCGTCCAATTCCACGTCGAAACCGCCAGCGATGAAGCCGCCGTCGCGCGCCAGAAGCGGAGGCTCCGCCACAAGTGATTGATCCAGAACAGAAATCAGATCATCATTTTCGACAAGACCGCTGGCCGCCTGGGCAAGGAGCGCCTCCTCCGATCCCGTGATCATCGCCGCAATCAATGCCGCCTGACCAAGGCCATTGCGAATCGCCGCGAGGTCGCGCGGGCCGCCACGATCCAGCGCAAGCCGTGAAAGGGCCCGATCCATGTCTGGCACGCGCCGCAGCGCGTCGCGCAGATCCCCGCGCTGGCGCGGCTGGTCGAGCAGGAATTCCACGGCGTCCAACCGGCGGCGGATCAGGTCCAGGCTGCAGGAGGGGGCGGAAAGCCGCCGCTCCAGCAGCCGCGCCCCGCCAGCGGTAACCGTCCGGTCCACGGTATCGAGCAGCGAGCCCGCCCGCCCGCCGGAAAGCGCCGAGGTGATTTCCAGATTGCGTCGTGTCGCGGCGTCGATCTGCATGGCGCCGCCCGGCAATTCACGCAGCGGTGGGCGGAGAAGCGGCAGTTTGCCGCGCTGAGTGAGGTCCAGATAGTCGACCAACGCCCCCATCACCGCCAATTCTGCCCGCCCGAATGTGCCGAACGCTTCCAGCGTGCCGACTTGCCACAGCGTGCAGAGACGCCTTTCGGCTCCCGCAGAGTCGAAACCCGTTCGCGCGATCACCGTTGCCGCGGCGCCCAGATCCGCAATCACGGGGCCGGCCTCGCTTTCCAGCGCCTCGCTGATCAGCACCTCGCGCGGGGCGAGCCGGGCCAGCTCCGGCGACAGCCGCGTGCGTGGGCAGGGCATCACCCGCAACTCTCCGGTGGAAATATCGGTCCAGGCCAACGCCCCCTCGTCACGGATTTCGGTCCAGGCACAAAGGAAATTGTGCCGTCGTGCCTCAAGCAGGGAATCCTCGGTCAGCGTGCCCGGGGTGACCAGCCGCACCACATCGCGCCGGACCACAGATTTCGATCCACGTTTCTTCGCCTCCGCCGGGTCTTCCATCTGCTCGGCGATGGCGACGCGAAAACCCTTGCGGATCAGGGTGAGCAGGTAGCCGTCGCCTGAATGCACCGGAACCCCGCACATCGGGATCGGTTCGCCCAGATGGAAGCCGCGCCGTGTCAGGGCGATGTCAAGCGCCTCCGAGGCGGCCACCGCATCGTCGAAGAACATCTCGTAGAAGTCGCCCATCCGGTAGAACAGGATCGCATCGGCATATTGCGCCTTGATCTCCAGATATTGCGCCATCATCGGCGTCACGCTGTCGTCGCTCACCCGTTCATCTCCCTGCCGGCATGACGACCCTACAAAACGGCTCTCGCAGGGAAAAGCGGCAATGCGGCGCCGGCAAGCCATGGCCGGGGCGTTAAGAGGAGCGGGAGCTTCCCCAGGATGGCCCCCGATGACCAAGAGCAGGATCACCGCCGAGGAGGCGCTCGCCTATCACCTTGAGCCGTGCCCCGGCAAATACGATATCGTCGCCCCGACTCCGATGGCGACGCAGCGTGATCTGTGCTGCCGGTCTGATCAACGCGTTGGAGATCAGCGGCAAGAAGATCGCGGATGTGAAGATCGTGCTGAACGGCGCGGGCGCGGCAGGGATCGCCTGCCTTGAACTGCTCAAAGCCATGGGGGCACGGCATGATAACTGCATCATGTGCGACACCAAGGGTATGATCTGGCAGGGCCGCACCGAAGGGATGAACCGGTGGAAGTCGGCCCATGCCGCCCGGATCGATGCCCGTACGCTGGAAGAGGCGATGCGGGGGCGGATGTCTTCCTCGGGGTCTCCGCCAAGGGGGGCGGTGACACCGGAGATGGTGGCCTTGATGGCCGGCAATCCGGTGATCTTCGCCATGGCGAACCCCGATCCGGAAATCACGCCGAAAGAGGCTGCGCCGATGCTATCGTGGCGACGGGGCGCAGTGATTATCCGAACCAGGTGAACAATGTCCTGGGTTTTCCTTATCTGTTCCGGGGCGCGCTCGACATTCATGCCCGGGCAATCAATGACGAGATGAAGATCGCCTGTGCTCGCGCACTGGCCATGCTGGCCCGCGAGGATGTGCCGGACGAGGTGGCGATGGCCTATGGCCGCAAGCTCAGCTTCAACCGGGACTATATCATCCCGACGCCATTCGACCCGAGGCTGATCTATGTGATCCCGCCTGCCGTGGCCAGGGCCGGTATGGACACCGGCGTCGCGCGCCGCCCGATCGTCGATCTGCACGCCTATGAGTTGAATCTGAAGTCGCGGATGGATCCGACGGCCTCGATTTTGCAGGGTGTTCATGCGCGGGCGCGGCAGGCGCAGGCTCGCATGATCTTCGCCGAGGGGGACGATACTCGCGTCTTGCGCGCGGCAGTGGCTTATCAGCGCGCCGGGCTGGGCAGGGCGCTCATCGTAGGCCGCGATGCGGACGTGCGTGAAAAGCTGAAAACGGCGGGTCTGCCCGAGGCGGTGCGTGAGCTTGAGGTGGTCAACGCCGCCAATACGAGGCATCTCGACCAATACAGGGATTTCCTTTACCGCCGACTCCAGCGCGAGGGCTTCGACCGGCACGATATATACCGTCTTGCCGCCCGCGATCGGCATGTCTTCGCCGCATGGATGTTGGCCCATGTTCATGGCGACGGTCTGGTCGCAGGGGTGACCCGCAAGTCGGCGCATGTGATGAACCTGATCAACCATGTCTTCGATGCCGAGGCGTCGGACGGTGCGGTGGGTGTTACACAAGGACCGGATCGTGCTGATCACCGATACGCTGGTGCATGAATGGCCGGACGAGCAGGATCTGGCTGTCATCGCCACCAAGGCTGCCGGGGTTGCCCGCAATCCGGGGATGGAGCCGCGCGTGGCCTTTGTCAGCTTCTCGACCTTCGGCTATCCGGTGTCGGAGCGAGCGACGAAGATGCATATGGCGCCGCGTGTGCTGGATCAGATGCGGGTCGATTTCGAATATGAGGGCGAGATGATCGTTGATGTGGCGCTGAATCCGGATCAGATGGCGCAGTATCCGTTCTGCCGGCTGTCCAGCCCGGCGAATATCCTGGTGGTGCCGGCACGGCATTCGGCCTCGATCTCGGTGAAGCTGATGCAGGAGATGGCGGGCGCCACGGTGATCGGGCCGATCCTGACCGGGGTGAAGAAACCGATCCAGATCTGCTCGACCAACGCGGCGGCGAACGATATTCTGAATATGGCGGTCATGGCCGCCTGCAAGATCGGTTGACGGCGACGGGGGGAGGCGGTGGCGGTCTACAATCTCGGCTCGATCAATATCGACCACGTCTATCATGTGCCGCACCTTCCCCGGCCCGGTGAAACGCTGCCGGCACTGGACTATGCGCAGGGGCTGGGCGGCAAGGGGGCAAACCAGTCGGTTGCAGTCGCGCGGGCGGGCGCGGTTTGTCGGCATATCGGCGCTATCGGGCCGAATAGTGACTGGATCCTGGCGATCCTGGCGGAGGCGGGGGCCGATCTGCGGCAGGTGATCCGGGTCGAAGTGCCGACTGGCCATGCCATCATCTATGTCAGCCCAGACGCCGAAAACAACATCGTGCTGTTTTCCGGCGCCAACCGAATGGTTTCGCCGGATCAGGTGACGGCAGCACTGATGGAGGCGGCGCCGGCGGACAGTCTTCTGCTTCAGAATGAGACATCCTCGCAGATGGAGGCGGCGCGTCAGGCGCAGGGGCGGGGTATGCGAGTGGTCTATTCCGCGGCACCGTTCGAGATCGCGGCGCTGCGCCTGGTGTTGCCCTATGTCTCGCTGCTGGTGATGAACGAGGTTGAGGCGCAGGAATTACGCGAGGCGGAAGGTGCGCTGCCGCCGGTCGATTGCCTGATCACGTGGGGGGCGCGGGGCGCGGAATGGATTTCCGCCGGAGCGGGGCCACTTTTCATGCCGGCTTTCCCCGTTGTTCCGGTCGATACCACCGGGGCAGGCGATACCTTCATCGGAACGCTGGTCGCCGGGCTTGATCTCGGGTTGGATCGCAGAAGCGCCATGCGTCGTGCCGCCGCGGCCTCTGCCTTGCAGGTGACCCGGCCCGGTGCTGTAGCTGCCATTCCCACCGCGGCCGAGGTTGACCGGTTCCTCGCCGAGCGACGCTGAGGGGCGGTCAATCCAGCCACATGAGGTTCGGCCTCCTGGTCCAGAGGATTGCCGTGCGTATCCTGCGCAGTGGATAGATCTGCGCCAGAGCCGTGCGATAGGCCCGCATCTGCAGGCGGATCCCTGATGGAACATCCCCGGGCCCGGCGGGAATGGCGGTGTTTGACTTATAGTCGATGGCGATCACCTCTTCCGGGTGGATCAGCAGCCGGTCGATGATCCCGAACATCCGCTGCCCATCGAGATCTGCGGTAACCGGAACCTCGGTCAGCGCCGTCCCGATGAAAAGCGCCCGCGTTTGCGGGCTTTCCAGAACATGGCGGGCTTCCTCCAGCAGCTCACGGCGTAGGAGCGGGTCAAGGATGAGGGATGATGCGATCTGCTCCCAGGATGTGGCGGGCGACCCCGGCAGGTGTTCCAGCAGCAGGTGAAGCAGAGATCCCCGCACCTTCGCCGTCTCACTTTCAGCGGTGCCTGGCAGCGCCCTTGTACCGCCGAGGTCGCTGGGCGAAACCGGGCGAGGAGGGCGCGTCGGAGGGGAGGCGGGGCGCGTTGCCCAATCCGGGATTTCCGCAGGAATAGGGATGGTTTGTGTGGCTTCAGCGGGATTTCCGGGTGGAGGCCATGTGCCGGTTTCGTAGGTCAACCCGCCTTCCGGTGTCGGGGTTGCCCCGATACGCTCCGCGCCGGCGCGGACAAGGTCATACCAGGCGGGAACCTTGTCACCTCCGGCAGATGGGGTCTGGGAGGCGAGTTTGCCGGCCGCAGCCGTGATGATCCAGCTTTGCGCGCGCGTCAGTGCGACATAGAGCAGACGCATCTCCTCCGCTCGGGCGCGGTGCTGGCGATCCTGCCGGATCGTGACGAGCGGAGCGGGGCTTTCGTCCGCCGGCATACGCCAGACCGCGGTATCCCCCATCGAATAGATCTCGTCGCGATCATTCAGGGTGGTATCGGCGGTATCCGGCAGAATCACGATGGGCGCCTCCAGCCCCTTGGCGCCATGAACCGTCATGACACGGATTTTGTGACCGGTCCCGTCGATCTGCCGCTTGACCGCTACTTCATCCGCCTGAAGCCAGGTCAGAAAGCCGGTCAGGTTCGGGACATCATTATGCTCATAGGCCATCGCCTGCGCCAGCAATTCGTCGATACCATCCTCGGCCTCGTCCCCCAGCCGGGCCAGAAGGCGGCGGCGGCCATCGTGGCGGGTCAATGCGCGTTCGATCAGTTCGAAAGGGCGGAGGAAATCGGCCTGATCGCGCAAATCCCGGAGCATATCCACCGTTTGTGGATGTTCGCCGGCCTGATCGCGCAGTGCTTCCCAGAGGTAGCCCTTGCGTGGCTGGGCGAGGTGGTAAAGCTGCGCTTCGCTCCAGCCGCAAAGCGGAGAGCGGAGGGTTTCGGCCAGAGAGAGATCGTCTTCGGGGGTCGAAAGGAAGGTGAGCAGGGAAATGATGTCCTTGACCGCCACTTCGCCGCCCAGATGCAGCCGATCGGCCCCGGCGATAGGAAGGCGCGCGGCTTTGCAGGCCCGGATAATCTCGGAAAACAGGTTGGAGCGGCGGCGAACCAGGATCAGGAAATCTCCAGCATGAACCGGGCGCGAGGCGGAGCCTTGTGGAATATGCGTGCCGGATGCAATGATCTGCCCGATCCGCTCGGCGATACGCTGCGCCAGAAGCGCAGTGTGATGCGCATCAGAGATCAGGTCGACCGGATCTGTCCAATCTTCGTCTTCCGGGGTCGATTCGGCGATGATCGGCGGCCATATCTCGATGCGGCCGGGCATGGTATCCCGATAAGCGATGTGATGGGACGGATTGCCGAGGCTGTCATGCAGATGCTCGGGGAAGGTCTGGTCAACCAGCCGCAGGATGGCGGGTGAGGATCGGAAGGAATATTCCAGCTCCAGCGCCTGAAACGGGGCGTGAATGGCGTGCAGCTTGCTCCGAAAGCTCTCGCGCATTCGAGCGAAAGCCGCGACATCGGCACCCTGGAACGAATAGATGGATTGCTTCTGATCGCCGACGATGAAGATCGTGCGCTCCACCTCGCGCGCGCCGGCACCGGAGGTAAACTCCTGCGCCAGCAGTTCGATGACCCGCCATTGATCGGGCGAGGTGTCCTGCGCCTCATCCACCAGAATATGGTCGATACCACCGTCAAGCCGGAACAAGACCCATTGCGCGACCCGTGGATCCGTCAGCAAAGCCTTGGCGCACCGGATCAGATCATCGAAATCCAAGGCCCCGCGCAGGGTCTTGCGTTTGATGAAGATGGGCAGGAACGCCTCGGCAAAGCGGTGCAGGCGCGCGGTATGATCCGCGGTCTTCAAGGCCAGCCGCAGCGGACGCGCGGCCTCGACCCGCTGCATCAGCGCATCCAGCCGGTCCCGGAGGGCGGCGAGCTTCGGCATGGTTTCCTTGGTGGCAAGTGCTGCGCCCTTGGCCGTATGGCTTTTGCCGGGGATCTTGGAGTCTCCGAACAGTAGCGCATCTTCCAGTTGCGAAAAGACGTCCAGAGCGTTTCCGTCCCAGCGGATTGCCAGCAGCTTCCGGCCGGTCCGCATGTCGTTTGTGGAGCCAGTGAGAAGCAGTTCTGCAGTCTGGGCCAGAAGCGCTTTCTCTCCCCCTTGCAGAACCCGGGTCAGCAGGCCGTTCATGGTCAGCCCGTCGGGCAGATCGAACAGCTTGTAAAGTTCGGCGCCTGACGGTGGTCGGGAAAGGGTTTCAGAGTGATCCACGATCGCCGCCATGAGGCCTTCGAGATCTTCTCCGGTGTGAATATCAGCAAGCCCGGCCACCAGATGCGCCTGCGGGCCCGCCGCCATCTCCTCGATGATCTCGGCGCGCATCAGCTTTGCGGCGCGGTCATCCAGCTCCGTGAACTGCGGCGACACGCCGGCTTCAAGTGGGAACCGGCGCAGCAGGCTGGCACAGAAGCTGTGAATGGTCTGGATGCGCAGCCCGCCCGGCGTTTCAATGGCTCGCGCGAATAACCGCCGCGCCTCGGCCAATGTTTCACGTGAAACATCACCATCGATACCGAGATCCCGCAAAGCGGCGCGCAACTCCGGCTCGGGCTTCATCGCCCATTCGCCGAGCCGTTGAAACAGCCGGTTCTGCATCTCCGAGGCTGCCGCTTTGGTGTAGGTCAGGCAAAGAATGCGCGCCGGCTCCACTCCCGACAGCAGTAACCGTGCCACCCGGTCGGTCAGAACCCGGGTCTTGCCCGACCCCGCATTCGCCGAAAGCCAGGTGGATTGCCCCGGATGCGCCGCCTGAATCTGGCGCTCGCTGGCCGCTGAACGTGTCATCGAACATCCTCCGGCGTGGCGCGATCGGTCATTTCCCACTCGCCGAACCGGGAGAGGTGGTCATAGTCACCCGGAAAGCGGCTGGAAAATACCGCCCGCCGCGCGGTATAGCCTGTCTCGGCCAAATCGTAGCGGCGGATCAGCCGGACCAGCCCTTCCCATACCCTGTCGATCTCCGCCGAGGTCAGGGGTGCGGTTTCCAGCTTTGGGTTCGTGCCCAGGCCCACATAGGTAATTCGCGCCACTTCGGCCGCGCCTATATCGGGGAAGGCGCCACGTTCCGCCATGCCCGCGGCCAGCAGAAGCTGCTTGTCGAACTGTTCCTGCTGCTTCTTGGTTGGCGGGCTTCCGGTCTTGTAGTCGATGATATGCAGCCTGCCGTCCGGCAGCAGGTCGATCCGGTCGGGGGTGCCGGACAGAACGAAATCCAGTGGAGCCAGCTTGATCGAGCCGCGCTTTTCCAGACTTGCCGGAACGCCGCCGTCCGCGCTGTCATGGCGGATGAAAAACTCTGCGGCCCGCGCGATCCGGGCCAGCCATATAAGGCGCGCGGCGGGCCACGGCACTTCCTGTACAAGAACTTCTTTAGCGATCCGTATCAGACGGGCAGCTTCTGCCTCGTCTGTCTGGCCTCGTTCTGTCACGAACCGCTCCAGCACCAGATGCAGGACAGAGCCGCGCAGCCGCACATCTGGATCACGATGGAGCGGATCCAGCTTTCGTAGCCGCAATATGTAGCGGGCATAGATCGCATAGGGATCCCGGATCAGCGTCGAGATCCGGGTCAGCGCAAGTTCCTTAGGCCGGTGCGCGGCGGGTGGGCGCGGTGCGGGCCGATGCGCCGGCTGAGCTCTTTCCGCCGGCTGTTCGATCCTGTCCGCCAGCGCGATCCATCCGGTACCTCGCTGCCGCATGGCGGCGAGCGCCTCCGGTCCACCGCCCCCCGGCAGCCCGTCAAGCAGATTGGTGAGCCGGCCGAGCCAGCGCGACGGCACGGTTTCCGAATCGGCGTCCCGCAGGGCCCGGGTCAGAACCACCTCTTTCGCAGCGATGGCCTGTTGATAGTCATGCGCAGCAAGGCCGATGCTCCGATCCGGCAAAAGCAACCCGGCATCCTTCCGCATTCGCCGGTTAAGCCACGGATCAGGCGATGGCAGTTGCGGCCAGCTTCCGTCGTTCAGGCCGCCGAGGATCACCAGATCCGCCCCCTGAACCCGGGCTTCCAGCGTGCCCCAGATCATGATGTCGGGATGAACCGTAGCCTCTTCACGCACTTCTCCCCGATTGAGGATCGCGTCGAACAGGTTCCGATAATCCGAAACATCGAAGCTGCCACCTGCCGAAGATTCGTCTCTAAGCGCCGTAACAGAGACTTTTGCAGCTTCTCCTGCCGCCTTCTCCCAAAGCTCGCCACTGCCATCTCCCCACGGTCCGCGCGCCAGTGTCTCGGCGAGAGAGAGGTGCAGGTCCAGCAGATCACCCAACGGTGCCCGGTCTGCCGCCGCTGCCGGTGGGAAGACGGTTGCGATCCACTCGGCCCAATCGGGCGCCATGGGGTCGCCTTTTGCTGCCGCCCAGCTTCGTAACATGGCCATGTCGGGGAAGGGCGGGCCATGGCGGCGCAGGTGCAGTTCCAGATCGCGGGTCAGCCGTAGATGGGTGCCGCGCCCGGCGGACGAGGCGGCAAGCGGGTGTTTCAGCACAATCAGTAGAGCGTCAGCCGTCAGCTTCCGTCCGAACAGACCGGTGACATGGCGCAGGAGTCGGCCGGGCGCCGAGAGTGCAAGCGGCCGCCCGGCAGAATCGTCAGGCCGGATGCCCCAGCGATCCAGCGCCGTCGACACCCGCCGCGTCAGATTGCGATCCGGCGTGATCAAGGCAGCGCGTCGTCCGTCCTCGGCTGCCTTGCGCAGGATCAACGCGATAGCCAGCGCCTCTTTCCGCAGGTTTTCCGCCTCGATCAACGTCAGGTCCGCGGTGGCTTCCGGCAGGTCCTTGAAAGCCTGACCCTCGACCAGCCATTGATCGGTGACCGGCGCCGGCCGAAGCGACAGCGAGACCAGCGCGTTGCGGCGGCTGTGTGGCGGTTGTGTTTCCGTCCAGCGCAGGACTTCGTCCGGTTTGCGCCCCAATGTGTCGAGCAGCCGACGGAAGCGGTATTGCGGATGATCCTCGGCGGTCAGCGCGTCGGCCATGCCGTCCCAGATCGCGTCCGGCAGGGCGAAATCATATCCCGGCAGGATCAGTGCGCCCTGCGGCAGGTCGGCGACCGCCCGCATGAAACGCAGCGTTGTCCCGCGAGAGGCGGTGGAGCCTGCGACGATGACCGGATCCGGCGGCGTCGCGGCTTTCCAGTGCTCGGCCAGCCCCTCGACCACCCGGCGGCGTCGCGCTTCGGGGTCCGGCGCTTCCTCGGTGCTGAAGAACGGCCGCAGAATCCTCATGAAGGCCTGCGTCCGCGTCCAATGCGCCGAATGATTCGAGACGTCGAGTGTCGCGATCACATCTGGGTCGACCCCCTCGCCCTGCATCTCGTCCATCAGCCCGGCAAGGCTGTCGGCGAGATCATAAAGCGCCGTGCGCGGGGCAAGGTCGGGGGCGGCGTCGAGCAGCCGGGACACCAGTTGTGTCAGCTCCAGCCGCCGCCGCAACGGCGATACGGCGGGGGGGATGCCGGCCAGGGCGGCCTCCGGTGCCAGATCGGTAACCAGTCGGATCCGCGGCAGAAATCCCGCGCCGGATTCGGTGAGGATGTCGGTGACGCGCCGTGCCATCCGACGGGTGTTCACGAAAAGCTGCACCTGCGCCATGGCTTCGGGCGGTTGGCCCGTCAGCCGGTCCCGCAGTCCGCGCACCAGTTCCATCGGGAAATCCGCTCCGGGGGGCAGTGCGAAAAGCCGGGAGGCACCCGGCTCAAACATGGCCGCTTCCGCGCAACAGCGTTTCGGCCAGGGCGATCCCTTCCGGGCGGCCGATATCGCACCAGCCACCGCGGTGCACGGTCCCGAAGGCGCGCCCCTCGGCAATCGCCATGTCCCAGATTCGGTTCAGCGAGAACACCCGCTCCGGGATCTCGTGCAGCCGTCCGGTTTTCACGATCTGTGCGCCGAGATAGGCATGGCCTGCCGCCCCGGCGGCGCGCGTGATCCGGCCTTGCGGATCCAGCACGAAATCTCCGGCACCGCG
This sequence comes from Gemmobacter sp., assembly GCA_031260425.1. Taxonomy (GTDB): domain Bacteria; phylum Pseudomonadota; class Alphaproteobacteria; order Rhodobacterales; family Rhodobacteraceae; genus Gemmobacter. The sequence goes on from JAIRJX010000263.1 coordinate 12,097, forward strand.
ATAGCCGGTGGCCTCGCGCGCGGGTAGCAGCAACAGCAGCGCATCCATCCGGTCCGGCTGCCAGGCGGCGGCAAGCTCGTCGAGCGGGTTTGCCCCGGTCCAGACCGCATCGGTATTGAGCGTGAAGATCGGGTCGTCTCCCAGCAGCGGCAACGCCGCCCGGAGCCCACCGCCGGTTTCCAGAATCTCGTCGCTTTCGTCGGAAAAGGCGATACCGGGGCGGCCTTCCAGATGCGCGCGGATGCAATCGGGCCGGTAGTGAAGATTGACCACGACGCGCGCGATTCCGCCGGCCTGATCGAGCGCATGGTCGATCAGTGGTCGCCCCGCCACCTCGATCATCGGCTTGGGCCGGGCTGCCGTAAGGGCGCCCATCCTTGTGCCAAGACCGGCGGCAAAGAGCATCAGGGCGTCGGGGCGCATTGTGATTCGATGATCCGGAGGGTTTCGGGATGGGGTTCGGGCAGCAGATCGCGGCACAGTTCCGCCAGATCTCGCAGTTCGGGATGGGTAAGGTTGCGCCAGAGTTGGTCCCAGACACGCGGGATCAGCCGCAGATAGCCGGGCTTGCCCGCAGTGAGGCAAAGCCGCGCGAAGATGCCAAGGATACGCAGCGCACGTTGCGCGCCGAACGTGGCATAAGCGGTGTCGAAGCATTCCTGTGTGACCCCGAGTGCCTGCTGGAATCGCCTGCGCACGGTAGCTTCGGTCTGTGGTGCCACGTCACGCCGGGCGTCTTGCAGCAGCGACACCAGATCATAGCCCGGCTGGCCCATCTGGGCGAGCTGGAAATCCAGCAGGCCGACCCGTGCAAGCCCCGCCCGCTCGGGCAGCCAGAGCAGGTTTTCCGCATGGAAATCCCGCAGGATCAGCACACGCGGTCCGTCGGCGTGGCGATGCAGCGCGTCGGTCAGCAGCGCAACGAAGCGCACCCGGTCCCCGGTATCACCCTTCACCGCCCGCCGATACCAGTCGAGCGCGAAACCCGCCGCCTCCGCCCAGTCTCCCGCGCGGGGATCGGGCAGGTCCGCCGGCGCCGGGCGGGACTGAAGATGCAGCAGCACATCCGCCGCCGCTTCGTAAAGCGGCAGTTCCAGTTCCGGCTGGTCGCGCAGCAGGCGGGCATAGACATCATCGCCCAGATCTTCCAGCAGCAGGAACCCGTGACCGGCATCCTCGGCGAGGATCTCCGGGGCGGAAAGGCCGAGGCTGCGCAGGTGCCGGGCAATGCGCAGGAAATCGCGCGGATCGTCGCCCTTGCCGGGTGGGGCGTCCATCAGCACCGCGCTACCCCCGGGCCGGAGCAACCGCAGATAGCTGCGATCCGAGGCGTCGCCGGCAAGGAAGCGCCGCGTGGCCCCGGTCCAGCCGGCCCGGCTCAGCAGCGCTTCGGCTTGGCGTTGCCTCGTGTCGTCCTGATCGGCCCGCAGGGCGGCGAGCAAAGCGGAGGGGCCGGAGATTTCCACCCGCCGCCCATCGCCTTCTGGCAGGAAATGCAGCATGACGGCATGGGCCGGCGCCAGATCGCCCAGCTTTTCCGGCCACTCCACCAGGCAGATCGCGCTGCCGAAAGCCGCTTCCAGTCCGAGTTCGGCGATCTCGTCGGGGTGGTTCAGCCGGTAGAGGTCGCTGTGCCAGATATCGCCCGCCGCATCCTCGTAGCTTTGCACCAGCGTATAGGTGGGGGAGGGGACCTCGGTTTTCGCCCCCAACCGGGCGCGGATCAGGCTGCGGACGAAATGGGTCTTGCCGGCGCCGATGCCGCCCGAAAGCAGCAGTGTGTCGCCCGTCGCGACATGTGCTGCGAACCAGTGCCCCAGCCTTTCGGTGGCGGTCTCGTCCGGCAGGACGAGGGTGAAGGGGGCGGTGTCGCGCATCATGGCGGGCAATCTTACCCGGCCGCGCCGTTGCCGCAAGATCTCCTTCGCCTCAGGCGTGCTTGCGGGCCTGTGATGCGGCCTCTACCGCCGGGGCCAGTCGGAACCGCACCAGTGTTGCCCCGCCCGGCAATGCGGTCATTCGACAGTGCAGCGGCCGGCCATCGCGCAGCCGGAGCGTGCTCTCCAATTGCGGCGCCCGGTTGCCGCCGAGCGCAAAGGCTTCCGCCTCCGCCCAGAACGGGGAGGGCGCGCTTTGCGCGCGCCAGTGCTGGCAGAGCACGGCCAGGCCGCCATCGGCCAGATTGGCTGAGGGATCATGCCCCCATAGGCCGGCATAGGCACTGTTTGACATGACCAGCGCCGCCGAGGGCGAGAACACCGCCAGCGCCTCGTCGACCGTGTCGAGCACCGCCTGGTTCAGCTCCAGATCGGCCCGATAGCGCCGCTGGCGTGACATTTCCGGCGAGATATCCTCGAACAGCAGCGCCATGGTGCCATCGGGATGCGGGCGACCGATCACACGATAGGTGTGGCCGGAGGGCAAGCTCCAGGTTTCCTCGAACAGCCCTGAGGCGGCTGCGCGCTCCAGCGCCATCATCTGCTGGCGCCAGACCCGGTAATTCCTCGGTTCCGGGATCATGTTCTGCTCGCGCATCGCATCGAGAAAGGCGAAGAGCGAGGGCTTCTTCGCCAGAAACTCGAAATTCAGCCCGCAAAGGTCGTTCATCGCCGGATTGAACATCACCAGTCTACGGTTGCGATCGAAGACCGCCAAGCCGATCGACAGGTCGGCAAAGGTCTTGCCGAGGGTCTGGTGGAAGCCATCCCGGCTCGATTCGGTCCGCATCAGCTCGTCGGCGGGCAGCGCGTAGACCACCGCACCGCCATCTTCGGGACGTTCGTGCAGGTCGAACCACGGTTGCGGCGCGGATTGCGCGAGCGCCAGCATCTGGCGCCGCGCGGTGCCCGTCCGCTCGAACAGCCGAGGCAGGGGCCATGACAGGTCCTCCCCCTCGCTCAGCCGGTCGGCGACGCGCAGCAGGTATTCGGTATTGGCCCAGGTGATCTCACCCTCCGGCCCTTCGCGCCAGATCGGCATCGGCGCCCGCGCAAGGATGGTGCGAAGGCCCAGCAATTCTTCGTCCACCGCCTGCCGAATCAGTGCGTCCGGCCCGGGTTGCGCCGCCTGCTCGTCGGGATCAAGCAGGCTGATACGGGTTAGTCCGCCGCGATATTCCGCGCGCAGCAGCAGCGGTGCCTCCCGCCCGGTAGAGGTCAGGGTCAGCATGCCTTCGTCCCTGATTGCGTCGATCCGCACCGGAAAATCCGGGAACGGCATGGCGAGCCAGGCGGTGAGCCGCTCCCAGGGCGAGGTGCCGCCGGGGCTCAGATTGAGCAACGCCTGCGCGCCCGGCGTGGCACCAAGCAGCGTTTCGCCATCGAACAGAAAGCTGGTTCCGCCTTCCTGATCGCGGAAGATCATGCCCCGCGCCTCGGCCTCCCGCCGCTGGAGCAGCGACAGCAGCAGCACCGCCCCGATCGCGGCGAGGCTGGCGGCGGTGATCAGCACCAATGCCTGCGGCCAGTCGATTCCCATCATGTTCCCCAAGATTTTCCGCAACCCTGGAGCGATAAAGTTAACGTTGGGTTAAGCAAGCTGCCGGATACCGCCCGCTCCGGTCAGGTGTTCAGCGGGTTTTCCCCCAAAGCGCCTGGCGCGGCCACGATCCGGTCCAGCGGCCAGATCACCTCGACGATGGCGCCGCTGCGTTCGGGATCGGCCGGGCGGCCGGCG
>JAIRJX010000274.1 GCA_031260425.1 Gemmobacter sp.
GACATGACCAAGTTCAAAACCGTCCTTCTGGCCAGCTCCGTAGCCTTCGCCTTCGCGGGCACCGCCTATGCGGCAGGCTGCGACAAGGTGACCTTCTCGGATGTCGGCTGGACCGACATCACCGCCACCACCGCCACCGCAAGCGTGGTGCTGGAGGCGCTCGGCTACGAGACCGAGACCAAGATCCTCTCGGTACCGGTGACCTATGCCGGCCTCGCCGGGGGCGATATCGACGTGTTCCTCGGCAACTGGATGCCGACGATGGAGGCCGATATCGCCCCCTATCGCGAGGCCGGCACGGTCGAGACCGTGCGCACCAATCTTGAAGGGGCGAAATACACGCTTGCCACCAACGAGGCGGGCGCCGCCCTCGGCATCAAGGATTTCGCCGACATCTCGAAGAATGCCGAGGCGCTGGAAAACAACATCTACGGCATCGAGCCGGGCAATGACGGCAACCGGCTGATCCTCGACATGGTGGAGCAGGACGCCTTCGGGCTGAAGGGCTTCAACGTGGTGGAAAGCTCGGAACAGGGGATGCTGGCCGAGGTGGCGCGCGCTACCGATTCGGGCCATCCCATTGTCTTCCTCGGCTGGGAGCCCCATCCGATGAACGCCAATTTCGACATGACCTACCTGACCGGGGGCGACGACTTCTTCGGTCCGAACCTCGGCGGCGCCACCGTGGCGACCAATACCCGCAAGGGCTTTGTCGCGGAATGCCCGAATACCGGCAGGCTGCTTCAGAATCTCGTCTTCTCGCTCCAGATGGAGAACGAGATCATGGGGGCGATCCTCGATAGCGGCACCGACCCGAAAGAAGCAGCGAGTGCCTGGCTCAAGGCCAATCCCGACACACTCGGCCCCTGGCTCGACGGCGTCACCACCCGCGATGGCGGCGACGGGCTTGCCGCTGTGAAAACGGCCCTCGGCCTGTGATCCCTCGGGCGCCCTCCTATCCCGGGGGCGCCCTTCTTTATCTGAAAGGATGGGGGCCGGATGCTCGACTGGCTGACAAAGACCAAGCTGCCGATCGGCAGATTGTCGAAGATCACCTTCGACTGGATGAAGACACATCTCAAGCCAGTCTTCGACGTGATGGGCGGCATCATGGACGGGCTCATCAACGGCATCCTGTGGCTGCTGCAAACGCCGCATCCCCTTGTGGTGATCGCGGTCTTCCTCGCGCTGACCTGGGTCTTGCAACGGTCGTGGAAGGTGGTGCTCTTCGTGGCGCTGGCCTTCGCCTTCATTCTCAATCAGGGCTACTGGAAGCCGATGACCGAAAGCCTGACGCTGGTGCTGGCCTCCTGCGTGGTCTGCATGGGCATCGGGGTGCCGGTCGGCATCTGGGCAGCACACCGACCCAAGGTCTATGCCGCGATGACACCGGTGCTCGATCTGATGCAGACGCTGCCGACCTTCGTCTACCTGATCCCGGCCATCGTCTTCTTCGGCATCGGCATGGTGCCGGGCCTGATCGCCACCGTGATCTTCGTCCTGCCCGCACCGATCCGCATGACGCAGCTTGGCATTTCCACCACGCCGATGCCGCTGCTGGAGGCCGCGACCGCCTTCGGCGCCACCCGACGGCAGGTGCTGTGGAAGGTGGAACTGCCCTATGCCCTGCCGCAGATCATGGTCGGACTGAACCAGACCATCATGCTGTCGCTTTCCATGGTGGTGATCGCGGCGCTGGTCGGGGCCAACGGGCTCGGCGTGCCGGTGGTGCGGGCGCTCAACTCGGTCAATACCGCGCTCGGCTTCGAATCCGGCTTCATCATCGTCGTGGTGGCCATCATGCTTGACCGTATGCTTAGGGTGACGCGGAAATGAGTGCCGTCGAATTCGATCGCGTCTCCATCGTCTTCGGCGACAATCCCCAGGCCGCGCTGCCACTGATGGACCAGGGGAAAAGCCGGGCCGAGGTGCAGACTGCCACCGGTCAGGTGCTGGGGGTGCACGATTGCTCCCTGACGGTGGAAGAGGGCGAGATCCTCGTGCTGATGGGGCTTTCCGGCTCCGGCAAGTCCACTCTCCTGCGCGGGGTGAACGCGCTCAACCCGGTGGTGCGTGGCGAGGTGCGGGTGTCGGATGGCGACCGGATGATCTCCGTCACCAAGGCCGACCCCGAGACGCTGCGCCGGCTGCGGCTTTCCCGCATCGCCATGGTGTTCCAGCAATTCGGCCTGCTGCCCTGGCGAACGGTGCGCGAGAATGTCGGCCTCGGTCTCGAACTCGCCGGCATGGTGCCTGAGGCGCGCAGAAAGCCGGTGGACGAACAACTGGAGCTGGTCAATCTCAGCCAATGGGCAGAACGCAAGGTGGACGAGCTATCGGGCGGGATGCAGCAGCGCGTAGGCCTCGCCCGCGCCTTCGTCACTCAGGCGCCGATCCTCCTGATGGACGAACCGTTCTCGGCGCTCGACCCGCTGATCAGGGCCAAGCTGCAGGACGAGCTGCTGGATCTGCAGGCGCGGCTGAAACGCACCATCGTCTTCGTAAGCCACGATCTGGACGAGGCGTTCAAGATCGGCGGCCGCATCGCGCTGATGGAGGGCGGCCGGATCGTGCAATGCGGCACCGCGCGCGAGATCATCGCCAATCCGGTCAGCGATTATGTCGCCGAATTCGTGGCCCATATGAACCCGCTCTCGGTGCTGACCGCGCGCGACGTGATGCGCCCCGGCGTCTCGGCCGCCGGCCGGCCGGTCGCGGCGGAAACGCCGGTAAAGGCCGTGATGGAGATGCTGCGCGACGGCGCCGGGGAATTGGCGGTGACGGAAAACGGCGTCACGCTCGGCAGCATTGCCGCGCCAGATGTGATGGGCCGGCTGGTGAATCCGCGCGGGGCCTGAGCGCGCGAGGGAGGCTGGCGAAGACGCGGCTGCCCGCCTCGCCTCCCTGCCCCACCTGGGCCAGCCCCCCGATCATCACACCCTTCGCCGCAGCATCTGCCCTTGATCGCTGCCGGGCCCTCCCCGGCGGCGGCGAGCTTCGATCAATATCCGGATTTCGAGCAACGCGGCGCGGATTTCACCGCGCGGGTGCGGGCCCTGATCGGGTAAAAGGGGCGCTCGCGCCCCCTCTTGAGCCTTCGGCTCAATTCACC
>JAIRJX010000280.1 GCA_031260425.1 Gemmobacter sp.
CGCGATCAGCTCGTGGCGCTGAAGAAGGAAGCGTTCAATCTGCGCTTCCAGCAGGCGACCGGCCAGCTTGAGAATACCGCCCGCATGCGCGCTGTCCGCAAGGAAGTCGCCCGCATCAAGACGGTTCTGAACCAGCAAGCCGCTGCGGCTGCGAACTGAGGAGACAGACATGCCCAAGCGTATCCTTCAGGGTGTCGTCACCTCGGACAAGAACGAGCAGACCATCACCGTTCTCGTCGAGCGCCGCTTCAAGCACCCGTTGCTGCAAAAGACCGTGCGGAAGTCGAAGAAATACCGCGCACATGACGCGGAGAACAAGTTCAAGGTCGGCGATAGCGTGCGTATCGAAGAATGCGCGCCGATCTCGAAGACGAAGCGCTGGACTGTCGTGACCGAAGCCTGAACAGGCCAAGGTTCCGGCGTTCAGTAACTGAACGAAACCCTGGGGCGGTGCTGATCAGCCGCTCCAAAGGTCGGGAGAAACCAAATGATCCAGATGCAGACCAATCTGGATGTAGCTGACAACTCCGGCGCCCGCCGGGTTCAGTGCATCAAGGTTCTGGGCGGCTCACATCGCCGCTACGCATCCGTGGGCGACATCATCGTGGTGTCGGTCAAGGAGGCGATTCCGAAAGGTCGCGTAAAGAAAGGGGACGTCCGCAAGGCCGTCGTCGTTCGCACCGCGAAGGAAGTGCGTCGTGAAGACGGCACCTCGATCCGTTTCGACCGTAATGCCGCCGTCATCCTGAACAATCAGGGAGAACCGGTCGGCACCCGTATTTTCGGGCCGGTCGTGCGCGAATTGCGTGCGAAGAACTTCATGAAGATCATCTCGCTGGCGCCGGAGGTGCTCTGATGGCTGCGAAGCTGAAAAAGGGCGACAAGGTCGTCGTGCTCACTGGCAAGGACAAGGGCAAGCAGGGCGAGATCGCCTCGGTGAACCCGTCCGAGAACAAGGCCGTGGTCGAGGGCGTGAACATCGCCATCCGTCACACGAAGCAGTCGCAGACCGCGCAGGGCGGCCGTATCGCCAAGGCGATGCCGATCGATCTGTCGAACCTCGCGATCGTTGACAAGAACGGCAAACCCACCCGAGTCGGCTTCCGTGTCGAGGACGGCAAGAAGGTGCGTTACGCCAAGACCACGGGGGACGTGATCTGATGCTCGACGCCGCTCAATACACCCCGCGTCTGAAGGCCGAGTTCAAGGCCCGGATCCGCGCGGCCATGAAGGAAGAGTTCGCCTACAAGAACGACATGATGATCCCGCGTCTGGACAAGATCGTGATCAACATGGGCGTGGGCGAGGCCGTGAAGGACACGAAGAAGGTCAAGACTGCCGCCGAGCAGCTCGGGCTGATCGCCGGCCAGAAGGCCGTCATCACCCATGCCAAGAAGTCGATCGCCGGCTTCCGGGTGCGGGAGGAGATGCCGCTTGGCTGCAAGGTTACCCTGCGCGGCGACAGGATGTATGAATTCCTCGACCGTCTCATCAATGTGGCACTGCCGCGCGTCCGCGACTTCCGCGGCGTCAAGGGCACGTCGTTCGATGGCCGTGGCAACTACGCCATGGGGCTGAAGGAGCAGATCGTGTTCCCCGAGATCGAGTTTGACAAGATCGACGACGTACTCGGCATGGACATCATCATCTGCACCACTGCCAGAACCGACGCTGAAGCGAAGTCGCTGCTGAAGCACTTCAACATGCCGTTCTCCGGCTGATCGCGCGAGGAAAACATTATGGCCAAGAAATCCATGATCGAACGCGAGAAGAAGCGCCAGCATCTGGTGGACGTTTACGCCGCCAAGCGCGCCGCTCTCAAAGGGATCATCGCCAACCAGGACCTGTCGGTGGCCGAGCGCTTCCAGGCAGCCCAGAAGCTGGCACAACTGCCCCGCAACTCGTCGGTGACCCGGCTGCACAACCGCTGCCAGCTTACCGGCCGCCCCCATGCTTACTACCGTAAGTTGAAATTGTCGCGGATCATGCTGCGCGAACTGGCCTCCTTCGGCCAGATCCCCGGCATGGTGAAGTCGAGCTGGTAAGGAGGACCGACCCATGTCTGTGAACGATCCTCTCGGCGATATGCTGACCCGTATCCGCAATGCTCAGGCGCGCGGGAAATCGACCACCTCCACCCCGGCCTCCAAGCTGCGTGCCTGGGTGCTGGACGTGCTGGCCAGTGAAGGCTACATCCGCGGCTATGAGCGCGCGCCGACCGAGAATGGTCAAGGCGAGCTCGTGATCTCGCTGAAGTATTTCGAAGGCGAGCCGGTGATTCGTGAGTTGAAGCGCGTGTCGAAACCCGGCCGTCGCGTCTATCTGGGCGTGAAGGAAATTCCGGCGGTCCGCAATGGCCTCGGTGTTTCCATCGTCTCGACCCCGAAGGGCGTGATGTCCGATGCAGCCGCACGCTCCGCCAATGTCGGCGGCGAAGTGCTCTGCACTGTGTTCTGAGGAGGGTGGAATGTCTCGTATCGGCAAGAAACCCGTCGCCCTGCCGAAAGGCGTCTCGGCCGAGATCAAGGGCCAGACCGTCGAGGTGAAGGGGCCGAAAGGCACCCGCAGCTTCACGGCGACCGACGATGTGACCATGGCGCTGGAGGACGGTAGCTTGAAGGTGATCCCGCGCGGCACCTCCAAGCGCGCGCGCCAGCAATGGGGTATGGTCCGGTCGCAGGTCGAGAACCTGGTGATCGGCGTGACCGAAGGCTTCAAGAAAGATCTCGAAATTCAAGGCGTGGGCTACCGCGCCGCGATGCAGGGCAATGTTCTGAAGCTGCAGGTCGGCTATTCGCATGAAGTGAACTTCGAGGTGCCGAAGGGCGTCACCGTAACAGCCCCGAAGCAGACCGAAATCGTTGTGGAAGGCATCGACCAGCAGCTCGTTGGTCAGGTCGCCGCGAACATCCGCGATTGGAAGCGGCCAGAGCCCTACAAGGGCAAGGGCATCCGCTACAAGGACGAGTTCGTCTTCCGCAAGGAAGGTAAGAAGAAGTAAGGATAGCGAAGATGGCGAACAACAAGAGAGAGCTGTTCCTCAAGCGCCGCCTGCGCGTCCGGAACAAACTGAAGGCGATGTCCGGCGGGCGGGCGCGCCTGTCGGTCCATCGCTCCAGCAAGAACATCAGCGTCCAGCTGATCGACGACGCACAGGGCGTGACCCTTGCCGCGGCCTCGACCCTCGAAAAGGATCTGGGTTTCGTCGGCAAGAACAACGTGGAGGCCGCCGCCAAGGTGGGCGCCATGATCGCCGAACGCGCGAAAGCGGCCGGTGTCGAAGAGTGCTACTTCGACCGCGGTGGTTTCCTCTTTCACGGGAAGATCAAGGCCTTGGCCGATGCTGCCCGTGAAGGCGGCCTGAAGTTCTGAGGAGTTGAAAATGGCAGAACGTGACAACCGTCGGGAAGGCCGCCGTGAAGACCGTCGCAGCGAAGCCCGGGAGGAAACTCCCGAATTCGCTGATCGTCTGGTGGCGATCAACCGTGTGTCGAAAACCGTGAAGGGGGGCAAGCGCTTCGGCTTTGCCGCACTCGTGGTGGTCGGGGACCAGCGCGGCCGCGTTGGCTTCGGCAAGGGCAAGGCCAAAGAGGTGCCGGAGGCGATCCGCAAGGCTACCGAACAGGCCAAGCGCTCGCTGATCCGCGTGCCGCTGAAAGACAGCCGCACGCTCCATCACGACATGGAAGGCCGTCATGGCGCCGGCAAGGTGGTGATGCGCTCGGCCGTGGCCGGGACCGGGATCATCGCCGGCGGTCCGATGCGCGCCGTTTTCGAGATGGTGGGCATTCAGGACATCGTGGCGAAGTCGATGGGGTCGCAGAACCCCTACAACATGATCCGCGCCACGATCGACGGCCTGAAGCAGGAAGCATCTCCCCGTTCGGTCGCGCAGCGTCGCGGCAAGAAGGTGGCCGAGATCCTGCGCAAGCCTGAAGCTGAAGCAGTGGAGGCCTGATCATGGCGAAGAAGACCATCGTCATCCAGCAGGTCGCCTCGGCGGCCCGCCGTCCCGCGATTCAGACCGCGACGTTGAAGGGCCTTGGCCTGAACAAGCTGCGCCGCACCCGTGAGTTGGAGGATACTCCTTCGGTGCGCGGCATGGTCAACAAGATCTCGCATCTTGTGAGGATCGTCGAAGAGCGCGGCTGAGATCAGCCGAAGAATGTTGAGATGGCGCCCCGGTCGGCAGATCGGGGCGCCGTTTCGCTTTTCCGGCGCTTTCTCGTCACGCCCGGGCACCCATCCGAGGTCTGGCACTGCCGCGCCGTTACACGGAGCGGCGAGGGGCCTTATCGAGAGGCCGCATATGCGCCGTGGATGAGCGTCACTCCGCCGCGCTCAGCAGGGTTTCGGCCAGTCGTCAATGACGGCCACCGCCTCTTCGGCGGTCTCGACATAGCGGAACAACTCCAGGTCCTTGGGGCTGATCGTGCCCATCTCGGCCAGCGCCTGCCAGTTGATGGCCCGCTCCCAGAACGCCTTGCCGAACAGCAGGAAAGGCACTGAGCGCATACGGTGGGTCTGGATCAGGGTCAGCGCCTCGAACATCTCGTCCAGCGTGCCGAAGCCGCCGGGGAAGATGCATACTGCCTTCGCCCGCATCAGGAAATGCATCTTGCGGATGGCGAAATAGTGAAAGCTGAACGAGAGGTCCGGTGTCACATAGGCATTGGGTGCCTGTTCATGCGGCAGCACGATGTTCAGCCCGATGGATTGCCCGCCCGCCTCGTGTGCGCCTCGATTGCCGGCCTCCATCACCCCCGGCCCGCCGCCTGTGACGATGACATTCTCGCGGCCATAGCTTTCCATGCTGCGCTCGGTCATGATGCGGGCGAAGCGGCGGGCCTCGTCGTAATAGTGCGACAGTTCGGCGAGTTGCGGGGGGTTCGCCGTCTCCTTCCGGTCCGGCGCCGGGATGCGGGCGCTGCCGAACAGGACGATGGTGGATTTGACGCCCCGCTCGTCCATCACCATCTGCGGCTTCAGCAGTTCCAGTTGCAGCCGCACCGGGCGCAACTCTTCGCGCGTAAGGAAGTCCGGGTCGGCGAAGGCCAGCCGATAAGCCGGGGCGCGGGTCTGCGGCGTGTCGGGGATACGGTTGCTGGCCGCCACGTCCTGCACGCTGTCGCGGAAGGGATGGCTGCGGGTGTCCTCGTTCATTCTGTCATCCTTGGATAGCGGCTGGCCGGTCGCCGGGCCGGCTGTCGGGAACGGCGATTGCGCGGGCCGGGGCCAGCAACTATAGGCTAGGGCGCAAATGCTGGATAGGGAAGGGAGCGCCATGAGCAACGCCGCACTGGAAGCCGCCATCGAAGCTGCCTGGGAGGCCCGCGACACTATTTCCCCGGCAACGAAGGGTGAAACCCGCGACGCCATCGAGGCGACGCTGGATGCACTTGGCGAGGGCGCGCTGCGCGTGGCGGAGAAGCGCGGTGCCGGCTGGCACGTGAACCAATGGGCCAAGAAGGCGGTGCTGCTCGGCTTTCGCCTCAAGGATATGGAGGTCCACGCCGGCGGTCCGCAGGGCGGTACCTGGTGGGACAAGGTAGACAGCAAATTCGCCCGTTGGAGCGAGGCGGAATGGCAGGTGGCGGGTTTTCGTGCCGTGCCGAACTGCGTGGTCCGCCGCTCGGCCCATATCGCGAAGGGTGTGGTGCTGATGCCCTGCTTCGTGAACCTCGGCGCCTATGTGGATGAGGGCACCATGGTGGATACCTGGGCCACTGTCGGCTCCTGCGCGCAGATCGGCAAGAACGTGCATCTGTCCGGCGGTGTCGGCATCGGCGGCGTGCTGGAGCCGATGCAGGCCGGCCCGACCATCATCGAAGACAACTGCTTCATCGGTGCCCGCTCCGAGGTGGTGGAGGGCTGCGTCGTGCGCGAAGGCTCTGTTCTCGGCATGGGCGTGTTCATCGGCAAATCTACCAAGATCGTCGATCGTGACACCGGCGAGGTGATGTATGGCGAGGTTCCGGCCGGTTCGGTAGTGGTCGCGGGCTCAATGCCCTCGAAGAACGGCATCAACCTTTATTGCGCAGTGATCGTGAAGAAGGTCGATGCGCAGACCCGCTCCAAGACCTCGATCAACGAATTGCTGCGGGACTGATTGCCGCCCCGCGCCCGTCCCGTCCTGATGGCCCGGCGCCCACTGTGCCGCTTTCCGCAGGGCCGGATGAGGCGTGTCCGGCGGCAAACCCTCTTGGCCTTTGATCCCTCGCGGCCCATATAGGAGCCAGCATTCTTCGCATGAGGACCCGTATGTTCGCACAGGCTGACACCGCCGCCCCGAAGGGCGACCTGATCAAGGAATCCTCCGAGGCCAGCTTCATGGCCGACGTGATCGACATGAGCCGCGAGGTTCCTGTCATCGTCGATTTTTGGGCGCCGTGGTGCGGCCCGTGCAAGCAGCTCGGACCCGCGTTGGAGGCGGCGGTGACCGCAGCCAAGGGGCGGGTGCGCATGGTGAAGGTCGATGTCGATCAGAACCAGATGATTGCGGCGCAACTGCGTATCCAGTCGATTCCCACGGTCTATGCGTTCTGGCAGGGTCAACCGGTCGACGGCTTCCAGGGTGCGTTGCCCGCCTCCGAACTTGCAAAATTTGTGGAGCGGGTGGCGGCACTGGGCGGAGACGGCGGCCTTGCCGAGGCGATCGAGGCGGCCGAGCAGGCGCTGAGCGAGGGGGATGCGGTTTCCGCTGCCGAGATCTTCGCCGCCATTCTTGGTGAGGAGGCGGAGAACGCCGCCGCCTATGGTGGGCTGGTGCGCAGCCATCTGGCGGCGGGCAATCTGGACCAGGCCGAGGCGATCCTGGCCGCCGCGCCGACAAAGATCGCACATGCCAAAGAGATCGAGGCCGTGCGCGCCCAGATCGAACTGGCGAAACAGGCCGTGAATGCCGGACCGGAGGCTGAGTTGCGCACCGCCGTGGCCGCCGATCCCGACAATCATCAGGCGCGCTTCGATCTCGCCGTGGCGCTGAATGCCGCCGGCAAGGTCGAGGAGGCGGTGGACGAATTGCTCGATCTGTTCCGTCGCGACCGCGAATGGAACGACGGCGCCGCCCGCGCCCAGCTTTTCACCATCTTCGATGCGCTGAAGCCGCAGGATCCCATCGTGCTGAAGGGACGGCGGAAGTTGTCGTCGATGATCTTTTCCTGACGGTCCGCCGGTCGAGGGGGAGCCCGCCATGATCAGGCCAGCCGATCTGCCCGACGTGATCCCCGTCTTTCCGCTTCCGGGTGCGGTGCTGCTGCCGCGCGGCCGGCTGCCGCTGCATGTCTTCGAGCCGCGCTATCTGGCGATGCTCAACGATTGTCTGAAGACCGATCATCGGATCATCGGCATGATCCAGCCGCGCGAGGTGCCGGGAACGGTAGAGCACAGGCTGCACGCCATCGGCTGCGCCGGCCGGCTGACCGGGTTTTCGGAAACTCCGGATGGCCGCTACATGATTACGCTGGCCGGCCTGTCGCGATTCCGGCTGCGCGAGGAAGTGCCGGGCTTCCAGCCTTACCGCCGCTGTGCAGTCGACTGGGCTTCCTTCGCCCGCGATCTCGGGCCGGCGGAAACAGATCCGGGTTTTCGTCGCGACGATTTCCTTGATCTGTTATCGCGCTTCTTCGCTGTGCAGGGCCTGGCCAGCGACTGGGGCAGTCTGCGCGAGGCGGACACCGAACTGCTTATCAACTCACTGTCCATGCTCTGCCCGTTCGAGCCGACCGACAAGCAGGCGCTGCTGGAAGCCCCTTCGCTCGCCACCCGACGCGAGACATTGGTGACCTTGCTGGAAATCGCCCTGCGTGGCGGCACGGAAGGAGAAAGACCGCAATGAGCGATCATGTCGTAGTGGAGCGCCGTATGCTGGAATCGCTGGTCTGCCCGGTGACCCAGGCGCAATTGACCTGGGATGCGGAGCGGCAGGAACTGGTCTCCCGTGCCGCCAATCTCGCCTTCCCGGTGCGCGACGGAATCCCGATCATGCTGGTTTCAGAGGCCCGGCTGCTGGAATGACTGCGGGCAGGGAACGGGGAGCCGTCTGCCCTCCTCTCACCCTCGCGAGGATATTTCCGGACAGAAAAATGCAGGGAGGTGCGCCCGGCATCCTTCTTCTTCCCGAAAACGAATATGTGGTCGCTTTCCATGTCGACGGAACTATTCTGCCGATGAAGCCCGGGGTGAAAATCGCCGGGCGCCGGGCACTCGTGATGGTGGTCTCCACCGCCAGAAAGGCTCTGGCGCGGCGAAGGAAGCGACAGGCGCCGCCGATGCGCGCAGCTTAGCCGGCAGCATCCGCAGTCAGGCCGCCCCGGGCCAGCCATGCCTCCAGCCATTGGGTCGAAACCTCACCCCCGACCAGTTCCGGATCGTGAGCCAGCGCGCGATGCAGCGGCAAGGTGGTGGGAAGCGGACCGATCCGCATGGCCTCGAGCGCTTCACGAAGGCGGAGGATCGCCTGCGGCCGGGTCTCACCCTTCACGATCAGCTTGCCGATCAGGCTGTCGTAATAGGGCGGCACGGTGCTGCCCGGATCGAAGCCCATATCGCAGCGGATCCCTTCGCCTTCCGGCAGGCACATCTCATGAACCGGACCGGGGCTCGGAAAGAAGTTCCGGGCCGGATCCTCGGCATTGATACGGACTTCGATCGCATGGCCATCGCGGCGGATATCCTGCTGCGAAAGCGCGAGCTTCGCGCCGCCCGCGATCAGGATCATCTCACGCATGAGGTCGATGCCGGTGATCATCTCGGTTACCGGATGCTCGACCTGGATGCGGGTATTCATTTCGATGAAGAAGAATTCCCGGCGCTGCGGATCCCAGAGATATTCCATCGTGCCGGCTCCGCGATAGGCAACCGACTGTGCGAGGCGCACTGCCGAGGCACAGAGAGCCTCGCGCGTCTCAGGAGGCAGGGCGGTGGCGGGCGCCTCCTCCCAGACCTTCTGGCGGCGGCGTTGCAGAGAGCATTCACGCTCGTAGAGATGGAGCACGGTCTCGCCATCGCCAAGTATCTGCACCTCGATATGGCGGGCATTCTCGATATAGGCTTCGAGATAGAGGCCGCCATCACCGAAGGCCGCCTTCGCCTCGGCCATGGCCTGCGGCACTGCCGCCGCCAGTTCGGCGGCATCGCGCACCACGCGGATGCCGCGGCCGCCGCCGCCGGCCGCCGCCTTGATCATCACCGGAAAGCCCATGGACGCCGCAAGGGCAAGCGCTTCGGCGGGATCATCTATCCGGCCCGCGCTGCCTGGCACCACCGGCACGCCGGCGGCAATGGCGGCGGCACGGGCATTCACCTTGTCGCCCATCCGCTCGATCGTATCGGCATCGGGGCCGACGAAGGTTCGCCCCATCGCCGTAACCGCCCGTGCGAAACCGGCATTCTCCGACAGGAACCCATAGCCTGGATGCAGCGCGTCGGCGCCACTTTCGCGCAGCGCGGCCAGAACGGCTTCGACGTTGAGATAGGATTTGGCCGACTGGGCCGGGCCGATCACGATGGCCTCATCCGCCATGCGCGCGGCCAGCATCCCGCGATCCGCTTCGCTTACCACCTGAACAGTGCGGATCCCGAGACCCCGCGCGGCGCGGATGATACGCACCGCGATCTCGCCGCGATTGGCGATCAGAAGCTTTCCGATGCCCCGGCCCGCATCCCGGCTCACGGCGTGACCTCGATCCGGCATATCGCCTCGCCCGGTTCGACGCCGGCTTCGTTTTCCACCTCGTAGCCGAGGAAGGTTCCGGGCCTCTCCGCCTCGACCGGCAGGAAGGACTTCATCACCTCGATCAGGGCTATGGTTTCGCCGGCGCTGACCGCATCGCCGGGTCGTTTGAACACGGGTACCTCGGGCGAGGGGGAGAGGAAGATCACACCGGGCAAGGCGGATTCAACGGTAAGGATGGTCATGGTCGTCTCCGGATTTGCTGGGGTCAGGCGAGGCGCGACAAGACCCGCGCGAGCTTTGCGGTCATCTCCTCGGCATTCTCTTGCGAGAAAACCAGAGGCGGGCGGATCTTGAGGACATTGGCGGCGCGGGCGCAGCCCGAAATCAGCACATTCTCGTCGCGCAGGCCGTTGATGATGCGGGTTGCGGTCCCGGTATCGGGGGTCTTGGTCCGTGGATCCGAGACGATCTCGACCCCGAGAAACAGCCCCGCGCCGCGCACATCGCCGATGCAGGGATATGTTGCGGCGAGGTCGCGGATTTCCGCCTTGAGCCAGGCGCCGACCTTGCTGGCATTGGCCAGAAGTCTCTCGTTCTCGATCGCGTCGAGCACCGCCGCCGCCGCCGCAACCGCCACGGCATTACCGCCGAAGGTGTTGAAATAGCGGGCCTTGCGACCGAACTCCGCCAGAACTTCGGGGCGCGCGGCGACACCCGCCACCGGATAGCCATTGCCCATCGGCTTGCCCATGGTCACGATATCGGGGATCACGCCATGGCGTTGAAAGCCCCACATCGCCTCTCCGGTGCGACCGAAGCCGGACTGGACCTCATCGGCGACATAGACCCCGCCGGCGGCACGGATCGCTTCGACCGCGCCCTTGAGGAAACCGGCCGGCCCGTCGAACACACCGTCACTGGCGAAAATCCCGTCGCAGATGAAGAGCGCGGGTTTGATGCCATGGCGCTTCAGGTCACGGATCGCCGCTTCGACTGCGGCGGTGAACTCTTCCGCGACATCGGCCATGCGGTAACTGTCGGGTGCGGGCACGGTGCGCACATGCGCGCCCAGATCGACACTCTCCCCCAGCGAGGGCGAGAATTCCGACACCGCCTGGGTAATACCGTGATAGGCGGTTTCGGTGACGATGATGCCTTTGCCGCCAGTATAGGACTGCGCGATCCGCACCGCCAGGTCATTGGCATCCGAGCCGGTGCAGGTGAACATCAGATGGCCGATCTCGGCGGGCATGGTCGCCAGCAGGCGTTCG
>JAIRJX010000312.1 GCA_031260425.1 Gemmobacter sp.
GCGGCGAAGTGCACTTCGCGCTCGACATGTTCGCGGAGGATATGGACGCCCTCAAGGACATGCCCAATGTCGTGCGCATCATGGAGCCTGACTACCGCACGTTTACCATCAAGATGAACACGGCCAAGGGCCCGCTGATGGACAAGAACCTGCGCAAGGCGGTATCCTATGCGTTCAATTATCAGGGTATGCTGGATGCAGCCGGCCCGGCCCAGTTGATGAAGAGCCCGCTGCCGATCGGCATTTTCGGCTTCGATCCGGACCAGAAGGGCTACGATCAGGACATGGAGAAGGCGAAGGAATATCTCGCCAGGTCGGATTACAAAGGTGGCGGCTTCACGCTTTCCATGCACCATGCCGCCGGTTACGAGAACCAGCGCCGCTGGTGCCTGATCATGCTGGAATCGCTGAAGGCGCTGAATATCGATCTCGACATCCGCGCTCTGACCTGGCCGGATACGGTGGCGATGGCCCGTTCGCCTGAAACGATGGTCGATTTCTATTCGATCTTCCAGTCGCCGAACTACGCCGACCCGGATAATACCGCGTTTGCCGCCTACCATTCCTCGCGCAATGGCCAGTGGCAGAACCCGGTCTACAAGAACCCCGAGGTCGACAAGCTGATCGAGGACGCCCGAGCCGAAGTGGATACGGTGAAGCGCGCCGAACTCTACAAGCAGTTCCAGTCGGTCATCGTCGAGGACGCGCCCGACATCATCGGCATTCTGGAATTGCGCAAGTTTGCCATGCGCGACAACGTGAAGGACTATGTGTTCAGCCCGGTAGCCGCCAACACGCTTGAAATCTGGCCGCTGTCGATCGCCTGACTTTTGCCGAACCCCTTGGCCGTTGGCGGGCTCCCCTGACTGGAGTCCGCCACTTCCGGAGTTTGCCAATGCTGCTTTATATCCTGCGCAGGCTCGTTCTGCTCGTGCCGGTGCTGCTCGGCCTGACCCTTCTTCTGTTCATCGTGGCGCGCATTCTGCCCGGTGATCCGGTCGGTCTTGCCGCCGGCCCGAATGCGACCCCCGAACTGATCGAGCAGATGAGGCGTGAACTCGGTATGGGTTTGCCGTTGCCGGTTCAATACTGGAATTATCTGACGGGCCTTGTCTCGGGCGATTGGGGAATGTCGATCTTCACCCGTCGCCCGGTTTTTGCGGATATCATGGAATATCTTCCGGCGACGGTCGAACTGGTTTTCGCGGCGCTGTTCATCGCCGTCTCCATTGGCATTCCGCTTGGATTGCTGACAGCCGTGAACCGTAATGGCGTGCTCGATTACGCTACCCGCACCGCGGCTCTCGGCGGTATCGCCATGCCGCGTTTCTTCCTCGGTATTCTGCTTCAGATGATGTTTGCCGCCTGGCTCGATATCCTGCCGCTATCGGGGCGTTTCCCGCTGATCGAAAGCCCGCCGGATCACGTGACGGGCCTTTATACGATAGATGCCCTGATTGCCGGCGACTGGCTCGCGTTCCGGATTGCGCTGTCGCATCTGGCCCTGCCGGCCATCGCCATGGCGCT
The DNA here is from genome assembly GCA_031260425.1 of Gemmobacter sp. GTDB lineage: Bacteria > Pseudomonadota > Alphaproteobacteria > Rhodobacterales > Rhodobacteraceae > Gemmobacter. The sequence goes on from JAIRJX010000312.1 coordinate 1,528, forward strand.
CTCGCCGCTCGCAACCATCATGCGGATGATGCGGGCCTCGACAATCGAGGTGCTGCAGCAGGACTATGTGATGACCGAACGGGCGCTCGGCCTTTCCAACCGGCTGATCCTTTTCAAATACGTGCTCAAGAACGCCATGACCTCGACGCTGACCGTGATCGGGCTCTATGTCTCGTGGCTGCTTGGCGGCACGGTTCTGGTCGAGACGGTCTTTGACTGGCCGGGGCTTGGCCTTTACGCCACGCAGGCGATCCTGACGCAGGATTTCATGCCCGTCATCGGTGTGACGCTGGTCATCGCCGTCATCTATCTGATCACCATGCTTGCCGTGGATTTGCTTTACGGCGTCTTCAACCCGAAGGTGCGCCACGCATGAGCAGGGCAGAGCAGACACCTCCGCTTGTCGTCCCCAGGCGGACACAGTCCGCAAGGCTCGAAAACTGGTCGAGAGCTTTCTACCGGTTTCGCCAGAGCTGGCTTTCGGTCATCGGGCTGGGAATCGTCGTCGCGCTGATCGCCGCCGCCCTCCTTGCGCCCTGGATCGTGCCCTATCCGGAACATGTCGTTGGCGGAACCAATACAGCTGCGAAATTCCAGCCGCCCTCGGCTTCCGCCTGGTTCGGCACCAATGCGCTCGGACAAGACATGTTCTCGCTGGTGCTGGTCGGTTCGCGGGTTTCGCTGTTCTCCGGTCTTGCCGTCGTTTTCATCGCTGTCGCGGTCGGCACCATGGTTGGCGCCGTTGCCGGATATTTCGGCGGCTGGGTCGATGAAGTTCTGATGCGCCTTACCGATCTTCTGCTTACCATCCCGAGCCTCATCCTCGCCATGGCCGTTGCGGCGGCCCTTGGCACCGGTGTCTGGAACATGATCATCGCCATTTCGATCACTTGGTGGCCGGCCTATGCCCGCCTCGTGCGCGGCGAGGTGATCGTCAAGAAGGAAGAGCAGTTCGTGGTTGCGGCCCATGCGCTGGGTGCAAGCTGGATGCGTATCCTCGGCAGGCATATCCTGCCGAACATCGTCTCGCCGATCGTCGTCAAGGTGTCGCTCGATACCGGGTTCGCGATCCTCACGGTCGCATCGCTCGGCTTTGTCGGTATCGGGGTGAAGCCGCCGACCCCGGAATGGGGCACGCTGCTTTCCGAGGCGCGCCGCTATATGCCGGATTACTGGTGGACGGCTGTTGCCCCGGGCAGCGCGATCTTTCTGGCGGTGCTCGCCTTCAACCTTCTGGGCGACGGGCTGCGCGATGTGCTCGATCCCAGGGCGCGGCGATAGGGGAGGGAACGGGATGGCGCTTCTCGACATAAAAAACCTCAACCTCGCCATGACAAGCTATGAGGGCGAAACCCATATCCTTCATGGCATCGACCTTACGATCGAGCGTGGAGAGATCTGGGGCATGGTTGGCGAGACCGGCAGTGGCAAGTCGCTGACCGGCCTTTCCGTCTCGCGCCTCATCCCGTCTCCGCCCGGGCGTTACCTTGCCGGCTCCATCGAGTTCCGGGGCAAGGATCTGTTGAGGGTTACCGACAAGGAAATGCGGGTGCTGCGCGGCCGGCATATCGGCATGATATTCCAGGACCCGACGACCAATCTCAATCCGGCCTTCCGGATCGGTACGCAGCTTGTCGACGTCGCTCTTCATGCCGGCCGCGCCGATCCTTCCGTGCTCGGCCTCGCGGCCGGCGCATCGCGTGGCGATCTCAGGAGGGCAGCACAGCGCGTTGCCGTCGAAATGCTGGAAAAGGTCGGCATTTCGAAGGCGGCCACGCGCATCAACGACTATCCGCACCAGTTCTCCGGCGGTATGCGCCAGCGTGTGCTTATTGCGATGGCGATGATCGGCAAGCCTGATCTGCTGATCGCCGACGAACCGACGACGGCACTCGATGTGTCGGTTCAGGCGCAGATTCTGCGGCTGATCCACGATCTTGTCGAAGAGCGCAACATCGGCGTCCTGCTGATCACCCACAATCTCGGCGTCGTGGCGCAGATCTGCAGTCATGTCGCGGTCATGTATCGCGGTCGGATTCTCGAAGCCGGGCCGGTCGGCGATGTCCTTAAACGGCCGGGTCACAGCTATACCCGGGCGCTTCTCAACGCGGTTCCGACCGCCTATACCAAGCGCGGCGAGCTGAAGGGGCTGAACGGGCTGATGCCGGAGACTGCCGCATGACCCTGGAAATCCAGAATGTCACGAAGATCTTTCCCGGTCCGCGCCGGGGCTTTTTCGACCGCGGCGAAGGTTTTACCGCGCTCGAAAACGTCAGCCTGTCGGTGCAGAAGGGCGCAAGCTTCGGGCTGGTCGGCGAATCCGGTTCCGGCAAAACGACGCTGACCCGCTGCATTCTCGGGCTTGAAACCTTGTCGGCCGGCAGCATCCTGTTCGACGGTGCCGACATCCACAAACTGACGCCGCTGCAGATGCGGCGGCTGCGTTCCCGCCTTCAGATCGTTTTTCAGGATCCCTATGCCTCGCTCGATCCGCGCATGACGATCCACGATATCGTCGCCGAGCCGCTGGTGATCCATGGCGACTTGGTAAGGCTCGACGCCCGCCAGCGATCAGAGCGGGTGCTGGAACTGCTGCTGCAGGTCGGCCTTACCTCCGCGCATCTCTTCCGCTATCCGCATGAGTTTTCAGGTGGCCAGCGCCAGCGTATCGGCATTGCCCGCGCGCTTGCCGTGCGACCGGAATTCCTGATCCTCGACGAGCCAACCTCCGCGCTGGACGTCTCTGTCCAGGCCGATGTGCTGAACTTGCTGCACCGTTTGCAGAAAGAGCTTGGCTTGACTTATCTGTTCATCAGCCATGACCTCGGCGTCATCCGCTATATCTGCGATGATGTCGCCGTGATCTATCGCGGCAGGCTGATCGAACAGGGGCCGGTGGCGAACATATTCGACAATCCGCAAAGCGACTATACCCGCATGTTGCTGGATGCCATGCCGGACCCTGATCCCGACCGCTCACCATTCCGGAAAGCTGCCGCCCGCTGAAGCAGGAGAAATTGATGCCCTTCGATGAAGCAATGACCGAAATCGCTGCTGCGGCAAAGGCCTGGCGCCGGCAGTTGCACCAATATCCCGAGCTGCTTTTCGACCTGCCGAAGACCTCTGCGCTGGTCGCCGGAAAGCTCCGCGAATTCGGCTGTGATGAGGTGGTGACCGGCATTGCCGGAACGGGTGTCATCGGCGTCATCAAGGGCAGGCTCGGCGCGGGCAGGACCCTCGGTTTCCGTGCCGACATGGACGCGCTGCCGATGTCCGAAGAGACCAACCTGCCCCATGCTTCCAGGGTTGCGAACATGATGCACGCCTGCGGCCATGACGGGCATACGGCAATGCTGCTTGCCGCTGCAAGGTATCTGACCGCCACGCGTGATTTTGCCGGCGCCGTTGCCGTGATCTTCCAGCCGGCCGAGGAGGGCGGTGGCGGCGCGCGGGTGATGATCGAGGAGGGGCTGGTTGAGCGCTTCGGCATCGACGAAGTCTATGGGATGCACAACCAGCCGGGCCTGGCCGTCGGATCCTTCGCCATCCGGCCCGGCCCGATGCTGGCGGCGGGTGACCGCTTCGTCGTCACGCTGAACGGCCGCGGTGGCCATGCCGCCTATCCGCATACGACGCGCGATCCGCTTCTGGCGGGGGCGCATCTCGTTGGCGCGCTGCAGACGATCGCTTCGCGATATACCAACCCCTTCGATCCGGTCGTGGTATCGGTGAGCTATTTCAGCGCCGGCAATCCGGCGGCGCTCAACGTCATTCCGGCCTCGATCCAGATCGGCGGCACGATCCGCACCGTTGATCCGCAGACCCGCAAGTCGGTTGAAGGGCGCTTTCGCGATATCGTCAACGCTTCCGCCACGCTGTTCGAGACGCAGGCGGAGATCGACTGGCGGGCCGGCTATCCGGTGACCGTCAATGATCCGGACAAGACCAGGGTTGCCATCGCTGCGGCAAGAAGCGTGGCGGGCGAGGCAGGGGTCGATGACGACTGGCCGCGTGCCATGGGGTCGGAAGATTTTTCCTATATGCTGGAGAAACGGCCAGGCGCGATGATCTGGCTCGGCAACGGCGATTCCGCAGCACTCCACAATCCGGGCTACGACTTCAACGACGACGCGATCATCCATGGGATGCGATATTGGGCAGCACTGGTCGCGGAGCGCCTGAAGCCGGGCGCCTGATCCTGCCAAAAGCCGAAACCGTGGCTCGTCCTCGCGGAACTGACGCGGCTTGCCCCTCATCCTGCGTGGAGGTCGAGGCCCGCGCTATGCGAGCTTAACCTGACGTCCACGAACCCGGCAGCAGCTCACTACGCGCCCTTCGATCCTGGATCTTCCCGTTTTCCCGGACAGTTTGTCTTGGGCATGTGCCGGTATCCCGCCGGAAAGGCTGGCCGCCTCAGCCCAGCATCCGCGCCGCCATTTCTCCCAGATCACGGCTGAGGCCCGGCGTCGCGGCGATACGCGACAACTCGCCGCGGATCATTGCCTGCCGGGGTGCGTCATAGCGCCGCCAGGTCTCGAAGGCTGTGGACATGCGCGCTGCGGTCTGCGGGTTTTTCGGGTCGAGCCGCAAGAGCCAGTCGGCCAGCAGCCGGTAAGCCGCGCCGCCCGGGTGATGGAAGCCCGCGTGATTGGACGAGAGTGCGCCCAGCACCGAGCGGAAGCGGTTGGGATTCATCCAGTCGAAATCCGGCCGCGCGGTCAGCCGCTTCACCACTTCCGACATCGCCTCCGGCGCGGCGTGGAGGACTTGCAGTGTGAACCATTTGTCCATCACCAGCCGCTCCCCCTTCCAGCGCGCCTCGAAGGCGGCGAGCTCCCCGGCCCCCCGGCCGATTTCCAGCAATGCCGAAAGGGCGGCAAGGCTGTCGGTCATGTTGGTTGCGCCCTCAAAGGCGGTCTCCGCCGCCGCTCCGCCATCAAGCCGGGTCAGCAGGGCAAGGCAGGCGTTGCGCAAGGCGCGCCTGCCGGCCCCCGCCGCATCGGGGGAGAACGGCCTCTCCATCCGCGCGGCGTCGCGCAGCCGGGGCAGGTCGGCAGCGAGTGCCTCGGCCAGTGCCAGCGCCATCCGCCGCCGCGCCGCATGAAGCGTGGCCGGATCCGGCACATGGCCTGCCGTCGCGAGGGTGGCGGCCATGTCGTCTTCCGATGGCAGGCGCAGGGCGAGCGCACGATAGGCGGGATCGAGGCTCTCGTCGCGTATCAGCCCGGCAAGGCCGGCAAGCCAGTCAGGCGCGACCGGCACCCCTTCGGTCGCCATCGCCGCCAGCACATCCTTTGCCAGTGCCCGTCCCGCCTCCCAGCGGTTGAACGGGTCGGTGTCATGGGCGAGAAGGAAGGCACGCTCCGCAGCGCTCACCTGCCGTTCCAGCACCACCGGCGCCGAGAAGCCGCGCAGGATCGAGGGCACCGGTCGCGCGGCCAGCCCTTCGAAACGGAAGCTCTGGCGCTGCTCGGCAAGCTCCAGCACCGTGGTCGGCCATACCTCGTCACCATTGGGGTTGAGCAGGCCGACCGCTATCGGAATAAGTTTCGCCGCCTTGTCCGGCTGGCCGGGAGTGGGAGGGTTCTCCTGCGAAAGCGTCAGCGTGTAGGTGGCACCGTCCCAATTCTCGGCGACCGAGATACGCGGAGTGCCCGCCTCGGTATACCAGCGCTTGAGCTGCGCAAGATCGCGGCCGGTTGTATCCTCGAACACCTTGAGCCAGTCCTCGATGGTCGCCGCCTGGCCGTCATGGCGCGTGAAATAGAGGTCGAGTGCCTTGGTATAGCCCTCATCGCCCACCAGCCGTTTCAGCATGCCGATGACCTCGGCACCCTTTTCATAGATGGTCGCGGTGTAGAAATTGTTGATCTCGACATAGCTGTCGGGGCGGACGGAATGAGCGAGCGGGCCCTGATCCTCGCGGAACTGCCGGGCCCGCAGCACCAGCACATCCTCGATCCGCTTCACCGCCGGGCTGCGCATGTCGCCCGTGAATTGCTGGTCGCGGAATACGGTCAGCCCTTCCTTGAGGCAGAGCTGGAACCAGTCGCGGCAGGTAATGCGGTTGCCGGTCCAGTTGTGGAAATATTCGTGCGCGATGACCGCCTCGATCCGCTCGTAATCGGCATCGGTCGCGGTTTCCGGCGAGGCGAGGACGAGGCGGGAGTTGAAGATGTTCAGCCCCTTGTTCTCCATCGCGCCCATGTTGAAATCGTCCACCGCGACGATGTTGAAGACATCGAGGTCATATTCGCGGCCATAGACTTCCTCGTCCCAGCGGAAGGAGCGGACCAGTGCGTCCATCGCATAGGCGCAGCGGTCCTCGTCGCCGGGGCGCACCCAGATGGCGAGCGCGACCCTGCGCCCCGAGGCGGTGGTGAAATGGTCCTCATGTGCGACCAGCCGCCCGGCCACCAGCGCGAACAGATAGGCGGGCTTCGGCCAAGGGTCGTCCCATTCCGCCCAGCCGGGGCCGGAGGCCACCGGGTTGCCGTTCGAGAGCAAGACCGGCATGTCGCTTTCGATCCGGACGTGAAAGCGCGCCATCACGTCCGGGCGATCGGGGTAGAAGGTGATCTTGCGGAAGCCCTCGGCCTCGCATTGCGTGCAATAGATGCCGCCGGACATGTAGAGCCCCTCGAGTGCCGTGTTGCCCTCGGGCGCAATCTCCACCTCGGTTTCCAGGACGAAGGGGGTATCGGGCAGCAGGGCAGCGGGCAGGGTGAGGCCGGCCGCATCGGGTGTTGTGTCGAGCGCCCGCCCGTCGACCGCAAGCGACAGGAGCCGCAACCCCTCACCATCCAGCCGCAGATCAGCGCCTGCCTCGCGCGGCGCCAGATGCAGCCGCGCCCGGACCCGCGTAGCCTGCGGATGCAGGTGGAACACCAGTTCCACCCGGTCGAGATCGTGGCTGAAGGGGCGGTAGTCGGCAAGTTTTACGGGGCTGGCGGTCATGGCGGTCTCCTTCGCGGGTCGGAAGCTAGGACGGATCGGCAGATGCCGCAACGGGTCGTGTCGCGGTGGGCCTGAACAGGGCAGGGGGCGCTCACGCCCTCTCTTGCCTGCGGCAGTTCACTCCCCGAGGATATTTTCAGACAGAAAATGAACAAGAGCACGCCGCTCGGTTTCTGCCTGGAAATGTATTCCCCGGAGCGGGGACCGTCTTTTCGTCATTCGCAGCCACCGATCCGCCCCCCGTCGCGGGAGAAACCGTGAATCTGCCGAGCCGGGAGATGCCGGAGACTGTCGTCAGGTTCGGCCAATGTGGCATGGCTTGCCGCGCCGGTGCCGTTGGTGTGATGCGCGGAGCCCAGGGTCATGTGCCGCCTTGCAGCTATCCGTCAGTCGAGCCAGAGCGGCGTCACCCCCAGCCCCGCGAGCCAGGACAGCAGCTCTTCCGGTGCCATGCCGATCGAGCGGTCATTGATCAGCGGGTGCATGTAGATCCGCTCCGCCCGCTCCACCGCGCGGTCCAGCACCAGCACAACCCCGGTGCGCGCGCCCGTCAGCATGGCCAGCGGGCTGACCGCCCCGGGCAGGATGCCGAGGAATTCCATCAGCCGGTCGGGCGAGCCGAAGGAAAGCTCCCGCGCGCCGATGGCCGCGCCCAGCACCTTCAGATCGACCGCACGATCCTGCTCCAGCACGACGAGGAAATTCCGCTTCTTGCGGTCGCGCAGGTAGAGGTTCCTGATATGGAGCGCGCCGGGGCACATCAGGTGCTGCACCTCTTTGGAATCGGCCACGGTGCGCAGGGGCGGGTGGTCATGGCGATCAAAGCCGATGCCCCGCGCCGCCAGATCATCGAGCAGCGCGTCGGAACTTGCGGTCAGGTCGGCGGATGAGGCGAGGGGGGCCATGGGGCAACTCCTTTCGTCCCATGAAGCGCAAGCCGGGCCGTGGCGCAAGGCAGGACCGGCATTCGCGATCCCCCTAGGCGCGCTGCCGGGGTGTTTCATAAAATGTCCTCGCGTCACTTCTGCCAACGCGCCGTGTGAGCGGCATTCTGCCGGGATTTCTTCTCCGAGGTCGCAAAGGGGGCGCTCGCGCCCCCTCTTGAGCCTACGGCTCAATTCACCCCCTGAGGATATTTATGAACAGATGATGAACAGGAATACGCCTATGGCTTCATCTGTTCGAAAATATCCTCGGGGGTGAGGCGCGGAACGCGCCGAGGGGGCAGACAGCCCCCTTCTGTCGAGGCTTAGAGAAAGCTCTGCGGATCGATATCCACCGCCACGCGCAGTTGTGGCGGTGGGCGGAGTTGTGCCAGCCAGTCGGTAATGGCGCTCTGGATCGGGGCGGTTTTGTCGGCGTTGATGAGCATCCTTGCCCGGTGACGACCGCGAATGCGGGCGATCGGGGCGGGGGCGGGGCCGAACAGCACGGCACCGATCCGGCACAGGGGCGTATCGTGCCGGGCGAGCTCAGTGCCGAATGCGAAGACTTCTCCCAGATCGGGGCCAGAGAGGATGATGCCGGCCATGCGACCGAAGGGGGGGGCGCCGGCGCTTTGCCGCTCTGCCGCTTCCGTGCGCCAGAAGGCGTCTTCTGCGCCGCCGAGGATAGCGTGGATCACCGGGTGCTCCGGCTGGTGGGTTTGCAGCAGCGCGAGGCCGCGACGTTCGCCGCTCCGCCCGGCGCGGCCGGCCACCTGCCGCATCAACTGGAAGGTGCGCTCCGCCGCGCGCAGGTCCGATCCCTGCAGGCCAAGGTCGGCGTCGATCACGCCCACCAGGGACAGCAGCGGGAAATTATGACCCTTGGCGACAATCTGGGTGCCGATGATGATCTCGGCACCGCCCGCCGCGATCTCCTCGATCTTCGCTTTCAGGGCGCGGGCAGAGCTGAAAAGGTCGGAGGAGAGGATGGCGAGGTTCGCTTCGGGGAAGCGTTCCGCCACTTCCTCGGCCAACCGCTCGACACCGGGGCCGACCGGGGCCATCCGCCCCTCCACCCCGCAGGCGGGGCAGGTCTCGGGCATCGGCTTCGTCGCGCCGCATTGGTGGCAGACCAGGCGCTTGAGGAAGCGGTGCTCCACCATCCGCGCGTCGCAATGGTCGCAGCCGATCTGGTAGCCGCAGGCGCGGCAGACCGTTACCGGGGCATAGCCGCGCCGGTTGAGGAAGAGCAGCGATTGCTCCCCTGCCGCCCGCCGCCCGGCCACCGCCTGTGCCAGCGGCTCCGAGATCCAGCGGTTCGCCGGCAGCCGCTGCTGGCGCAGGTCGATGGTCCGCATCTCGGGCAGTTCCGCAGTACCGAAGCGGGCGCCGAGATCGAGTCTGCGGTATCTGCCCTGTTCGGCATTCACCCAGGTTTCCAGCGAAGGGGTGGCCGAGGCCAGCACCACCTGCGCCGCCGCAATCCTGGCGCGCAGCACCGCCATGTCGCGGGCGCTGTAGAGGACACCGTCCTCCTGCTTGTAGGAGCTGTCGTGTTCCTCATCGACCACGATCAGGCCAAGCCGCTGGAAGGGCAGGAACAGCGCCGAACGCGCGCCGGCCACCAACTGCGCCTGGCCCTCGGCCACCATCTTCCAGACCCGCCGCCGCTCGCTCAGGGTGATGCCGGAATGCCATTCGGCAGGGCGGGCACCGAAGCGGGCCTCGACGCGGGTCAGGAATTCGGCGGTCAGCGCGATCTCGGGCAGCAGGACCAGCGCCTGCCGGCCCCGGCGGAGACATTCGGCCACCGCCTCCAGATAGACCTCGGTCTTGCCGGAGCCGGTGACGCCTTTCAGCAGTGTCGTGCCGTAGCTGCCCGTGGCCATGGCCTCGACAAGTGCTGCTGCGGCGGCGATCTGGTCGCCCTGCAGCGCCGCGCTGCCTGCGGGATCGAGATCAGGGAAGGGCAGGTCACGCGGAGCCTCGTCCTCGGCCACGACGCCGGCCGTGACGAGGCCCTTCACCACGGATGAGGAGCAGCCCGCCGCCTGGCAAAGCTCGCCCAACGTCAATGCAGCGCCTCCCTGGGCGCGCAACGCCTCGATCACCCGCAGCCGGGCCTCGGTCAGCCGGTTCGGCACCGGCCCCGCAAGGCGGTAGACCCGGCGCAGGCCCGGCGGCTCGCCAAGACCGGGCGTGCGCGTGGCAAGGCGCAGCATGGCCGGAAGCGGCGTCAGCGTATAATCGGCGGCGCGGGTGAGGAAGTCGCGCAGTTCCGCCCGCATCGGCCGCGCGTCCAGCACCCGGATGACGGAGCGTAGTTTCGCCGCGTCGAAGCTGCCATCACCGGGGCCCCAGATCACGCCCAGCATCCGGCGCGGCCCCAGCGGCACCTCGACAAAATCGCCGGTGCCGCAACCGCCCTCGGGCGCGAGATAGTCGAGACAGCCGGAGATCGCCCGCCCCAGCGGCTCGGTCAGTGCCACGCCGACCCGCTCTCCCGCCACGAATACCCGATCCACCGTTGCGCTTTCCCCCTGTTCTCCTTTGGGCTAATACGGTGGCGAGACCACCCGCAACCCCAGAGGACCACCGCCGATGAAATTCTTCGTCGATTCCGCCGATGTGGCGGCGATTGCCGAACTCAACGACCTCGGCATGGCCGATGGCGTGACCACCAATCCTTCCATCATCCTGCAATCTGGCCGCGACATTCTTGAGGTGACGAAAGAGATCTGCTCCATTGTCTCCGGTCCGGTTTCGGCAGAGGTGGTGGCGCCCGGCGCAGAGGAGATGATCGCGGAGGGCCGCAAGCTGGCCGGGATCGCCCCCAATATCGCCGTCAAAGTGCCGCTGACCTGGGACGGGCTGAAAGCCTGCAAGGTGCTGTCGGGTGAAGGGCATATGGTGAATGTGACGCTGTGCTTCAGCGTCAATCAGGCGCTGATCGCCGCCAAGGCCGGGGCTACCTTCATCTCGCCCTTCATCGGGCGGCTGGATGATATCAACCTCGACGGCATGGACCTGATCGCCGACATAAGGCAGGTCTATGACAATTACGGTTTCGAGACGCAGATCCTCGCCGCGTCGGTGCGCAACGTGAACCATGTGGCGCAATGCGCGCTGGTGGGAGCCGATGTGATGACCGCGCCGCCCGCCGTCATCAGATCGCTGGCGCATCATGTGCTGACCGACAAGGGGCTGGATCAGTTCATGAAAGACTGGGCGAAGACAGGGCAGAAGATCCTCTGAGACGGGCGGGGCTTGCGGGGCCCCGCCGCCCGGGCGCTGGTATCGCCACTGCCCCTCCCCTCGGCCGGAACAAGGCACGGCACGTGCCGCTGGGCAATACTCGGCCCCCCCGGCTCGGGTCCCCCCGGGGGCGTTTTGGTGACGCTGGCGCGGAGATCGGAGTTGGCGGGAGTGTCGCCTGTCGCCACTACCAAAACGCATCGTGTGGGCCCCTTCCCCCCGTCGGGCAGCACCCGGCCGCCTGCGCGGGTGGGCGCTTTGTCGAGGTTGGCGCAGGGATCAATCCAGGAATGTTTGAGCCATAATGCGGCGACCATAGCCGTCGCAGCGCCCACCTGCGGTCGGGCGCTGCCCTCTGTTATACCGGGGGCAGGGATAAGGAGGCTGGGGGCTCGCCGGGAGATCGGACGGATCTTGGTGGAAGGTCGGTCCGGCGCGTCCGGCTGCCCCTCGATCCCCGACCCCGGCGGGCTCAGCCCCCCGTGTCCGACGCGAGTTCCTGCATCCGTGCCGCCATGTCGGCCTTCACGCGGCCGATGATGAAATCGACGAACAGCCGGATCTTCGGATCACGCAGCCGTCGGTGCTGGCTGAGGCAGGAGAGCTGCGTGGGTGTCGGCGGCGTTGCCGTGGCGACCGGAACCAGCCGTCCGGCGCGCAGATATTCCGCCACCTCGAAAATCGGTTTCATCACGATCCCCCGCCCGTCGAGCGCCCAGCCGGTCAGCACATCGCCGTCGTCGCTCTCGAACGGCCCGGTGATCTCGAAGCGGCGCGGGCCATCCTGGGTCTGCAGGGTCCATTGGAATTCCAGCGCGCCGGGAAAGCGCAGGTTCAGGCAATCGTGCCGCTCGGCCACCAGCGCGGCCCCATCGGCAGGATTGCCGCGCCGCGCGATATAGGCCGGCGCGGCACAGAGCAGGCGCGGGCAATCGGCGACCAGCCGCACCTTCAGCGTGCTGTCCTCCAGCAGGCCGAGATGGAAGGCCAGATCCAGCCCCTCGGCCGTCACGTCGACCTTGCGGTCGGATAGCCGCAACCGTACGTCGATCTGCGGATAGAGATCCTTGAACGAGGGTACATGCGGCGCGATGAAGCGCCGACCGATACCGAGTGGCGCCGCGACGAAGATGGAGCCGCGCGGGTTCTGCGTCACGTCGATCACCGCAGCCTCCGCCTCCTCGATCGCCTCCAGCACCTTGCGGGCACCCTCGTAGAAGATGCGACCGTTTTCGGTCGGTTGCAGGCTGCGGGTGGTGCGGTTGAAGAGCCGCACTCCCAGATGCTTCTCCAGCTCCGAGATGCGCGCCGAGGCGACGGCGGGAGAGGTGCGCTGGTCGCGTGCCGCAGCGCTCATGCTGCCCAGCTCATGGACCCGCACGAACATCTTGATGTTGTTGACATAGGACATCCGCCCGGCCTCCCATTCTCTGCCGGCACTTGAAAGTGATCCGGTATTTGATGGAATTATCCGAAAAGCCGTGCCCCGGTATAGCTTTTTGAACCAGCATAGCTTTTTGCACAATCAGCGGAGAGGCGGGCCGATGTACGATTTTGCGGTGATCTGGGAATGGATCGAGTTCGCGGTGCGCTGGACGCATGCGATCACCGCCATTGCCTGGATCGGATCGAGCTTCTATTTCATTGCGCTGGATCTGGGCCTGCACCGTGACCGCAATCTTGCCTCCGGCGCCGATGGCGAGGAATGGCAGGTGCATGGCGGCGGCTTCTACCATATCCAAAAATACCTCGTGGCGCCTGCGGCGATGCCGGACCATCTCGTCTGGTTCAAATGGGAAAGCTACATGACCTGGATCAGCGGCTTCACCCTGCTGGTGCTGGTCTATTACCTCGGCGCGGAGCTCTATCTGGTCGATCCCAATGTGATGGAACTGCAGATCTGGCAGGCGGTCGGGCTTTCCATGGCCTCGCTCGCCTTCGGCTGGATCGCCTATAACACCATCTGCAAGCTTTTCGTGAACGCCAACCAGACGCTGGTCATGGTGGCGCTATTCGCGGTGCTGGTGGCGATGTCGTATTTCTATGCCTCGGTCTTCTCGGGGAGGGCGGCGCTTTTGCATCTGGGCGCCTTCACCGCGACGATCATGTCGGCCAACGTGTTCTTCATCATCATGCCGAACCAGCGTATCGTGGTGGCCGACCTGAAGGCAGGCCGCAAGCCCGATCCGAAATACGGCAAGATCGCCAAGCAGCGCTCGACGCATAACAACTATCTGACACTGCCGGTGGTGTTCCTGATGCTGTCGAACCACTATCCACTGGCCTTTGCCACGCCCTATAACTGGATCATCGCAAGCCTTGTCTTCCTGATGGGCGTGTCGATCCGGCACTGGTTCAACAGCCATCACGCCCGCAAGGGTAATCCGCATTGGACCTGGGTGGTGACAGTGCTCTTGATGCTGGCCATCGCCTGGCTGTCGAGCTTCCGTCCCGAAGCGCCGGTGGAGGAAGCGGCTCTGGGGCACGAGGCGCAGCGCTACGCGACGGCGCCCGGCTTCGAGCAGGTCACCTCCATCGTGCAGGGCCGCTGCTCGATGTGTCATGCCGCCGAGCCGGCCTGGGAGGGGATGCACTGGCCGCCCAAGGGGGTAATGCTGGAAACCGCGGGCCAGATCGCGCAGCAGGCGCGGCGGATCTATGTGCAGGCCGGGGTGAGCCACGCCATGCCGCCAGCCAACCTGAGCTACATGGAACAGCAGGAACGCGACCTGATCGCGCAATGGTTCGAAAGTGCGGGGGCGACGGGGAGCTAGGGGGATCGGCCTCCGAGCGCCCCCGGGGCAGCCCGCCGAACGCACGCCCGCCAGTTCCGCCAACATTCCCCCCCCAGCCCCGTGTGGGCCCGTCCCCCGCTCGGGGGGCCTCCCCACCTTGTTCTGGGCGGGGGAAGGGCCCACACGGGGCTTGGGGGGAGCGATATCCGTTCACATCTCGTGCAGCCGACGGAGCAACGGTCTGCTTCGGCTTCCTGTCTCCTGTCGTGCATGATTTCCAAGGGAAAATGGCCACGAAGGGGGCAGCATCCCCGTAGGTCATCGCTACGGAGAAGATCGGCAAGGCTCAACCCTGCCCGAGGCAATCCAGCAACGTATCGGCCAACTGCCGCAGCAGCGCGGGATAGGCGTCCGGGCCGGGAGCGACCGCCATGCCCTCGGGATCAAGAGAGGCTCCGATCCGCACATCCGTCCCCTCGGCCAGTTGCTCCAGATAGGCAGGATCGCGGCCCGTTTCGGGAAAGAGGCAGACAGCACCCGCCACCACCCGCGCCCGCAACTCCGCCAGATGCGCGGCACCCGGAGCGTGACCGTCACCAGGCGCCACCGACCCGGCCACCGTCAGCCCGTAATGCGCGCTGAAATAGCCATAGGCATCGTGAAAGACCACGAAGGGCCGGTCCCTCACCGCAGCAAGACGGTGGGCGATCTCTGCATCCGTCGCGGCCAGCGCGGCCTTTGCACGGTCGGCATTGTCAGCATAGGCCACGGCATTTGCAGGATCGAGCCGCGCAAGCTCCGCCGCGATCGCGTCGAGCCAGAGCGGCGCATTGCCGGGGTCGAGCCAAGCGTGGGGATCGACCCCGGAATGATGGTGATCGCCTTCCTCCTCCGCCGGATCGTCGGCGTCATCATTCGTAGCCCCCGCCCCTGCAACGCTACGCAGATGGGTGCCCGGCACCGAAAGCAGCCGCAGTTGCGGCACATTGCCCAGACCCTCCAGCGTGCGGTCGAGCCAGGGTGACATCTCCGGCCCGATCCAGACCACAAGGTCCGCCCTGGCCAGCGCCGCTGTCTGGCTGGGTCGCAACTGGAGGTCATGCCCGTTCGCCCCTTGCCCCAGCAGCATGTCCGGTGGGCCGAGATCCTCCATCACCAGCGCCACCAATCCCTGCGCCGGAATGAAATCCGTCACCACCTTCGGCACATCTGCGAGCGCCGGGGTGGTGGTGGCCGCGGCGGCAATCAGCACCGACAGGGTATGACGCATCGCAAAACCTCTCGCATTCGGGCGCGGGCGGATCTATTGATGTAATAGCATAACACGTCAAGAGGCTCCCCGCGTGCCGCAGCCCTCGTTCCACGATCACGATCACAGCCGTTGCACCGGCGATGCGCTGGCTCGGGCCGAGGCGCTGACGGCCGCCAATGGCAGCCGCCTTACCCCGGTGCGCCGCCGCGCGCTGGAAATTCTGCTGGAAGCGCATCGCGCGATGGGGGCCTATGACATGCTGAACCGGCTGGCCGGCGATGGTTTCGGCAATCAGCCGCCCGTCGCCTATCGCGCGCTGGATTTCCTTGTGGAGCAAGGGTTTGCCCACCGCATCCAGCGGCTGAATGCCTTCACTGCCTGTATGCATCCGGGCGAAGATCACACCCCCGCCTTTCTGATTTGCCGCGCCTGCAACCGCGTGGCCGAGGCGCCGGCCGACCCGCTTTGCGCCGCCCTCGACACCGCCGCCGCCGGGCTGGGCTTCACCGTCGAACGCAGCACGATCGAGGCGCTCGGCCTTTGCCCCGCCTGCAAGGCGCTGCAATGACCGCCCTTCTGGAGGCGCGGCATATCTGCGTCAGCCTCGGCGGGCAGGAGGTGCTGCACGACATCTCGATGCAGGTGGCGCCGGGCGAGATCGTGACGATTCTCGGCCCCAACGGTTCGGGTAAGTCCACCCTGCTGAGGGCGCTTCTCGGCATCGTGCCGGCGACACGCGGCGAAGTGCGGAGGTCCGACGGCCTGCGGATCGGCTACATGCCGCAGAAGCTGCATGTCGATAGGACGATGCCGCTGAGCGCGCGGCGCTTCCTGTCGCTGCCACGCCGCCATTCCCGCGGTGATTGCCTTGCCATGCTGGCCCGCCTCGGCGTGGCGGAAGTGGCCGAGCGGCCGATGGCTGGCCTTTCAGGCGGGCAGTTGCAACGGGTGCTGCTGGCGCGCGCGCTGCTGAGCCGACCGCAGATCCTGATGCTGGACGAGCCGACGCAGGGCCTTGACCAGCCGGGCGAGGCCGCCTTCTACCGCTTGATCGAGGAAGTGCGGACCGAGGCCGGCGCGGCGGTGCTGATGGTCAGCCATGACCTGCATGTGGTGATGAGCGCCTCGGACCGGGTGATCTGTCTCAACGGCCACATCTGCTGTGAGGGGACGCCGCGTGTGGTCTCCTCGGCACCGGAATACCGGGCGCTGTTCGGGCTGGGCACCAGGGGCGCGCTGGCACTTTATCAGCACAGCCATGATCACGACCACGATCACCCGCACGACCATGAGCCCGAGCACGACCACCACCGGCACGGGCCGCATCACCATGCTTGACGATTTCCTGATCCGCGCTGCGCTGGCCGGGATCGGCGTGGCGCTGGCCGCCGGGCCGCTGGGCGCCTTCGTGGTCTGGCGACGGATGGCCTATTTCGGCGATGCCACCGCCCATGCCGCGATCCTCGGCGTGGCACTGGCGCTGGCCTTCGACCTGCCGATGAACCTCGGCACGCTGACGGTGGCGCTGGCGATGGCGGTAACGGTGGCTGCCCTCGCCGCGCGCGGCTGGGCGATGGACACCACGCTTGGTGTTCTGGCGCATTCGGCGCTGGCCTTCGGCCTCGTCGGCATCAGTTTCGTCCCCGAGGCGCGGAGCGACCTGTCGGCCTGGCTGTTCGGCGACATCCTCGCGGTATCGAGGAGCGATCTCGCCTTCATCTGGATCGGGGCGGCAGCGGTGGTGGCGCTCATCGTCTGGCGCTGGCAGGCGCTGCTCACGGCCACGCTGAACGAGGATCTGGCCGCCGCCTCCGGCCTTGATCCCGACCGCGAGCGGCTGGTTCTGACACTGACCATGGCGCTGACCGTGGCGCTGGCGTTGAAGGTGGTCGGTGCTCTGCTGATCGCCGCAATGCTCATCATCCCGCCCGCCACCGCGCGCGGTCTCGCCCGCAGCCCCGAGGCGATGGCGGCGTTGGCCGCGCTGATCGGAGCGGGCGCGGTGCTGGGCGGGCTCGGGCTGTCGTTACAGCTTGACACGCCCGCAGGACCATCGGTCGTGGTGGTCGCAGCACTGGCCTTCGTGCTGACCACCGGGCTGGGCCGGCCGCGGTGATCAACCTCCGGACGGGTTTTCCGACCCTCCGCACACCATGCAATTGAAGGGCAGTCCGGCCATGGTTTGGGTGCGCCCACGGTTGAGGCCGGTCACTTTATGTGACTCTCCCCCCGTGCGGGCGGTCGATCGCTGCCCGGCGGGGCAACGCCGCATGTTGTTCCGGACGGGAAAGGGCTCATGCGGGGCGGCGAAGCGCAGACGATACTCCAGTGGCCCATGATTGAAGCCTGGCCGCCCGGGTAGCCCTGAATACCCGTCCGCCTTCCGCCACAGCGAAAGCCTGCGGCTTCGAAAAAAATAGCGGTTGCGCGGGGGACGCCGGGCAGCGCAACAATGGCACATGTCGATGCGTTCCGAATTCCATGACCGGCTGGCGGCAAGCCTGCGTGGCGCGCGCAAGGCGCGCGGGTTGAGCCTTGACGCGGTGGCGAAACTGTCCGGGGTCTCGCGCTCCATGGTCAGCCAGATCGAGCGCGGCGAAAGCTCCCCCACCGTGGCCACGCTGTGGAACCTGACACAGGCCCTGCAGGTGGATTTCGCGGGCCTGCTGGAGGGCCGGCCCGCCGGCGAGATCGAGGTGATCCGTGCCGCGGGCGCGCCGGTGATCTCGGCGCGCGGCACCGGGGTGCGCATCCGCATCCTCTCGCCCCCCGAGGCGGTAGGGCGGCACGAGGTCTATGAACTGCTGTTCGAGCCCGGCGGCGCGCTGGTCTCGGACCCGCATGGACCGGGCTGCCGCGAGCATCTGACGGTGATCGACGGCAGGCTCCGGGTGGAAAGCGGGGAGGCGGCAGAGGAACTGGGGCCGGGCGATACCGCACGCTACGCCGCCGACCGGGCACATGCGATCCGGGCCGAAGGCACCGGGCGAGCATTGCTGATCGTGCAGGATAGCTGACGGTTCCAGAGGCGCCGGAACCACTGGCGCCTGATCGGCGTCTCTGTCGAGCATTCAAACCGTGACACAAGATATCCGCTTTGGCGGAATATATTCCGTCATATTGACAGATTGTCGGCTTTAAAGCATATTTCCGCCATGGCGGATGGAGGGATGACATGACGGAATCGGGTCGGGAGGCGTTTCTGGCGCATCTGGGCGAGGTGCTGGCAGGAATCGAGGCCGAGGGGCTGACGAAGCGCGAACGGCTGATCTCGGGGCCGCAGGGCAAGCATGTCGAGATGGCGGGCCGGCAATTGCTGAACCTTTGCGCCAACAACTATCTCGGGCTGGCCGACGATCCCCGGCTGATCGCGGCGGCCGAGGCGGCGATGGCTGGCCATGGCTATGGCATGGCCTC
>JAIRJX010000356.1 GCA_031260425.1 Gemmobacter sp.
CCGACAGCGCGGCGCTGACCGGCGCCTGGACATCGATCGCCAGCATCGGACCGGTCTGGGGCACCGAGGTCGGCCCGACCGGTGCGGTGGATGCGTTTCCGGGCGGGGCGAAATGGGCGATGATGGTGGGGATGATCCTTGGCCGGCTGGAGCTTCTGTCGGTCTATGTGATGTTCATGGCGCGGTTCTGGCGCGCCTAGGCCCGCCGAACAGAGGGTAACCGGAAGCCCCTCTTGTTCATTGTCTGTCTGAAAATATCCTCAAGGGCGCGCGAGCGCCTCCTGCGCGGCATCGGGTATCGGGCACGGGTGCAGGGACAGTCGCTTCACACCCCGGAGAGGCGGGCCAAGCCCGGGCTGCCGCCCGGCCTCACCAGCACGATACCAGCACCGTCATTCCTTCGGCCAGCCGGTTCAGATCCGCGGGCGCCAGTGCTCCGCTCCGGGTCGAAGCGCGTGGTGCGAGGCCGGCTTCAGCGAGGCGGGGGGCGATGGTGGCAGCCTGTGCGACATAGGCCACGCTGTCGGGCAGGCGCCGCGCGGCCCTGTCGTCGCGGGGCAGCAACATCCCGATTACCGCACCCGCGCCATCGAGCACCGGCCCGCCCGCATCGCCGGGCAGCGCGGTCAGGCTGAGGCGGGCCAGACCCGCCTCGCCGTCGAGGCCCTTCATATCCTCAAGCGTGCCGAAAGTCAGGGTCGGGGCGGGCAGCCTGTCCTCGTAGCTGTAGCCCGAGACCGCGATCTCCTGCCCCGGCCGGGCGGAGCCGGAGAGCAGATCCGCCACTGCGGGCGGCGCGAGCGGCCGTGCCGGCCTCACCAGCGCAAGCCCGGTCACGGCATCCGAGAAGACCACGCTCGCATCGGTGCGCAGGTCGAGCGTGACGCGGTTGCAGCCTTCGACAGCCTCGCGCACCGTGAGCACGGCTCCCTCGCCATCGACATAGAAGCCCGAGCGCGACAATGCCGGCCGCCGCACCACCAGCCCCGACATCAGGCCCTCGCGGTGCTCGTCCGACATCGGCACGAGACCCGGATCCAGCGCCTTGTCACCCGTAGAGCGGAAGCTCTCCTGCATGGCTGCCAGCACATGCGCCATGCGATCGTCGTCCCGCGGGTTCCAGATCAGCATATAGCCCTTGACGAGGCCCTTCGACAGCTCTGCATAGCTATGGCTCGCCACGCCGCCGCTGCGCCCGTCGATAGTGAAGCTGCGCTCCGATCGGTTGCGCGCGCCGTCGAGTGGAACCGTCTCCAGCGTTTGAAGCGCATCATAAAGGCCGTAGAGCGTGGACTGATCGCCGGGCTGCGAGATCAGGATGACCTGCACGCCCGAGCCGTTCTTCTCGCGGTAATGCACGAAGGGCGGCTCATAATGGCTGAACTCGATCAGGGCGGTGGGCAGCACGATCTCGATGCCCGCCTCGGCCTCGGTGATGGGGGCAAGGCCGGTTTCGGCCTGAGCCAGCGCATGAGCGGCCACCAGCGTTTCGCGCTGCATCGTGGTCAGCACTCCGGTGGGTTCGCGCCCGTTGGCCTCCTGCCAGGCGGCCATGCTCTTGCGGGTGCCGGGGCCGAAGGCGCCGTCGATGCCGGACCTGTAAAAGCCGAACCAGTGGAGCGCGGCTTGCACTGCCCGGCGCTCGTCGGCGGTCAGTCCTGCCTCGGCGGCGCGCGCCTCGGCGGGGCTTTCGTCAATCAGGTTGGCGACTTCCGGTGCCTCAGGCGGCTGCGCCGCTATCGTATCATCCGGCGGCAGCGGCGGCGCCGGCTCTTCTTCCGGGGCAGGCGCTGCCGGGCCGGCAGGCCAAAAAGCGTCGCGATAGCTGCTCCTGTCGGCAAGATAGGAATCGCGCGGGACCATGCCCTCCTGCTTCAGCGCCGCCAGCCTGTCCTCCGCCACGGCACGATCCTGATACGGCCCGAGCACTACGGCATACCAGCCGCTGCCGAGCGCAAAGCCTGCCACATCGGGGAACAGCGCCGCATAGGCGCGGGCGCGGTCTTCGGCCTTGCTCAGGGTCGGTTGCGCCTCGATCTGAAGCCAGATCTGTTCCTGCGCGCCGGCCGGCGGAGCGAAGGCGGCGATCATGACGACGAGCAGAAGGAAAAACACTTGCTTCATAGGCTATGGATCCTGTCGCATCGTTTCGAGCTCGAGCGTTACACGCGCCAGTGAGCAAGTGCAAACAGGCAGGCCCTGCAAGGCTTTGACAACTGCGAGAGCGCCCGGATTTCCACCGCAGCACCCTGCCGCCGGATTGACGCCCCGGCGCCTTCTGCCTATGGAAGCGGGACATTCCGACGAGGGTTCTTCATGACTGCCGCTACCGCCCCCCGCAGTTTTCAGGACATTATCCTGCGCCTGATGGCCTATTGGGGCGGCAAGGGCTGCGCCGTGCTGCAACCCTATGACATGGAGGTCGGCGCGGGCACGTTCCACCCGGCTACCACATTGCGTTCCCTGGGTGACAAGCCCTGGGCTGCGGCCTATGTGCAACCCTCGCGCCGCCCGACCGACGGGCGCTATGGCGAGAACCCGAACCGCCTTCAGCACTATTACCAGTATCAGGTTCTTATCAAGCCGAGCCCGCCCGACCTGCAGGATCTTTATCTGGGCAGCCTGCACGCCATCGGTATCGACACCGCGCTGCACGACATCCGCTTCGTCGAGGATGACTGGGAAAGCCCGACACTGGGTGCCTGGGGGCTGGGCTGGGAGATCTGGTGCGACGGGATGGAGGTCAGCCAGTTCACTTATTTCCAGCAGGTCGGCGGCCATGACTGCCGCCCGGTCTCGGGCGAGCTGACCTACGGGCTGGAGCGGCTGGCAATGTATGTCCTTGGCATCGATCATGTCATGGACATGCCGTTCAATGATCCGGAAAGTCCGATCCCGCTGAGCTATGGCGATATCTTCCGCCAGACCGAACAGGAATACAGCCGCCACAACTTCGACGGCGCCTCCACCGAAATGCTGCTCAGGCATTTCGAGGATGCCGAGGCGGAATGCGGGCGGCTTCTGGCCTTCGATCCGTTCGACCGGAATTCCGGCAAGCGCATCATCATGGCGCATCCTGCCTATGACCAGTGCATCAAGGCGAGCCACCTGTTCAACCTGCTCGACGCGCGCGGCGTGATCTCCGTCACCGAGCGGCAGGCCTATATCGGCCGGGTGCGCGCCCTGGCGAAGAAATGCGCCGACGCCTTCGTGCAGACCGAGGCCGGCGCCTCACCGGAGAGCGCTTCGTGAATGGCAAGATCGTCGGAGGGGCAATCGTGCTGATCGCGCTTATCGCCGGCGTGGCGATGTATTGGCTGCAGGTCTACGCCTATTACGTGCCCGCGACCTTCGAGCCGGGTGCCGAGATCATGCTGACCCCGATCCTCGGTGACCAGCCCGAGGCGATCCTGGCAGAAAACGTCAGGGGGATCGACGCCCAGTCCTCGCCGCTGCGCTTCCGCGCCTGCTTCCATACGCCGCTGAGCCTGGGCATGTTGACCGAGACCTACAAGGTCTACGAGCAGGCCGAGCCGCTGGTCGCCCCCCCCTGGTTCGACTGTTTCGATGCCGGGCGGATCGGCGCCGCGCTGGAGACCGGCGAGGCGATCGCCTTTCTCTCCGTGCAGGACATCAGGCAGGGGGTGGACCGTGTGGTGGCAGTCTTTCCGAACGGCGACGCCTATGCCTGGCACCAGCTCAATGACAAGCTGAAAGATGATCCCGATGCCCGACTTGCTGATTGAACTCTTTTCCGAGGAAATCCCGGCGCGGATGCAGGGCGGCGCGCGCGAGGCGCTGAAAAAGCTGGTCACCGACGGGCTGGTCGAGGCGGGGCTGACCTATGAGGGTGCCGGTGCCTTCTCGACCCCGCGCCGGCTGGTATTGACAGTGCAGGGGCTTGCGGCTGCGAGCCGCCCGGTGCGCGAGGAACGCAAAGGGCCGCGCACAGATGCGCCTGTGGCGGCCATCGAGGGTTTCCTGCGCTCGACTGGTCTCACGCTCGACCGGTTGGAAAAGCGCGCCGACAAGAAGGCCGAGGTCTGGTATGCGGTGATCGAACGCCCGGGCCGTCCGGCGGCGGAGATCGTGGCCGAGGTGCTCGAACGCACCATCCGCAATTTCCCCTGGCCGAAGTCGATGCGCTGGGGCACGGGCAGTCTGCGCTGGGTGCGGCCGCTCCAATCCATCCTTTGCATGCTGACCGACGAAGCAGGCAGCGCCGTGGTGCCGCTGACGGTCGAGGGGATCGCTGCCGGCAATACCACAGCCGGTCACCGCTTCATGGCGCCGGGGCGGCTCAACGTGTCCTCCTTCGACGATTACCGTGTGAAGCTTCGCCGCGCCTTCGTGATGCTGGACCCGGCCGAGCGTGAGGCGCATATCTGGAACGACGCGCAGAACCAGGCCTTCGCGCAGGGGCTGGAGATCGTGCCGGATGCGGGCCTGCTGACCGAGATTGCCGGGCTGGTGGAATGGCCGGTGGTGCTGATGGGGGCCATCGGGGCGGAGTTCCTGCACTTGCCGCCCGAGGTGCTGCAAACCTCGATGCGGGAGCACCAGAAGTTCTTTTCGGTGAAGAACCCGAAAACCGGCCGCATCGAGGGCTTCGTCACCGTGGCGAACCGCGAAACCGCCGACCACGGCGCGACCATCCTGAAGGGCAACCTCAAGGTGCTGTCGGCGCGCCTCTCCGACGCGCGCTTCTTCTGGGAGAACGACCTGCGCGAGGCGAAATCCGGTATGGGGGCCTGGGCCGAGGGGCTGAAGGCGGTGACCTTCCACAACAAGCTGGGCTCGCAGGCCGATCGTATCGCCCGCATTGCCGCGCTGGCCCGCGAGATCGCGCCCTTTGTCGGGGCGGATCCCGATCAGGCCGAACGCGCGGCCCGGATCGCCAAGTTGGATTTGCGCTCCGCCATGGTCGGCGAGTTTCCCGAACTGCAAGGCACCATGGGCCGCTATTACGCGCTGGCGGCAGGTGAACCGGAGGCGGTCGACAACGCCGCCCGCGACCACTACTCGCCGCTGGGGCCG
>JAIRJX010000058.1 GCA_031260425.1 Gemmobacter sp.
CGCATCGAGACCCCGCTTTGCGAAATGGCCGCGCCGGTGCTCGACGGCAAGAAGCTTGCGCTGATCTCGATCCTGAGGGCGGGGAACGGGCTGCTGGACGGGATCCTCGAACTGATCCCGGCGGCGCGGGTGGGCTTCATCGGACTTTATCGCGACCCGGAAACGCTCCAGCCGGTGCAATATTACTGCAAAGTGCCCGACCTGCTTGACGAGCGGATCAGCATCGTGGTCGATCCGATGCTGGCCACCGGGAATTCCTCGGCTGCGGCGGTTGATCTTCTGAAACGATCGGGCGCGCGCAACATCCGCTTCCTGTGTCTTCTTGCCGCACCTGAGGGGGTGGCGCGCATGAGGGCGGCGCATCCCGATGTGCCTATCGTCACGGCCTCGCTCGACAGCCATCTGAACGAGCATGGCTACATCGTTCCGGGTCTTGGTGATGCAGGTGACCGGATGTTCGGCACGAAATAGCGGATAACCTCTTTAAAATAACGGGTAACGTCTTTACTCGCGGCCAATCCTGCGGCAGGATCTACCAAACTTCCTGGAGGTTCGCATGTTTCGCGGGATTGTATCGGCTGCACTTTTTGTGGCGATTGCCGGAGTCTCCGTTGCCCAGGCTCGGACGATCTCGCAGATCGGCGGGCCGAAGGAATTGCCGCCGCCCGGCTTCAAGGGGCAGATGTTCGTCGACAGCCGGGGCTGTGTCTTCCTGAGGGCGGGTGTGGGCGGCGTGACGAACTGGGTGCCGCGTGTTTCGCGGGATCGCAAGGCGCTTTGTGGCTATCCGCCGACCATGGCGACGCTGGGCAAGCCGGTTCCGGTGGCGCCCGAGGCTCCGCAGGTTGCCGAGGCGCCGGCCCCCGTGTCGTCGGTCTCCGCGCAGCTGGCCCCTGCACCGCAGCAGGTTACCAGCAGGCCGGTGGCCGCAGGGACCAGCTTCACCACGCCGCCTGTCCGTGCCGCTGCGCCTGCCCCGGCGCTGCGGAGCGTTGCCGCGCCGGCTCCGGTTGCGCAGCCTGCACTTCCGGTAGCCGTGGCCGATGGGGGCAGCCGTGGCAGGATTGGTTGCTTTACCTCGGCGCCGGTGGCCCAGGTGGTGACGCTGTCGAATGGCGGCAGGGCGGTGCTGTGCACCCAGGGCGATGGCACAACGACCAATGCCCGTGCGCCGATTTATCCGACCGCTGCCGCGGGCGATGGCCAGCGTGTCGGGGCCGGGCTCTATCCGCGGGCCATGCGGGCGGCGAGCCGGGGCAGTGTCACCTCCGGCGGGCCGGCGCCCGCGCGCCAGGTGGCGGCGGTCGAGGGAATGATGATGCCGCCGGGCTATAAGCCGGCTTGGACCGACGACCGGCTGAACCCTTATCGCGGGGTCGGCACTGCGCAGGGACAGGCGGCGCAGGATCAGATCTGGACCCGGGATATTCCGGCGCAACTGGTGTCCGCGGCGACGCCGGGCCAGCGCTATGTCGCCGCTGCCGATGTCACCGTTTCGGGCAAAGAGCCGGGGAAGCAGCGCGTGCAGGTCTCCACCATGTCCGATCCGGCGCAGCCCGTCCGGCAGAAGCAGGCGGCCAGTGGGCGGTTCTTCGTGCAGGTCGGCACGTTCGGCGAGCTGGGGAATGCCGAAGGCGCCAAGGCGCGTCTGCGTGCGGCAGGGCTACCCGTTGGCACCTCGACGCTTACCAGACGCGGCAAGGCGATGCAGATCGTGTTGGCCGGGCCCTTTGATGACGCGGCCTCGGCGCAGAGTGCCCTGCGTGCGGCGCGGGGAGCCGGGTTCCGTGACGCTTTCCTCCGCTGAGTGCGGGCATCCTTATAAGGCGGGCGGCGACAGAAACGGGCAGATACAAACCTTGCGCCTCTGGTCCCTGACCGGGGGCGTCTTTCATTCGGCGCAGATCGCCTGGAGACTGACCCAATCTCCGGCCGTGGTCACCGGATGGGTGGCCGCCTGGGCAAAGGGATCGGCCTCGATCAGACCGATGGTGCTTTCCCCGGTAGGGTCGAGCACGCGGGCATAGGGGCCGGAGGAGATCCCCGCCGCAGCAAAGCGGGCCAGCAGCACATCGTCGGGCAGGGAGGCCGGGGTCATCAGCAGCAGAGTGCGGCCATAGCCGGTGATTGACGCCGGATCGAGCCGCCCGCTGGTCAGCAGGCCGAAGGTGGCGCGCAGCCCGGCATGGTCGAGCAGCGGCACCAGCGGATCGGCCCGCGTCGCGCGTGCGGCTTCTGCCAGTGCGAAACCGGCGGCGGCCTCGCCGCTTTCCTGTGTCTCGATCAGCGAGCGATGCAGCGCGATGATATCGCCCGGCAGGTGCAGCGCCTTGGCACTGCCGTCCCGCAGCACCACGATCCGTGGCGGATCGGCGCCGAAGACGCGCCGGGCAAAGCGGTCGAGCGCGGCCAGCCCCGAGGGTTCGGCGCAGGGTGCGCCGGCCACGCGCGCGAGATCGGTCAGCGTCGCGCGGCCAATGGATTTGCGCATGGCCGGCGGCACCATCGCCGCCGTATGGTCGACCAGCGCACCCGGCACGAAGGTCAGCGCCAGCCCCAGCACCAGCGCGGTGCCACCGGCCAGCAGCCCGCCACGCAGCCGCCAGGGCTTCGGCCGTTCGGCCGCCAGTGCCGAGCGCACCTTCTCCAGCGCGGCGATCATGGTGGCGTCATCCAGTTCCAGAGTTTCCAACGCATCGGCGCCGGGGGCATAGAGCGCGGGCATCTCGCCGGGATTGAGCCGTTCCACCGCCGGCAGCGACCAATGCGAGAGCGCGGTTTCGGTGCGCGGATCGGCCAGTGTCAGCGAGGCTTCGCCGACGGCGACGATCACTTCGCGGCGCTGCAATTCAGGCGCCTCCCGCCACAGGCCAGGGCTTTCCAGCTTTTGATATTGCTCTAGCGCCGTGATGCGCATGAATGGCCTTTTTGCCGGGTTTTTCTGACCTTAACGGGAAAGGCCGGGCCTCACAACTGGCAGGAGGGCGGGAAGGCCGGTCGTCGATTCCGCACATGAACCTCTCCCCGCCGCCGGAAACAGCCGCATGGGACATCCCGGCAGCGCGGCGCCCACCCGGTCGGACACTGCCCCGTTGCACAAGGTGCCACCGAAGCACCTTTCGCCGCCCCTTGCCTGTTCCGGTCTTTGCTTCTTGCCCAAATACTCAAGCGACGCGTGCCACCAGAAACTTCGCCGGGCATGGGAGAGATCCCCGAGGCGGATGCTGTGGCAGCATTTGCACGATGACCTGGATCAAACGCCGAAGGCGGGATGAAAGCGGACCTCGCCGGCAGGGGGGGGATCCCGGAAGCTGCGGCCGAGCAGGTATTCCGGCGGCAGACCGGGTGCGAAGCGCGCCGGATCGGCGATCAGGCCGAAGCGTCCATAATAGGCCGGATCGCCCAGCACCACCACGCCGCCGGCACCCGCCGCCTCCAGCCGGGCCAACGCCGCCCGCATCAGCGCAGCACCGATACCCTGCCGGCGCGCCGCTTCGCAGACCGCAAGCGGCGCGATGCAGCCCCAGCCGCCGGCACCGCCAATAGTGACTGGAGACGCAGCAACATGGCCGATCAGGCCCTTCGCACCCTCGGCCACCAGCGACAGAAGCAAGCCGCCCTCGGCGCGCAGACGGGCGACGATGGCGGCCTCGTTGCCATCGGCATGGCGCGCGGTGAGAAAGGCGGTGGTGACAAATTGCCCGATCGCTCTGGCCTCATCCGGTGTTTCCCGACGCACAATCATGCTTCTGCCCGCTCTCGTATCATCCGCCATACCCGCATTGTGCCACCGGAGGTTTCGGGGGGGCGAAACAATGCTGCCTTGGCGAGGTGAAGCCGACAAGCCTTTGTCTTCTTTCGCGATTGCCGCGCGGGATGTCGCTTTCCGGCAAGCGCTGTCTGCGATATGGGGCGAAAGGAGAGACGCCGCAACAGGAAAGCTCGTATGTCGGTCGCTAACGTCCCGGTCCCGGATCGCACCCTGTTTGCCGCCGGTTTTGTGCTGATCTATGCGGCGGTGATCGGCTTCACCGATAATTTCGTGCGGTTGATCGCGGCTGAGGCCGGGCTCTGGCAGTTCCACGCCACGCGTTCGGTCATGGCCTGGGTGATCCTGCTCGTGGCGGGGGCGATGTTCGGGTTCAAGCTGCGGCCGGTCAACCTGCGTGCGGTGGTGGCGCGCTCGGCGATCCAGGGCTGCTCGATGATGATCTATTTCGGCGCGCTGGCCTTCCTGTCGGTGGCGCAAGCGGTGGCGGGTCTGTTCACCGCGCCCGTCTTCGTGCTGCTGATCTCGCGCTTCGCCTATGGGCACAAGATCGGGCCGGTGCGCATCCTTGCCGTTGCGGCCGGGTTTCTGGGCGTGGTCATGGTGCTCGGTCCCGAGGCGATGAAGGGGGCAAGTCTTGCCGCCACGGTGCCGCTGCTGGCGGGGGC
>JAIRJX010000296.1 GCA_031260425.1 Gemmobacter sp.
GAGGATATTTATGAACAGATGATGAACAGAACACCGCCCCGGGCTACATCTGTTCTGAAATATCCTGGGGGGGAGCTTCCCGACGGTAAGCGTCGGGGGGCAGACCGCCCCCCGTCCACCACCCGGAAAATCATCCGGGGATTGGTTTTCAGCGGCTAATGCCGAGGCATTGCAGCCGGGCCGGATGGCTGCCCCTGACCGGCGACAACTCTCCCGGCTTTGAGAAAGCAACGATGCGCGGCACGTCGGCGGCCTTCCCCCCGCCACCTCCCGCGCTTATCCTGCACCCGAACGTCCTTCCAGCACCATTCCCAGGGATCATGCGCATGACCTCCAGCCTCGACACCCTCACCTTCCTGTTGTCGCGCCGCTCGCGTCCGCTCAGGACGCTTGCGCCACCGGCGCCGACCGAGGCGGAGCTCATGCCGATCCTGACTGCGGGGCTGCGTGTGCCCGACCATGGCAAGCTGGAACCCTGGCGGCTTCTGGTGCTCACACGCCCCGCGCTGGAACGGCTCGCCGATCTCGCCGAGGCCCGCGCCCGCCAACTGGGCGACGAAGAGCGCATCGCCAAGGGTCGCAGCCAGTTCGAGCAGAGCCACCTCGCCGTCGTCGTGGTGGCAAGTCCGAAGCCGGATGCCGGCATCCCGGAGGTCGAGCAACTCCTCTCCGCCGGTTGCGTCTGTCTCAGCCTGTTGAACGCCGCCACGGCCTCGGGCTGGGGGGCGTGCTGGCTCACCGGCTGGACCAGCCATGACCGGGGCTTCGTCGAGGCCGCCTATGAGCTTGCCCCGGGCGAGAGCGTGGCCGGCATCATCCATATCGGCAGCGAAACCCGCGAACCGCCGGAACGGCCGCGCCCCGACGTGGCAGCGCTGACCCGCTGGATCACCGGGTGATGTTTCTGGCCGATATCCTCCGCGCCCTTGACCAGATCGGCGATCCCCGCTTTCGCCGGGTTCTGCTGATCGGCCTCGGCCTCAGCTTCGCGCTGCTGGCCGGGATCTATGCCGGGGCGCTGACGCTGATCGGCTGGTGGGCCCCTGCGCATGTGGATATCCCCGTCATCGGCCCGGTCGGCGGGATCGGTGCCTTGCTTTCCATCGGCTCGCTCCTGCTGATGTTCGGTCTGTCGGTCGTCCTGATGATGCCGGTGGCCGCGCTCATCTCGGGCCTCTTTCTGGAAGACGTGGTGCAGGCGGTGGAGGACAGGCATTACCCCGGCCTGCCGCCGGTGCCCCGGCAAAAGCTCTCTGACAGCCTGATCGACGCGATGAGTTTCTTCGGCCAGCTGGTCGCGGCCAATGCGCTGGTACTGATCCTTTACACCTTCGCCGGACCACTGATCCCGCTGGTGTTCTGGGCGGTGAACGGGCTGCTGCTCGGGCGGGAATATTTCACGGTGGTCGCCATGCGCCGGCTGGGGCGCGAGGGCGCGCGGGCGCTCCGCCGCCGTCATGCCTTGTTGATCTGGGTGGCGGGGGCCTGCATGGCCGCACCGCTTACCATCCCTGTCATCAACCTGGCGATCCCGGTGCTGGGTGTTGCGAGCTTCACCCACATGTTCCACCGGCTGAACAAAAAAGGCTGACCTGTCGCCGGCAGGAGGAAGTCGGTTTCCGATCAGCACCCGCCCTGCCGCGAGGAGCAGCCGGATCGCCCCCCCCGGGGCCGCCAACCCGGTGCAGCCGCGATCGCCACCCCGGCACGACAAGAGCCAGCGCTTGGGCATTCCTTCGGTTGTGGTTGCTTTTTCGGCCTCCACCACGCCATGATCGATCCCCGCACCAACACCGCCAGAGCACCCCGCCCTCGAGGGCTTGGCGCTGCCCGGACGTGTTCCCGTGGCGTTGCTCCGGACATGGCGCAGGCCTCATGCGGTGCCTGTGAAAGCGATACACCGGCATTCGACGACACATTCACGACCATCCGGACGCCTTGAAGCTCAGCCCTGCATGGTCAGGGCCCTACGTCGCGGGCCGCGCCGATGTTGCATGGCGAAGGCAGCGGCCTTTGGCCAGCCCGACGACCGCAAGCGCGCACCCCTCGCCTATTCGGCACCTTCCAGCGGGGCCATATGGTTCATCACGTCGATATTGCGGATGGTCACCACCCCGCTGGAGATGAAAGCCACCAGCCCCAGCCAGACCACCAGCGCGATCCCGGTAGTGATCAGCGCCTTGCGCCCCACCAGATGATCGGCCGGCGCCGATTTCGGCGTGCCCGGCTCCACCTCGCCCGCCTCGGCCTGCGAGGTGAAACGGATCGGCAGCACCAGGAAGAACACCATGAACCAGGTCACGGCAAACACGATCAGTGCGGCGGTGATGCTCATCAGACCTGCTCCAGTTCCACGAGGCAGCCGTTGAAATCCTTCGGATGCAGGAACAGCACCGGCTTGCCATGCGCCCCGATCTTCGGCTCGCCCGAGCCCAGCACCCGCGCTCCCGCCGCCTTCAGCCTGTCGCGCGCGGCGAGGATATCCTCTACCTCGTAGCAGATGTGGTGGATGCCGCCCGCCGGGTTCTTTTCCAGAAAGCCCGCGATAGGGGAGCTTTCGCCCAGCGGATAGAGCAACTCGATCTTCGTATTCGGCAGGTCGATGAACACCACGGTCACGCCATGATCCGGCTCGTCTTGCGGTGCGCGAACGGCGGCACCCAGCGTATCGCGGTATTGCGCGACGGCAGCCTCCAGATCCGGCACGGCGATGGCCACGTGGTTCAGACGTCCGATCATGCATTGCTCCTCTGGCCGGGTCGCCTCCTTATGCGGCGGGCGGGCGGGAGAGGCAAGACGCCGGGCGCGGTTCACCGCCTGTTAGGGAATTTCTGCTTGTCTGGCATCACGCACCCCATTCCGGATCTCGCCATGCCCGATACCCGCCCCGCCCCCGACCCCTTGCATCTGCCGCCTGGTGTCACTGACGCCGACGGCCCGCCGCTGCGCGGACTCACCCTGCTTGCCGTGGAGGACAGCCGCTTCGCCTGCGACGCCCTGCGGCTGATGAGCCTGCGCTCGGGTGCAAGGCTCCGGCGGGCGGACACGCTTTCGACGGCACGCCGGCACCTGTGCTGCTACCGGCCGGATCTGGTGATCGTCGATCTCGGCCTGCCTGATGGACGGGGTGAGACGCTGATCCGCGAGATCGCGCTGCGCCCATCGCCCCGTCCATGGGTCCTCGGCCTCAGCGGCGCCCCGTCGGGCCGCGCCGCCGCGCTGGCGGCCGGGGCGGACGGGTTTCTGGAAAAGCCCCTTCCGGGCCTCGTCGCCTTCCAGTCGGTGGTGCTGCGGCTCACCGGCGGCGCGCAACCGACAGAGCAGGACGAGGGCCCGATGCCGCCCGATCCGCTCGCCCTGCATGATGATCTGCGCCATGCCGCCGAACTGCTACCGGCGGCGCCGGACTACGTGGCGGGTTTCGTCGAGGGCGTGGCACGCGAGGCACGGGATACGGCGCTGGCC
>JAIRJX010000299.1 GCA_031260425.1 Gemmobacter sp.
CGAGGTCTCCTCCCCCGGGATCGACCGGCCGCTGACCCGGCTCAAGGATTTCGATATCTGGGTCGATTACGAAGCCCGGCTGGAAACCACTGAACTGATCGACGGCCGCCGCCGCTTCAAGGGTATCCTGCAGGGCACCGAAGGCGACGAGGTGCTGATCGAGATCGAAGAGGGCGGCGAAAACCTGACCATCGGCCTGCGGTTCGACTGGCTGTCGGACGCGAAACTGCTGCTGACCGACGAGCTGATCGCGGAGGTGCTGCGCCAGCGGAAAGAGGCCGGCATCATCGACGAATCGAAACTCGACGAGATCGAGGAAACCGAAGGGGACGAGGAAGAAGACCTCGATACCCCCGCGACGAAACACTGACCAAGGCCAAGAGGACATCATGGCGATTACGTCTGCGAACCAGCTTGAACTGCTGCAAACCGCCGAGGCGGTGGCGCGGGAAAAGATGATCGATCCCGATCTGGTCATTCAGGCCATGGAGGAATCGCTCGCCCGCGCCGCGAAGTCGCGCTATGGCAGCGAACTCGACATCCGGGTAAGGATCGACCGCAAGACCGGTCGCGCCACCTTCGCCCGCGTCCGTACTGTGGTCGCGGATGAGGAGTTCGAGAATCACCATGCCCAGCTCACGGTGAAACAGGCGAAATCCTACCTGACCGACCCGCAGATCGGCGACGAGGTGACGGACGAGGTTCCCCCCGTCGATCTGGGCCGCATCGCCGCGCAGAGCGCCAAGCAGGTAATCCTGCAAAAAGTCCGCGAGGCGGAGCGCGACCGCCAGTTCGAAGAATTCAAGGATCGCAAGGGCAACATCATCAACGGCGTGGTGAAGCGCGAGGAATACGGCAACCTGATCGTCGATATCGGGCGGGGCGAGGGCATCCTGCGCCGCAACGAGAAGATCGGCCGCGAAAGCTATCGCCCGAACGACCGGATCCGCTGCTACGTCAAGGACGTGCGGCGCGAGACGCGGGGACCGCAGGTGTTCCTGTCGCGTACCGATCCACAGTTCATGGCCGAACTCTTCAAGATGGAAGTGCCGGAAATCTATGACGGCATCATCGAGATCAAGGCGGTGGCGCGTGATCCGGGCTCGCGCGCCAAGATCGCCGTTATCTCGTATGACAACTCTATCGACCCGGTGGGGGCCTGCGTCGGGATGCGTGGCTCGCGCGTGCAGGCGGTGGTGAACGAGCTGCAGGGCGAGAAGATCGACATCATCCCGTGGAACGGCGACACGGCCACCTTCCTGGTGAACGCGCTGCAACCGGCGGAAGTCTCGAAGGTCGTGTTCGACGAAGAGGCGGGCAAGATCGAGGTCGTGGTCCCCGACGAGCAGCTTTCGCTCGCCATTGGCCGGCGTGGCCAGAACGTGCGGCTCGCCTCACAACTGACCGGCCTCGACATCGACATCATGACCGAAGCTGAGGAAAGCCAGCGCCGCCAGGCCGAATTCGCCGAGCGCACCAGGCTGTTCATGGATACCCTTGATATCGACGAGATGATGGCCCAGCTCCTCGTGGCCGAGGGCTTCACCAATCTCGAAGAGGTGGCTTATGTCGATCAGGATGAACTCCTGTCCATCGACGGCTTCGACGAGGGCACGGCGGAAGAATTGCAGGCCCGCGCCCGCGACTGCATCGAGGAGCAGAACCGCAAGGCCATCGAGGCTGCGCGCGCAATGGGTGTCGACGACAGCCTGTTCAACTTCGAAGGGCTGACCCCGCAGATGATCGAGGCGCTGGCCAGGGACGGCATCAGGACGCTGGAAGACTTCGCCACCTGCGCCGACTGGGAACTGGCCGGAGGCTGGACCACCGAGAACGGTCAGCGCAAGAAGGACGACGGCGTGCTCGAGAAGTTCGACATGAGTATCGAGGAGGCGCAGACCCTCATCATGACCGCCCGCGTCATGCTTGGCTGGGTGGACCCGACCGAGATGGAGACCGGCGCAGCGGACGAGGCTGACGATGAGGAGGCCGGGGCCTGAGCCTCGGGGCAACAACGTGACGCGCGGGGGCCGCAAGAACGAACTGGAGACACCGGAACGGCGCTGCATCGTTTCGGGCGAGAGCCAGCCGAAGGCCGGGCTTATCCGTTTCGTCGCGGGTCCCGACGGCACGGTGCTGCCCGACCTGCTGGGGCGACTACCAGGCCGGGGGTTCTATGTCACCTCGACCCGTGCGGCGCTCGACCGCGCGGCGGCGAAGGGGCTGTTCTCCCGCGCGGCCCGCGCGAAGGTGGCACCACCCGCCGGGCTTGCCGAGTTGATCGAGGGAATGCTGGCGCGGCGGGTGGTGGAGCTTCTCAGCCTTGCCCGCAAGGCGGGGCTGGCGGTGACGGGCTACGAGAAGGTGAAGGACTGGCTGGTGAACGGCACGGCAAGCGTGCTGATCCAGGCCAGCGACGGGTCGGATCGCGGCAAGGCGAAGCTGCGCCCGCCGGCGAAAACGGGGCTGTTCATCGGCTGCCTGACCGGACAGGAAATCGGTTTGGCTTTCGGTCGTGAAAGTGCCATACACGGCGCGCTTGCGGCTGGCGGACTCAGCGACCGTGTTGTAGAGGAAGCGGCAAGGCTGGCGGGGCTCCGGGTTGGAGCACCCCAGCAGGACGGCGGCGAGACCGCCGGAGAGGATACGAAGACGGTATGAGCGATACGGACGGTAAAAAGCCCCTCGGGCTTGGTGGCGGCGGGGCCAAGCGCCCAGGTCAGGTGAAGCAGAGCTTCTCGCATGGCCGCACCAATACGGTGGTGGTGGAGACCAAGCGCAAGCGCGTCGTGGTGCCGAAACCCGGTGCCCCGGGGGCTGCTGCCGGCAGCTCGCCGCCGCATCTGGGCGACCCCTCCAAACGACCGGCCGGGATCTCGGATGCCGAGATGGAGCGCCGTCTGGCCGCCTTGCGCGCCGCCAAGGCCCGCGAGGCGGAAGATACCGCCCGCCGCGCCGAGGAGGAGCGCCAGCGCGAGGAAGAGCGTCAGCGCCGCCGCGAGGAGATCGAGGCAAAGGAGCGCGAGGAGCGCGCCCGCGAAGCCGCACTGAAGGCAAAGGCCGAGGAAGCGGAGCGCCAGGCGCGCGAGGCTGCCGAGGCGAAGGTCGCCGCAGCGGCGCAGCGCAAGGCCGATATCCTCGGCACCAAGTCGCGGGCGCAGATCCAGCGTGAGAAGCAGGCCGCCGAGGAAGCCGAGGAAGTGGTGAAGGCCGGCAAGGAAGTCGTCGCGCTGCGGCCCGCCCCCGCCGGCGAGACCGCCGAGAGCCGCACTGCCGGCGGCGGCGCCCGACCGACTGCCGTCAGCCCGCGCAAGACCGACCGCGAACGCGAAGATCGCGACCGCGGCGCCAAGGGCAAGGGTGAAGACGGCCGCCGTTCCGGCAAGCTGACGCTGACCGCCGCGCTTGATGGCGAAGGCGGGCGCACCCGCTCGCTTGCCGCGATGAAGCGCAAGCAGGAAAAGGCGCGCAGCAAGGCGCTCGGCTTCGGCCAGAAGGCCGAGAAGCAGGCCCGCGACGTGCAGTTGCCTGAAACCATCGTGGTCAGCGAACTGGCCAACCGCATGGCGGAGCGCGCCGCCGATCTGGTCAAGGCGCTGATGAAAATGGGCATGATGGTCAGCATGAACCAGACCATCGACGCTGACACCGCCGAACTCATTATCGAGGAATTCGGCCACCGCGCCGTCCGCGTCTCGGATTCGGATGTGGAACAGGTGATCGACATGGTGGAGGACAAGGCCGAGGACCTGCAGCCGCGCCCGCCGATCGTGACCATCATGGGCCATGTCGACCACGGCAAGACCTCGCTCCTGGACGCGATCCGCAAGGCCAATGTCGTCTCGGGCGAGGCCGGCGGGATCACCCAGCATATCGGCGCCTATCAGGTGAAGACGCCGAATGGCAGCCTGGTCACCTTCCTCGACACGCCCGGCCACGCGGCATTCACCTCGATGCGCGCCCGGGGCGCGCAGGTGACCGACATCGTGATTCTGGTGGTCGCCGCCGATGACGCGGTGATGCCGCAGACGGTGGAGGCGATTGCCCATGCCAAGGCGGCGAAGGTGCCGATGATCGTCGCCATCAACAAATGCGACAAGCCCGACGCCAACCCGCAGAAGGTGCGCACCGACCTGCTGCAGCACGAGGTCGTGGTCGAGGCGATGTCGGGCGAAGTGCAGGATGTCGAGGTTTCAGCCAAGACCGGCAAGGGGCTGGACAACCTTCTGGAAGCCATCGCGCTGCAGGCGGAGATCCTGGAGTTGAAGGCCAACCCCAACCGGGCCGCCAGCGGCGCGGTGATCGAGGCCAAGCTCGACGTGGGCCGTGGCCCGGTCGCAACCGTTCTGGTGCAGAACGGCACGCTCAAACGCGGCGACATCTTCGTCATGGGCGAGAAATGGGGCAAGGTCCGGGCGCTGATCAGCGACAAGGGCGATACGGTGAACGAGGCCGGGCCGTCGGTGCCGGTCGAGGTGCTGGGCCTCAATGGCACGCCCGAGGCGGGCGACGTGCTGAATGTGGTATCGACCGAGGCGCAGGCGCGCGAGATCGCCGACTACCGCGAGCAGGCCGCCAAGGACAGACGCGCCGCCGCCGGCGCTGCAACCACGCTTGAGCAACTGATGGCCAAGGCCAAGGCCGATGCCGATGTCGCCGAACTGCCGGTGCTGGTGAAGGCCGACGTGCAGGGCTCGGCCGAAGCCATCGTGCAGGCGCTGGAGAAGATCGGCAATGACGAGGTGCGCGTGCGCGTGCTGCATTACGGCGTCGGCGCGATCACCGATTCGGATGTGGGGCTGGCCGAGGCGTCGAAGGCGCCGATCATCGGCTTCAACGTCCGCGCCAATGCGACCGCCCGCAACGCGGCGCAGCAGAAAGGCGTCGAGATCCGCTACTACTCGATCATCTACGACCTGATCGACGACATCAAGGCGGCGGCCTCGGGGCTCCTGAAAGCCGAAATGCGCGAGAACTTCATCGGCTATGCGAAGATCCAGGAGGTCTTCCGCATTACCGGCGTCGGCAATGTGGCGGGCTGCCTGGTCACCGAAGGCGTGGCGCGGCGATCGGCCGGTGTGCGCCTGCTGCGTGACAACGTGGTGATCCACGAGGGCACACTGAAGACGCTGAAGCGCTTCAAGGACGAGGTGAAGGAAGTGCAGTCCGGCCAGGAATGCGGCATGGCCTTCGAGCGCTACGAGGATGTCCGCGCCGGTGACGTCATCGAGATCTTCGAGCGCGAGGAGGTCCAGCGCACGCTGGCTTGATACCGCCTCCGACCTGAACCACCTCTCAAGAATCGAAAGGCCGGGCAGTTCTGCCCGGCCTTTCGTATTCTTCGTCGCATTGCCGCTCAGGCGGCACGGGCCTCCGAAACTGGCCAGCCGACGAAGGTCTTGTCATCGACCCGGACCACCAGCTTGCCATCCTTGGTCTTGCCTACAACGATTCCCTGCACCGAAATACAACTTCCCAAACATATCGTGCGCAGCATTCTGTTCCCCCCAAAAGCATGATGCGACAAGCCCTCAGCATTGCCCATCTTCCACGAGAAAGAAAGAACCGATTGGCCCGGGAAAGCGATCTTTTTTCAGCGCCCGGTTGCAACCGGCTACAGCCAGTCGCGCAGGATCGGGATCAGCGGCAGATCCGCCGGCGGCATCGGATAGTCGCGCAGCCGATCGGGACGCACCCAAGCCAGCGCCTGCCCCTCCTGCCCCTGGACAGTGCCCTGCCAGCGACGGCAGACGAAAAGCGGCATGAGCAGATGGAAGCCCTCATAGGAATGACTGGCGAAGGTCAGCGGCGCGAGGCAGCTTTGCCAGGTGTCGATGCCGAGCTCCTCCTTCAACTCGCGGATCAGCGCGGTCTCGGGTGATTCGCCGGGCTCCACCTTGCCGCCCGGAAACTCCCACAGACCGGCGAGCGACTTGCCTTCGGGCCGCTGTGCCAGCAGCACGCGGCCATCGGCATCGATCAGGGCGGCGGCGGCGACGAGAACGACTTTCATGGAGACCTTCCGCTTGTGACCGGCACCCGGGGGGACTGCACGTCCCCCCGGACCCCCTGTGGAGCATTTTCACAAGATGCAAATCAGGATCGGTAATCCGCGTTGATCTCGACATAGCGG
Source organism: Gemmobacter sp. (assembly GCA_031260425.1). GTDB lineage: Bacteria > Pseudomonadota > Alphaproteobacteria > Rhodobacterales > Rhodobacteraceae > Gemmobacter. The sequence goes on from JAIRJX010000299.1 coordinate 6,134, forward strand.
TTGGTCAGGTCACAGGTCCAGATCGTGCGCGCGCCTGCGCCCATGCCGAGATCCACCGCGATGACCAGTTCCTGCCGCTTCATGTAGGCAGCACCCGACTCCTCGGTATAGGAGGGCGCGCGCCAGCCGTTTTCGGCGACGAGGATATCGCCGAAGCTGATACGGAGTCGATCGCGCTCTGCCGCGGCGCCGGATTTGCCGATGGCCATGACGATACGACCCCAGTTCGGGTCCTCACCCGCCACAGCCGTCTTGACCAGCGGGCTGTCGGCTATGGCGCGGGCGACGCGGCTTGCATCGGTGTCGGAAGCAGCGCCGGTCACCCGGACCTCGACGAATTTCGTGGCGCCCTCGCCATCTTTCACCACCTGATGGGCGAGATCACGCATCACCCCGCGCAGCGCGGCCTCGAACGCCTTGCCGGCCCGAGTGGTGAGCTTCAGCTCCGACGCCGGGCTTCGTCCGGTAGCAGCGATAAGCAGCGTGTCGGAGGTGGAGGTGTCGCTGTCTACCGTGATCGCGTTGAAGGTGTCATCCACATTGCGCGACAGAAGCTTTTGCAGGGTGGCGGCGGGGACCTTTGCATCGGTGAAGATATAGACCAGCATGGTCGCCATGTCTGGCGCGATCATGCCGGAGCCCTTGGCGATGCCGGCGATATGGATCGGGCCCTCGTCAGTCTCGACCATGGCGCAGGCGCCTTTCGGGAAGGTGTCGGTGGTCATGATGGCCTCCGCAGCCATCCCGATCACGTCTTCCTTCAGACCGGCCGCCAGCGCCGGCATCACGGCGGTGATCTTCTCGAAAGGCAGCGGCTCGCCGATCACACCGGTGGAGGAGGAAAATACCCGGCTTTCCGGAAGGCCGAGGGCGGCGGCGGCGGCGGCAGTGACCCCGGCCACCGCCCGGTCACCCAACGCACCGGTGAAGGCGTTGGAATTGCCGGAATTCACCACGATGGCAGCGCCGGCATCCTCATGCCCCCGGATCACGAGCTTTTCCTGGCAGTCGCGCACGCAGCCCGAGCGGGTGGAAGAGCGGGTGAAGACGCCCGCGATCGTGGTGCCGGGGCAGAGGCTGACCAACATCACGTCGCGCCGGTTCTGATACTTGATCCCGGCACCGATAGCGGCGAAGGACGCGCCGCGGATCACCGGCAGGACCGGGAAGTCCGCCGGAGCCAGCGGCGAGACCGGCCTGGCCGGTTTCGCGACCG
>JAIRJX010000140.1 GCA_031260425.1 Gemmobacter sp.
GGTTCAGCCGGCGGCTGGCCAGCACCGACGCGCCGAAGACCGCGAGCAGTGCCAGCAGGTTGAGTGAAACCTTGAAGATGCCAAGATCGACCACGCCAAGGCCGCCCTCCTGCGTGGCGGCGTCGCAGGTCTCGCGCGGCTGACCAAGGCAGAATCTCGGCTCCGGGACCACGGTGCCGCGATTGGTGATGGCGATGACGCCAAACAGCATCGAGGCCTTCGGTGCTTCGCCGGCCGCCTCCATCTCCGGGGTGACGCGGAAACTCTTCGGTTCCGGTGTCGTGTCGGACAGGATCGTCGAGGCGAGCAGGATCCACAGCAGCACCGGCACGTTGCGGAAGATCTCGATATAGATCGTCATCAGCCGCGCAACGAGCCAGTTCCGTGACAGCCGCAAGATGCCGATAAACACGCCGAGGATGGTCGCGACCAGGCAGCCGACCGTGGCGGCGAGCAGCGTATTCAGCAGCCCGACGAAGGCGGCGCGCAGATGCGTGCTGTCATTTGTGTATTCGACGAGCCGCTGGTTGATGTCATAGCCCGCCCGGCTGAACAGGAAGCCGAAATCGAAGGTCCGGTCCTTGGCGGCGAGGTTCTCGATCGTGTTGTTCACCAGCCAGGACAGAAACAGCAGGAACAGGATCAGCACGACCACCTGGATGGTGAGCGACCTGTAGCGGGTGTCATAGACGAGCATTCCAAGCCGAAAGGACTCCCTCGGCGCATCCTGGGCAAAAGCCATCGAGATATGTCCCCCCCTCGGTCCTGCCCGGCCCCCTCTGGCGGGAGGCGCGTATCGGCGGGATACCGGTCATTCAGGCGTTGGACAGGGACGCACGGCGGCGCCCCTGTCGATTGATCCGGCGTCTCAGCGGAAGGGCGGTGCGTATTGCAGGCCGCCCTGGGTCCAGAGTGCGTTCAGCCCGCGCGCCAGCCTGATCGGCGTGGCTGAGCCGATATTGGCCTCGAAGATCTCGCCATAGTTGCCGCCTGCGGCGATGGCGCGCTTCGCCCAGTCCTTGTCGAGACCCATTTTGGCGCCCAGATCATCCTCGACGCCCAGCAGGCGCTTGATTTCCGGGTTCTGCGTCGTGGAGGCCACTTCTTCGATATTGGCCTTGTTCACGCCGTATTCCTCGGCTGCGACCAGAGCGAAATAGGTCCAGCGCACCACATCGCCCCACACGTTGTCGCCATGGCGGACCATCGGGCCGAGCGGCTCTTTCGAGATGATTTCCGGCAGGATGATGTGGTTGTCCGAATCCGGCATCGACGCACGCGAGGCGGCGAGGCCCGAGGCGTCGGTCGTGTAGGCGTCGCAGGCACCGGAGAGATACTGGCGCTGGGCCTCCGCGTCGCTGTCCACGTTGACCGGTGTGTAGCTCATGTTGTTGGCCTTGAAGAAGTCGGCCAGATTGAGCTCGGTCGTCGTGCCGGTCTGGATGCAGACGGTAGCGCCATCCAGTTCCTTGGCCGAGGAAACGCCGAGATCCTTCTTCACCATGAAGGCCTGGCCGTCATAGTAGTTCACCGCGACGAAATCGAATTTCAGGTCCACGTCGCGCAGGAAGGTCCAGGTCGAGTTGCGGGCCAGAATGTCCACCTCGCCGGAGGCGAGCGCGGTGAAGCGGGTTTCGCCGGTGAGCGGGACGAATTTCACTTTCGAGGCGTCACCCAGAACCGCCGCTGCCACCGCTTTGCACAACGCCGCGTCGAAGCCCTGATATTCGCCATTGGCATCCGGCGCCGCAAAGCCGGTCAGGCCAATATTCACACCGCAGTTCAGAGCGCCGCGGGCCTGCACGTCCTCCAGGGTGCCCGCAGCGGCAATGCCGCCGAGAAGGGCGGTCGCAGAAAGCGTGCCAAGGAATACCGATTTTTTCATGCGTACCTCTTGCTGAGTTCGCGCCCGTTTACGGGCGGCGCTTTTGTGAACCCCCGCGCAGAGCGGAGACGAAGCTTGCAGGAGGAGCCACGCCGGCACCCTCACTATCGCCAGTTTCATGTAAAGGGCTTCAAGCCGTCAAGCGAAACCCTGTTCTGGCGGGAAACTTCGGGGCTCTGCGGTATTCGGGGAGGCGGCGCGAAAGAATTGCCTGAACGACCCGGAGAAACCGGCAAGATTGTTACCCACACAATCCATGAAATTGCGCGGCCTCGTGCAGTGCGCGACACTTTGCCGCCTCGGTGGCGGTGGCTTGCGCATCCTCGCCCCATTGCTCGATCTGCCAGCGCTCATCGATTCGGCTGAGATCGAAGGCCTCGCCGGCCCCGATTCGTCCCTCCGCCACCGCGAGGCCGAGGATCAGCGAACCGGTAATCGCGACAAGGTCATGCAACGCCGCGAGGCGGAATTCGTCGCAGCCGAAGACGGCGGTGCGCAAGGCGGCGAGGCTGGCGGGCGGCTGCGGAATGTGCATCACACCCTCGGTGACCGCCAGCGGCGCGCCAAAGCGCTGCCGCGCCCAGATGAGCAGCGGATCCCAGCCCGCCTTCTGCCGTGCCACCAGCGCCTCCGGCCCCCCGGCACGATAGCACAGCAGGTCGGAACCGCCGTATTCCGCCAGCATTTCAGCAACTTCCGCGAATTTCGGCCGCACCTTGTCAATGGCGGAATTGGCGGTGCGGGTGGCGGGCATGGTTTCCGGCCGCAACGGGCCCTCCTGCGCGTCCCATTCGGTGGCGATGCGTTCGGCCAATGCGCGGGCGGGCACGACCAGCGGTGCCTTGGCCGGCGTCTTCACCGCGCGACCGTCGAGCCGGATGGTGAAGCCGCCCTCGCAGGGTTCCACGGCGACGGCGGCCCAGAAGCGTTTGGGAGCCCAGCTCATCTCAGTGCAGCGCCTCGAACGGATCTTCCGGCACGTCACCCACGTTCCAGTCCAGCAACTGCCATGTCCGCTGCATGTGATCGGACAGCGGCGCGGTGAAGGTGACCTGTTCCTTGCTGACGGGGTGTTCGAAACTCAGCCGTCGTGCATGGAGATGGAGCTTGCGCGAGATGTCACCACCGACCGAGGCGCCCCAGCCCTCGCCCATATTCTCGGCGGCCGAGCCGCCATATTTGCCGTCGCCGATGATCGGATGGCCGACCTCGGCCATATGGGCACGAAGCTGGTGGGTGCGGCCGGTGATCGGCTCCAGCGCCATCCAGCTCAGCCTCGTGCCAAGAAACCAGAGTGTGAAATAGTCGGTCTGGGCGCGCTTGGCCTCGGGATGCTCCCCCGCCTTGGCGGGATGGATGCAGATCATCTTCTCGCCCTCGCCGCCCCGGCCATGGCCCGGTGCCTTCATCAGCGCGAACCTGATGGAACCCTGTTTCGGCTGCGGCACGCCCGCCACCACGGCCCAGTAGATCTTGCGGGTATTGCGGTGGCGGAATGCCTCGGAAAGCGCGCGCGCCACGCGGTCGGTGCGGGCCAGAACCAGCACGCCGGAGGTCTCCTTGTCGAGCCGGTGCACCAGCTTCGGCCGATCCTTGTAGCCGAATTTCAATGCCTCGGTCAGCCCGTCGACATGCCGGTCCCCCTGGCCGGAGCCGCCCTGCGAGGGCAGGCCGGCGGGCTTGTTCAGCACGATGATATGCTCGTCGCGGAACAGCACCGCGTTCTGGATCATCTTCGCATCAGTGGGGCTCACACCGTCCGGGCGCGGACGTGAAGGGGCGTCGCTCTCGGGCAGGGGGGGCACGCGGATCACCATGCCGGGCTCCACCCGGTCATTGGCGCGCGCGCGCTTGCCGTCCACCCGCACCTGGCCGGTGCGGCACATCTTCTCCACCGCACCTTGCGTCACCTGCGGGAATCGCCGCTTGAACCAGCGGTCCAGACGCTGTTCCCCCTCATCAGCGGAGACGGTCAGCAGTTTCACGCCGCTCATGTCAGAAGGCCCCGTGTCAGTTGCGCGACCAGCGCGAAGGCCGCAAGGGAAAGGACGACGGAGGCCAGGACATAGCTCAGCGCTGCAAGGGTCTGGCCGCGCTCCGCCAGCAGCATCGTATCCATCGAGAAAGCCGAGAAGGTGGTGAACCCGCCCAGCACGCCGGTCATCAGCAGGGGGGCGAGGTGCTGATGGCCACGGTGCGCGAGAGCCACCATGACCGCCCCCATCACCCCGGAGCCGATGGTGTTGATGCTGAGCGTATGCCAGGGAAACCCATGTCCGGCAAGGCGCGGCACGGCAAGGTTCATGCCGTAGCGCAGCAGGGTGCCGCAAGCGCCGCCGATCGCCACCTGAAGCACGGTCGGGACGCTCATTCCAGCCCCGCGATGATGGCGCGCAGCGTCTCCAGCCCCTCACCCTTTTCGGAGCTGGTCATCACGATCTGCGGATAGGCGGCAGGATGTCGGGCCAACGCGGCGCGTGTCTGCGCCAGATTGGCGTCGCGCGTGGCGCGGTTCACCTTGTCGGCCTTGGACATCACCACCTGGAAGG
>JAIRJX010000201.1 GCA_031260425.1 Gemmobacter sp.
AGCATCCCGCCCCGCCCGCACCCACCTGCACTACCCGTCGCCCCGCCATCGCATGGCCCGCCTTGTGCATGGCCTGCACGAAGCCGAACCCATCGAAATTGTCGGCCTCCCAGCCGCCCGAGACGGTGCGCCGCACCACGTTCAGCGCACCGACCCGCGCCGCGCGCGGATGGGCGCTTTCCACCTTCGCCATGGCCGCGATCTTGTAGGGCACCGAGACGATGATCCCGCGCAGGTTCTCCATTGCGCTGAGCCCGGCCCAGAACGTATCGAAATCCTCGGGCCGGCAGGTGACCGGCACCATCAGGCTGTCAAGGCCGCGGTCCTCGAACAGCTCATTGAAGGCCCCGGGGCTTTTGGCATGGCCCACCGGATGGGCCAGCATCGCGAAAACATCCGCCCTGCCAGTGCCTCGCATCGCTTTTCCTCGCTGTCTGGGATGAAGCCGCCCGGCCGGGGCCTGCGGATTTCGCTTGTGGTTCGGGATAACATCAACCATATTATCAGTCATCATACAAATTACAACCCAGATTCAGCAGGTCTCCATGCCGATCCCCGCTTATCACCCACCCCGCAAGGCCGCCTATGATATCGTGATCGTCGGCGGGGCCGTCGTCGGCTCCTCCGTCGCTTATTGGCTGGGCGAGAACAGCCGGGGCGGCGCCGCGCCAAGCATTCTGGTGGTGGAGCGGGATTCGAGCTACGAGTTCTCGTCCACGGCACTTTCGACCAGCGCCATCCGGCAGCAATATTCCAACCCGATCAATGTGAAGATCAGCCAGTTCGGGGTAGAGGTGGTGCGCGGCTTCCGCGAGCGCATGGCCCCCTTTTTCCCCGGCGAGCCCGCGCCCGATCTGGGGTTCAAGGAATATGGCTATCTCTATTGCTGCTCCCCCGACGGAGTGGAGGCGGCGAAGGCGCGGGTCGAGATGCAGCGCGATCTTGGTGCCGAGACGGTGTTTCTGGAGCCCGGCCCGCTGAAGGACCACTTCCCTTGGCTGAATGTCGAGGATCTGGGCGGCGGCTCCTGGGGGGCGGCGGCAGAGGGCTGGTTCGATTCGATGGGCCTGCTGAACGGGTTCCGGCGCGGGGCACGAGCGCTTGGCGCCGAATATATAGACAATGCGGTGACCGGGCTCGTACTGAACAAAGGCAAGGTGGCTGCCATGACCCTGGCCACCGGCGAGCGCATCGCCTGCGGCCTTGTGGTCAATGCCGCGGGGCCGCGCGCGCAACAGGTTTGTGCTATGGCGGGGCTCTCGATCCCGGTCGCTCCGCACAAGCGCTACAGCTTCGTCTTCGCCAGCGGGACGCCGATCCCCGGAAAAATGCCGAATGTGATCGACCTGAGCGGCACCTTCGTGCGCCCAGAGGGCGAATTGTTCCTCACCGGCAATACTCCGGTCGACAACGGCCCGGCGGATTATGACGATTTCCGCATCCGCCACGAGGAGTTCGAAGAGCATATCTGGCCCGCGCTCTGGCATCGCATTCCCTGTTTCGACGCGCTCAGGGTGCAGACCTGCTGGACCGGGCACTACGAATACAACATGCTCGATCACAACGGCATCGTGGGCTTCCACCCCGAGGTGACCAACTTCATGTTCGCCAACGGCTTCTCCGGCCATGGCCTGCAACAATCGCCTGCCGTCGGCCGCGCGGTGTCGGAGCTGATCCTGTTCGGGGGCTTCCGCACGCTGGATCTCTCGCCCTTCGCCTATGCGCGCATCCCGGCCAATGAACCCTTCCTGGAGGAAGCGGTGATCTGAAGGTGCGCTTCGCCCTTGTCGCCCCGTGGCGAGGGACGGCGTTCACCCAAAGCGCTCATGCACCCTTTGGCGAGGCGCACGCTCCCGATCCCGGCCCCAAGCAAGAGGGCAGCATCCGACCGCGGATGGGCGCCATAGCGGTTTTGGTCTACACTTTATGGTGCGAGCCCGCATAACCCCAATCCCCGCGCTTGCGTCACCCAAGCGCCCGCCCTCCAGGCGGTCGGGCACTGCCCGGCGGCACTTCGCGCCTTGTTCCGGGCGGGGAAGGGTTCACACGGGGTCTGGACAAGAGGCGGTGGACGAACGCCGTGCCTTTCCTTACGCCTTCCCGTCATCGGGATGAGGCATATCGACGAACCAGCCACCCAGATGCTGCACGGCAGGCGCCTTCGGGTCGGGCACCGGGATCTTCGCCTCCACCGCCGCCCGGAAGCGCTCGGTATTGTCCTGTGGCTGGTAGCCGAGGTGACCCGCCAGCCGGTTGTCGACCGGCTTCACCGCATTGTCCGAGATACCGAAGGACACCGTGAAGCCCACACGTGGCGCGGTCAGCGCGGCGACGGTCAGGCGGTTGCAATCCTCGAACGACAGCCACGACCACAGCATCCGCCGGTCAGCTGGTTCGGGAAAAGAACTGAAGATGCGCAGGGCCACAGTCTCGATGCCGAACTTGTCCCAGTAAAGCTGCCCCAGGTCCTCGACGAAGCATTTCGACAGGCCGTAAAGCCCGTCGGGCCGGTGCGCCGCCGCCGTATCGATGTGGTCTTCCAGCCGGTGATAGCCGATGGCATGGACGGAACTGGCATAGACCACGCGCTTCACGCCACGTTTCCGCGCTGCCTCGTAGATATGATAGCTGCCGCGGATATTGCTGTCGAGAACCTCCTGCCAAGGCCGCTCGGTCGGCGCACCACCAAAATGCACGATGGCGTCAACCCCTTCGGCAGCGGCAAGAACCGCCGCCTGATCGGCAAGATCGAAGGCGACCGACTCCTCTTTCGGGGCCAGGTCGCTGATGCCGTTGCGGCTGGCCAGACGCAGGCGGCGGCAGAGCGGCCCCAGCGCACGGCGTAATTCTGTGCCGAGACGGCCAGCGGCGCCGGTCAGCAGGATGGTATCGTAATGCAGGGTCATACGGCCTCCGAAAGGGCGGCAACGGCACGGCCGATGCGGGCGATGGCCTCGCTCAGCACGGCGTCGGATGTGGCGGTGGAGATGCGGAAGAACGGCGACAGGCCATAGGCCGCGCCGGGCACCGCGCCGACATGGGCGTGGTGGAGCAGATAGGCCACCACCGCCGTGTCGTCCGTGAGCGTATCGCCGGCGGGGGTGCGCTTGCCGATCAGACCCGCACAACCGATATAGGCGTAGAAGGCGCCTTCCGGTGGCGGCAGGGTCAGCCCCGGAATTTGCGCGACGCCCGCCACCACCAGATCGCGGCGGCGCTCGAAAGCCTCGCGGAACTGCGGAATGCACTCCTGCGGGCCGGTCAGGGCGGCCAGCGCCGCAGCCTGCATGGGCGCCGCGACCGAGGTGACGGACTGGCTCTGCACCGTGTTCATCGCCTTGATGAGCGGCGCGGGGCCTGCGGCATAGCCCACGCGCCAGCCGGTCATCGCATAGGCCTTGGCCACGCCGTTCACGATCAACGTGCGATCCCGCAGCTCCGGGCAGGCTTGCCCGAAGGACACGAATTGCCGCCCGTCGAAGAGGATATGCTCGTAGATTTCGTCCGACAGGATCAGCACCTGCGGATGCTTCGCCAGCACCGCGCCAAGTGCCTGCAACTCCGCCTGGCTGTAGACCGCGCCGGAGGGGTTGCCCGGCATATTCAGGAAAAGCCACTTGGTGCGAGGCGTGATCGCCGCCTCCAACACCTGCGGGGTCAGCCGGAAGCCCGTCTCGGCCGGGCAGGCGGGGGTTACCGGCACACCACCCAGGAGCTTCACCATCTCCGGGTAGCTGACGAAATAGGGCGTGGGAAGGATCGCCTCGTCGCCCTCGTTCAGCGTCGCCATCAGGGCGTTGAAGATGATCTGCTTGGCGCCGTTCGCCACCACGATATCGTCGGGGCCATAGTCGAGGCCGTTCTCGCGGCGGAACTTTTCCGCCACCGCCGCGCGCAGCGCAGGTGTGCCCGCCGCCGCGGTATAAAGCGTCTCACCGCGCGCAGCGGCAGCATGGGCGGCCTCCGCCACATGGGTGGGGGTGGGGAAATCCGGCTCGCCCAGACCAAGGTCGATCACATCCACCCCGGTTGCGCGCAGCACCTTGGCCGCCATGCTGGCCGCCATCGAGGCCGAGGGTTTCACCGCCGCGAGACGGGTTGCCACATAGTTCATTCTGCTGCATCTCCAATGACATAGCCCTTCAGAGCATCCTCTGCCCGCGCAGCAGCACCGCGCCGCGCCGGATCACCGTAACCGCCGCCGCCCGGCAGATACAGCACCAGCCGCCGCCCGGCGGGCACATGCTGCCAGCCCTTCGGCTTCAGCACCGTGCCATCATCTAGCATCGCGGCACCGGGCGCGCCATCGCCGCCACCATTGCGCCCGCGCGGCGCATGGCCGATACGGTCGAACATCGCCGAAAAGTCGAACTCCTGCCCTGGCGCGGGTTCGATCTCGATCACCTGCCCCAGCCCGCCGCGATATTCTCCGTCGCCGCCCGAGCCCGAACGCAGTTCCTTGCGCCAGATCACCACCGGGCCGGTATGTTCGGTCGCCTCGATCGGCATGGTCATCACGCCCGAAGGGAAGGCAGTGGCCGACAGCCCGTCAAGCCCCGGCCGCGCACCCATGCCGCCCGAGTTGAACATCAGGATCTCGGCCCGCCGCCCCTCGGTCCCGGCGACCGGGCGCACCGACATATGGATGTTCCACAAAGCCCCCGCCCCTTCGGCGAGGATGCGCCCCGGCAATGCCTGCGCCAATGCGCCCAGCACCAGATCGGGCACCAGATGGCCGAAGACGTGACGCAAGCTGACGGGGGCGGGGCGCTCGGCATTCAGGATATTGACCGGCGAGGAAACGGTGAACGGCTCCAGTGAGGCCCAGTTGTTGGGAATATCCGGCGCCACCACGCATTTCATCGCATAGCAGGCATAGGCCTTGGTATAGATGATCGGCACGTTGATGCCGAAGCGGCTTTGCGGGTCGGTGCCGGTGAAATCCACGTTCACCGTGTCGTCGCGGGTTTCCACCCGGGCTACCAGCCGCACCGGCCTGTCATAGCCGTCAGTCACCAGCTCGTTCGTCCAGGCGCCGCGCGGCAGGGCGGCGATCCGCTCCAGCATGGCGCTCCGGGTGCGGGTGAAGATGAACGCCCCCAGATCGTCGAGCGTCTCCAGCCCGACCTCCGCCATCATCGCGATCAACCGGTTATGCCCGACATCGTTGCAGGCGGCGAGTGAGTAGAAATCGCCCACCACCTGATTGGGCTCCCGCACATTGGCGCGCAGAAGGCGCACCAGATCGGCATTCACCACCCCCCGGTCGGCGAATTTCATGATCGGGATCTGGATGCCTTCCTCATAGACCGACTTGCCGTCGGCGCCAAAGCCGCGCCCGCCCACATCGACCACATGCGCGGTGCAGGCGAAGAAGCCGACCAGCCGGTCGCCTTTGAAGCTGGGCGAAACCATGGTGATGTCATGCAGATGCCCGGTGCCCTTCCAGGGGTCGTTGGTCACATAGGTATCGCCCGGGAATATGTTGCTGCGGTCGATCTCTGCGATGAAATGCAACACCGCCTCGGCCATGGTGTTGACGTGCCCCGGTGTGCCGGTCACCGCCTGTGCGAGCATCCGCCCCTCGGGATCGAACACGCCCGCGGACAGATCGCCCGCCTCACGGACCGAAGTGGAAAAGGCGGTGCGCAGAAGCGTCATCGCCTGTTCCTCCACCACGGATATCAGGCGGTTCCACATCACCTGCATACGGATTTCGCTGGTAGGACTGAAGGTCGGATTGAGGGTCGGGCCGCTCATTACGCCGCTCCTTTGCGGATCAGAAGAAGGCTTCCGTCATCCTGCATCACCGCATCGAAGGGCGAAGTGACGACGGTCGAGGTCTCGCGCTCCACGATCACCGCCGGGCCCGCTACCCGCGCGCCGGGGCTGAGCGTGGCACGCTCGACGACGGCGCTCGGCAAAGCCTCGCCCCGGGCCGGATCGAAAACCGCGCGGGAAAGGGCAGCTGCCACTTCGCTCCGCCCCGTGGTAAGGCCGAGGCGATCCGGGGCCGGGCGCTCGTCGGAAGCCTTGACCGAAAGGGTCACGATCTCGATTTCCAGCCCGTCGAGCCCGTCGATGGCGCGACCGAAGAAGCGGGCATAAGCGGCAAGGAACCTGTCGCGGATCAGCCCGGCATCGCCTTCGGTGAAGGGGCGCACCGGCAACGGCACCGGAATCTCCCATCCCTGCCCGCGATAGCGCATGAA
>JAIRJX010000239.1 GCA_031260425.1 Gemmobacter sp.
CTCGGGCAACAGTCCCAGATGCGCGGCGATCCAGCCGCCTTCGACCAACCGCCATTTCTGCGCCCGGTCGAGCAGCGGATGATCGAAGCCGCGCAGCGCGGCGCTGAGCCGCCCCGCACCCCGCCCCAGATCGCGCATCAGGTCGAGCGATTGTGGCGCGGCGCCGCCGAGCGGCCGCCCCGGCAGCGCGCGTTGCACCCAGGCGATGCGAGCCGCGCCCTTATCGTCGGTCACCTCGCGCGGTGCGCCCGTCACCTCGGGCAACGGCAGCGCGGGATCGGCGCCGGCGGCATGGCGGATGGCCGCGACCTGCATCCCGACATAGGCCGCATCGCAGCCCTGCCGCATGATCTTCAGGATCACCGGCCCCGTCCCGTCCGCCGCCCGGAAGTTCAGGTCATATTCGCCGTCCAGCTGCTCCATCCCGGGTGTGAGCCCGAACCGTTCCGCCACATTCTCCAGCCAGCCGCCCATCCCGATCTCCGATCCGCCAGAAGCCCCGATGCCCGCTTGTGCCGCAGGTTGTTGCTCGTCGCAACCTTGCCTCCTTGACGCCCGGATCGCGGCCTCTTTTGAGTATTCGGGCAAGAAGCAAGGCAGAAAGCCGTTTCACCTGCAGGGGCGGAAGAGGCGGGTCCTCAGTGGAAGTCCCGGCTGGGGAACAGGCGTCTGGCCTGTTCTCTGGGATGGCGCGCGGTTGGCCGGCGGCGGGCCGGGCGGGGAGAATCGTCGGCCTGCGGCTGGGTGATCCCGACCATGTGGCCCAGCGGATGGCCAAGGCCCGCGAGATGGTCGGACAGATCCTCGACCCGCTCGGCGATCAGGTGGACCACGATCCCCTCACGCTGGATCCGGCCGGTGACGCGCAGCAGTCGCCCGCCCATGACCACCCGGCGATGACGGTCGAACACCCGCTTCCAGACGATGACGTTCGATACGCCGGTCTCATCCTCCAGCGTCAGGAACACCACGCCCGAGGCGGTGCCCGGCCGCTGTCGGGTGATGACCAGCCCGCAGACCGAGACCCGCCCCGATGCTGTCGCCAGCCCGGCATGTGGGGTCAGGCCGGTGATCAGGGGGCGCAAGAGCGCCATTGGATGCGCACGCAGCGTCAGGCGGGTGGCGACGTAATCCTCCACTACCTCCTCGCCCGGATGCATGACGGGAAGCGTGACCTGCGGCTCGCTGAGCGCCTCACCGCTGATCGGATCGGAAAACAGCGGCAGTGGCGCGGGTGCGCGGATGGCGCGCACCGTCCAGAGCGCTTCGCGCCGGGTCAGGCCCATGCCGGCGAAGGCATCGGCCTCGGCCAGACGCTCCAGCACGGCGGAGGCAAGGCCGGTGCGCAGCCACAAGCTTTCGGGATCGGGATAGCCGTTGCCGCGTGCAGCCACGATCCGGGCGGCAGCCTCTTCGCGAAAACCCCTGATCTGCCGCAATCCCAGCCTGAGCGCCAACCGCCCGTCGGTCCGTCGTTCCAGCGTATTGTCCCAAAGGCTGTGATTGACGCAGATCGGACGCAGCTCGACCCCATGTTCGCGGGCGTCGCGCACGATCTGGGCGGGAGCATAGAAGCCCATCGGCTGCGCATTCAGCAGGGCGCAGGCGAAGATCGCCGGATGATGGCATTTCAGCCAGGCGGAAACATAGGTCAGCAGTGCAAAGGATGCCGCGTGGCTTTCGGGAAAACCGTAATCGGCGAACCCCTTGACCTGCGCGAAACAGCGCGTCGCGAAATCCGGGTCGTATCCGTTGGCGATCATGCCGTCGATGAACTGCCGTTCGAAGTGGTGGACGGTGCCCATGTTGCGGAACGAGGCGAGCGAGCGACGCAACCGGTCGGCATCCTCTGCCGAAAACCCTGCCGCCACCACGGCGATCCGCATCGCCTGTTCCTGAAACAGCGGAATGCCGAGTGTCTTTTCCAGCACCCCTTGCAATGCGGATGAAGGATAATCGACGGGCTCCAGCTTCTGTCGCCGTCTGAGATAGGGCTGGACCATGCCACCCTGGATCGGGCCGGGGCGCACGATGGCGACCTCGATCACCAGATCGTAGAAGGTTCTGGGCTGCATCCGGGGCAGGAAATTCATCTGTGCCCGGCTTTCCACCTGAAAGACGCCGATGGCATCGGCGCGTTGCAGCATCCGGTAGGTGGCCGCATCCTCCTGCGGGATCGAGGCGATGCGGTGGCTGATCCCCTCGTGATCACGCAGCAGGTCGAACGCCTTGCGGATGCAGGTCAGCATCCCGAGGCTGAGCACATCGACCTTGAGGATCCCCAGTGCGTCGATGTCGTCCTTGTCCCATTCGATGACGGTGCGGTCCTCCATCGCCGCGTTTTCGATGGGACAGAGCTCGTCCAGCCGCCCGCGGGTAATGACGAAGCCCCCGACATGCTGTGACAGGTGGCGCGGAAAGCCGATGATCTCGCGGATGAGGGCGATGGTGCGGGTCAGGCGGTGATCTTCGGGGTTCAGGCCGAGGCTGCGCATCTGCGTCGTGCCGGTGCCGCTTTCCGATATGCCCCAGACCAGTCCCGCAAGGTTGGCGGTCACGTCCTGCGACAGGCCCATGACCTTGCCCACCTCGCGGATCGCGGCGCGAGAGCGGAAATGGATCACCGTTGCGCAAAGCCCGGCCCGTTCACGCCGGTATTTCCGGTAGATCCACTGGATCACTTCCTCGCGCCGCTCATGTTCGAAATCGACGTCGATATCGGGCGGCTCGCCCCGATGGCGCGAAATGAAGCGCTCGAACACCATGTGGATGCTGTCGGGGCTCACATCGGTGATGCCGAGCGCCCAGCAGATGATCGAATTCGCGGCCGACCCCCGCCCCTGACACAGGATCCCTTGCGCGCGGGCATGGCTCACGATGTCGTGGACGGTCAGGAAATAGGGGGCATAGTTCATCTCGCCCACCAGACCCAGCTCCTTCGCCGCGAGTTCGCGGTGCCGGTCCGGAATGTTGTCCCCGCAGCGACGGACCAGCCCCTGTTCCACCAGCCGCTCCAGCCGCGCTTGTGCCGGTTCGCCGGCGGAAGCCTCATCGGGATATTCATAGCTGAGATCGCCGAGGTCGAAGCGGCAGCGCGCCGTGATTTCCAGTGTGCGGCGGATGGCGGCGGGATGGCGGCGATAGAGCCGGGCCATGTCAGCCGCCCCCTTCAGCCGGCGTTCGGCATTCGGCAGCGACCGGGTGCCGATCTGGTCGATGGTGATGTGATGGCGCAGGCAGGTCAGCACATCGGCCAGCGGGCGGCGGCGGGCGTGGTGCATCAGCACATCCCCCACCGCCACCATCGGCACCGGAACGCGCAGCGCCAGTTCCGCACAGGCATCGAACCAGGCTTGATCCGAGCCGTCATAGCGCGGTGCGGCGCCCAGAAAGACATTACCGGGAAAGCGATGGCTCAAGGTGCAGAGCGCCGTCATCGCCTGTGCCGGATCAGCGGCGGGCGGCAGGCCGATCAGGATCATGCCTGCGCAGCCTTCGGCCAGATCGGCCAGAAACAGTTCGCATTCGCCCTTGGCGGCGCGGCGCTTGCCCAGCGTCAACAGCCGTGTGAGCCGCTGCCAGGCCGGCCGATCGGTGGGCAGCGCCAGCCATTCGACCGGGCAATCGCGCAGGACCAGCCGCGCCCCCACGATGAGCCGGGGCAATTTCACGCCCTCTGGCGCGGGCGAATCCTGCGCTGCCCCGATCTGCGGGTGCGAGTCGGCTTCGTCGTGAATGCTCGACCGGATGCGCGCCTCCTCCTTCGCCTTGCGGCTCAGATCGCGTAGCGCGCTCCAGGCCCGCACCACCCCGGCAACGGAGTTGTGGTCGGTAATGGCGATGGCCTCCAGCCCCAGTTCGGCGGCGCGCAGCACCAGTTCGTCGGGATGCGAGGCCCCCATGAGGAAGGTGAAGTTGGTGGTGATGCAAAGCTCGGCATAGCGTGGTGCTGCGGTATCGGGGACAAGCGGGCCAAGGGGTGCGGTCATGCGAATTCCCCCTGCACGAACCAGCCGGGCGATTGCGGGGTATGGAACATCCAGAGCCGTCGCCCCTCGCATGTCTCGACCCGCCAGTAATCGCGCAGACCGGAACGCCAGCCGTCATCCGGCGCCCACCATTCCGGCGCGATCCGCTCCGGCCCGGTCATGCGGCCGGTGGTCAGCCACATCCGCCGCCAGCGGAACCGGGCGGGCGGAACTGCGCCTTCCCCAAGGACAGGTTCGGGCGCGAACAGGGATAGCGGGCGCGGGCGGCAGGCGGGCCAGCCGTCACGGGATGGTGTCTCCGCCACCGGAGCAAGCCGGAAGCCGCGCTCGGGCAGGTGGCTGTCCATCGGTTGAAAACACAGGATGTTTTCCAGACCGATCCGGGTGCCGATCCGGGTGATCAGGTTGTCAAGCTGCTCGGGTGCGGCGCTGTCCCGCCCGATCTGCTGCAGCGGCATGGGTTCGACCACCGTGGCTTCAAGGCGCAACTGGTCGATGCCGAACCCGGCATCCACCCCCTCGACCCCGCGGGAGAACAGCGGCAATATCCGGGCTGGGTCGCGCATCGCCGCCGCCAGCCGCAGCGGCACCGCCACAGCCTGCCGATCCACCCGGCGCAGCGTCAGGCACAGTGCCCGCGCGCCCGCCTCATGCGCCCTCAGGCGAAGGCAAAGCGCGTGAAGCAGCCGCTCCAGCCCCGCCGTCACGTCCGATACCAGCCCGATCGGTTCCGGCAGGGTCAGCCGCACCGCATAATGCGGCGGTTCGGCCCAGGGGGAGACCGGCTCGGGCTGTCGGCCCAGCGCCTGATCCAGCCGGATCAGCAGATCCGGGCCGAAACGGCGCGCCAGCGGCGCGCGGGCCGTGCGGGACAGCGCCCCGATGCTGCGCAGCCCCATGCGCTGCAAGGCGGCGACTGTCGCCACATCCAGACGCAGCGCCGCGATCGGCAGGTCCTCCAGCGCCGCCGCGCTGGCCCCGGGCGGCGCCACCCCCTCGCCGTGATGCGCCAGTGCCCAGGCCGCGCCGCGGCTGTCGGCCAGCCCCAGCCGGACCTCGATCCCGGCATGGTCCAGCCGGGCGCGCATATCGGTCAGCATCGCCGCCTCGCCGCCGTAAAGATGGGCGGAGCCGGTGATGTCCAGCACCAACCCATCCGCATCCTCGATACCGACCCAGGGGCAGTAGCGGAGCGCCCAGCGCCGCAGCCCGGACAGAAAACGCGCCTCTGCCGCCGGATCTGCTGGCCGCGCCTGCAATTGCGGGCAGAAGGCGCGGGCCTCGGCGAACGGCATATCGCGATAAAGACCCTGCGCCTCGGCAGCGGCGTTCAGGTCATGGATACGGTCGGTATTGTCGCGCCGGATGGTCAGCGCGAAGGGCCCGTCACTCGGGCATAGGCGCAGCGCCCGGTTGGCTGCCAACCGGGGAAACCACATCGAGGCGATGCGCCTGGGCATCCCATCGAACATGCCAGACTCCAGATATTCCCTTTTTGTTCTTTATAAGTTCCCACCGCATCAGAGTCGAGTCGGCCCCGCCCTTCGGATCGAAGGCCGGCTGGCAGGACCAGCGTGTCTCGGCGGCATTGCTGCCCATGCCCTCGGGGATCAGGCACAGGCCGGTGGTCCGGCCCGCCTGCGCCGCAAGCTGCAACCGCCGCCCCTCGCGCAAACCGAGCGGGCGGGTGATGTCGGCCACGACGAAGGCGATGGCGCCATCCCTCAGCGCCTCTTCGGCGACGGCGAGCGTGTCGGTCTGGTCCCGGGTGCGGGCGAGCATCAGGCGCGCCGGATCGAGGATCCCCGACAGGCCCGACGGGTTCAGCATCTCCGGCAGCCAGGCCTCGCGAATCCACAGCAGCAGCCCCGGCGTGCAGGCGCAGGCTATGGCGGCGAAGGTCATGGCGGCGGCACCGCAGGCTTCATGCACGCGCGCCGGCAGGAGGGGGAGGGGAGGGGCCGAGGTCATGCGCCATGCTACACCGATCCTGCAGCTACGGCAAAGCAGGGGGCGATGGTGAGCCCCGCCTGCCATACCCGGCGGAAAGCGGCGCATCGGGGTGGCCCTCCGCCACGATGACGGTGACCGTATCGGATCAAGGTTGGGGAATGGGGCGATTCGGGTTATCCTTTTCCCGAAGAGCCGAAGGAGACCTCCATGAGCCGCCATCTGGCCGACAAGCGCGCATCCTCGAACGGCGGGCGCATGAAGCAGTTCCTGCGCATCGGGCATGAAGGTGGCGGCAGGATCTGGGACATGCTCCGCCAACGCCCGGCCGCGGCACCTGCCGCCAATCGCCGCGTGGCGGAATTCCTGCGTATCGCACGCGGTCGGCTGGTCTGAGGCTGGCAGGCCCGGCATCTTGCGGAACCGGCCTGTTTTCGTCCTGACCGGAATACTCCGGGTGCGAAGCCTTGGCCTCACCGCAGATCGTGGAATGCCGTCTGCCGATACTGCCCACACTCCGTGTGTGAACCCGCACCGTGCCCGGAACGAGGCACGCGGCACCGCCGGGCACCGCCCCGGGCGGGCGCTGCGGCGATACCTGCGCGGGATCGGGGGCAGGCGTGGTTGTGCCATAAAGTGCAGACCATAATCGTCTCAGCGCCTGCCCACGGTCGGGCTCTGCCCTCCGTTGTTTGGGGTGCCGAAGGTGGCCTCCCCGGGAGGCCACAGGAGCACCCTGGAGGAAGGCCGGTCCGGCCTACATGCGCACCAGCTTTTCGTAATCGGTGGCGATCTCGCGCGTCAGCGCCCCCACCTCGAACGCATAGTCGCCGATCTGGCCCACCGGGGTGACCTCGGCTGCGGTGCCCGTCAGCCAGCACTGTTCGAAACCTTCCAGTTCCGACGCCTCGATATGACGCTCATGCACCGTGATACCCTTGGCCTTCAGCATTCCGATGACGGTCTGCCGGGTGATGCCATTCAGGAAACAGTCGGCCAGCGGCGTATGCACATCGCCGTTCTTCACGAAGAAGATATTGGCCCCGGTCGCCTCGGCCACATAGCCGCGATAGTCGAACATCATCGCGTCGGAACAGCCCTTGGCCTGCGCCGCGTGTTTCGACATGGTACAGATCATGTAAAGGCCCGCCGCCTTGGCCGCCGAGGGGATGGTTTCCGGCGAGGGACGCTTCCATTTCGCAATATCGAGCCTGGCGCCCTTGAACTTGGAATCGCCATAATAAGCGCCCCAGGTCCAGCAGGCGACGGCCAGCCGCACCGGATTGCCCAGCGAGGCAACGCCCATCTCCTCGCCCGCGCCGCGGAAGGCCACGGCACGCACATAGGCGTCGGTCAATCCGTTCGCAGCCAGAACCGCATCCTTCGCCGCATCGATCTGCGCAACGGTGTAGGGGATCGGCATATCCAGAAGTTCGCCCGATCTGAGCAGGCGCTGCGAATGCTCGGTCGATTTGAAGACCTTGCCGTTGTAACAGCGTTCCCCTTCGAACACCGATGAGGCATAATGCAGCGCATGAGTCAGGATGTGGACCTTGGCATCGCGCCAGTCCACCAGTGCGCCATCCATCCAGATCTTGCCGTCGCGGTCGTCATATCCAGCCATGAGAATCTCCTGGGCATTTGCAAAAATTGCGCAAGACAAGTCCGATCTGGTCATGAAGTTGCGCAAAATCCCGGCATCGCTAACATTTACATCTTGGAAAGTCAACAAGGCTGACGTAAATTCAAACTGTATTCAGGGAGGTGGTCATGCGTGAGCCGGGCGCTGGCGGGGAAAGCCTGCTGTTTCTCACCGACGAACAGTTGCGCAAGGGGATCGAGGCGATGTTCTTCGCCTATCGCGGCTTTACCGCCGATCCCGACCGGATTCTCGATGGGCTCGATTACGGACGGGCGCATCATCGGGCGATCCATTTCATCCATCGCTCGCCGGGAACTACGGTGAACAACCTGCTGTCGATCCTCGGCGTGACCAAACAAAGCCTTAACCGGGTGCTGCGCACACTGATCGAGGACGGGCTGGTGGAAAGCCGGGTCGGCAAGCGCGACAAGCGCGAGCGCCACCTGTTCCTGACCGCGAAAGGTGCCGAACTGGAGCGGCAATTATCCGATGCGCAGCGGGTGCGGATGCGCGCGGCCTATCGCGCGGCGGGGCCGGCGGCGGTGCAGGGTTTCCGGCAGGTGCTGGAAGCGATGATGGATCCCGATCTGCGCCGGCAATACCAGGCCCTGAAGGAGGGCAGGGCATGAGCGAGCCACAGGCGCATCTTCTGGTTGTCGACGATGACGAGCGTATCCGGGTGCTTTTGCAGAAATTCCTGATCCGCAACGGCTTTCTGGTCACCGGCGCGCGCGATGCGGCGCAGGCGCGGCGGCTGCTGGCGGGGCTCGAATTCGACATGATCGTGCTTGATGTGATGATGCCGGGCGAGAACGGCATCGCGCTGACCCGTGATTGTCGCGCGAAATCGGCGGTGCCGATTCTGCTGTTGACGGCCAAGGGCGAGACGGCAAACCGCATCGAGGGGTTGGAGGCAGGGGCCGACGACTATCTGGTGAAGCCCTTCGAGCCGAAGGAGCTTCTGCTGCGCATCAACGCCATCCTGCGTCGGGTGCCGGTGGCGCGGCCCGAGACGGTGGGGCCGAAGGTGCTGCATCTGGGCGAGGTGCGCTATGATCTGGAACGGGGCGAGTTGTGGCGGGGCACCGAGCCGGTGCGGCTGACCGCGACCGAGGCGCAACTGATGCGCATCTTCGCTGCCCGGCCGGGTGAAGCGGTGAGCCGCGAGAAGCTGGTAGGCGATCTCGACCATGCCGAGGCCGAGGGCGACAAGGGGCAGGAACGCGCGGTGGACGTGCAGATCACCCGGCTGCGCCGCAAGATCGAGGCCGATCCGAAGCAGCCGCGCTACCTCCAGACGGTGCGCGGCTCGGGCTATATGCTCCAGCCCGATTGACCGTACCGCCGAGGACGGGCGGCGCGCTTCCCGGCAGGCTGTCTCTCTCCCGCCTTCCGCCG
Organism: Gemmobacter sp.; assembly: GCA_031260425.1. Lineage (GTDB taxonomy): Bacteria > Pseudomonadota > Alphaproteobacteria > Rhodobacterales > Rhodobacteraceae > Gemmobacter. Next base: position 8,980 of record JAIRJX010000239.1, read on the forward strand.
GTATCACTCCCGTGCGCGGCATCTCGGCACCGTCTGGCCGGAGGCGAGGCCGGGCATCGCCCGCGCGCGCGGCACCTCAAGGGAAGACCGCTATTCCAACGCCCGCCGCTTGGCATCGCCCTCGCGCGGGGCGCCTCGTTCCAGGTGGGGCGATACTCATACGGGATCATGGTCCGGAGGGACGCGCCCCTCCGTCTTCGCCTCCTATGCGACGGAGGGTATTGCCCGCCCGGCGCTCGGTCCGACGCGACCGGGTAGCTGCCACTCGGCCTGCTTACGGGCGCGGCTCATCCTCCGACGCTTCCCTGCAGAACAGATGATGAAGGGCACCCCTCTTGTTCATCATCTGTTCACAAATATCCTCAGGGGGTGAATTGAGCCGCAGGCTCAAGAGGGGGCGCGAGCGCCCCCTTTCCGGCATCGGGCAAGAAGGGCGCCGCTCCTGGGGCGGACTACCCTGCCCGGGCCATCGGCACCAGCAGGGCGCGCGGTTGTTCCGCCCCGGCTTCAAGTCGGAACTGCCCGTCGCCGGGCAACACGAAGTCGCGTGGGCCAAGCCGGAGCTCGGTGCCTGCACCAGTGATCCGCCATTCGCCGGCGATGATGAAGATCGCCGCCTGTTCATCCTCGCCCAGATCCAGTTCTGCGCTACCGGCCAGCACCTTTGCCGCGCCAAGCGTCCAGGCTGCACGGGCAGCCATGACGTTCACCACCCGGGCCGTCCCTCCCAAAGCCTGCCCGACCGGCGTCAGCGCCGAATCGAAGCGGCAGGGCATCAGCGGGTGCAGCACCTGCGGGCTTTCGTCGAAATCCAGCCGCACGCCCGCGCCCTCGATCACCGTGATCCAGCGCTCCACCCCAGGAAAGGCCGAGAAGCCTGCGGGTTCCGCGATGGTCGCGCTGCTGATCCGCAAATCAAAGGCGTCGCGGCCGGCCCCGGGTGGCAGGACAAGGATCTCGTCGGTGGTGCCCGCGCCGTTCTTCCATGGCAGGGAAACCTGTTGCAAGCGGGGAACATGAAGGAGGCGCATCTGTCGGTCCGGTGTGAGGGTGGGAGAAATGCGGCGGATCGTGCCACCGGGCGGCGCTGCTGCCCAGAGCGAAAATCCGACCTGCGGCATCGGAAAATGCGATCTGCTGCCCACCAATCGGCCCGGCCGTCTGGACAGCGGTGGCGTGGGGGTGTTTGCTTCCGGCTGCAGGGGGCCGGAGTGGATGTGATGCGGATCGACCTGAATTCCGATCTGGGTGAGGGGGGCGATCCCCGGGCAATGGGCGACGATGCGACGATGCTCGATCTCGTTACCTCGGCCAATATTGCCTGCGGTGGTCATGCCGGCGATCCCGAGACGATGTTTGCCACGCTGGAACGGGCGGTGGCGCGCGGGGTCATGATCGGGGCGCATCCGGGCTATGCGGACCGTGAGGGTTTCGGCCGTCGGGTGATCCCGATGCCGGTGCCGGCGATCGGGCGGATGGTCGCGGCGCAGATCGGCGCCCTTCAGGGCGTCGCCGCATTGGCCGGGGCGGAGCTGCGCTATGTGAAGCCGCATGGCGCGCTGGCCAACCTCGCCTCCGAAGACCGGGGGGTGGCCGGGGCCATCGTGGCGGCGGTGGCGGCGCTGCCGGGGCGGCTTGCCATACTCGCGATCTCGGGGACGGTGCTGGAGCATGCAGCACGCGCGGCAGGGACCGAGGTGTTTTCCGAGATTTTCGCGGACCGCGCCTACCTGCCGGATGGCCGCCTGATGCCGAGGTCATGCGCGGGCGCCGTGTTGCATGACCCCGATATGGTGGTGGCGCGGTTGGTCCGCTTTCTGGAGACCGGGTTGATGCCGGCGGCGGGTGGCGATCCGATCCGGCTGTCTGCGCATTCGGTCTGTGTGCACGGTGACACGCCCGGCGCCAGTGCCATGGCGCGACGGTTGCGCAGCGCGATCACGGCGGCGGGTGTGACCGTCGCTCCGTTCCTGCCGGGCTGAGGGCGCGGGGCGTGCCGGTCTGGCCGATCTTCCGCCCGGTGGCCGAGCACGGCCTGCTGGTCGAGTTCGGCGCCATGATCGACCGGGCGATCCATGCTCGTGTTCTGCGGCTTGATCGGGCGCTGGCGGCGGCGGCAGTGCCGGGCGTGCTGGAAGCCGTGCCCGCCTATGCCGCGATCCTGATCCGTTTCGACCCCCGGCTGACCGATCATGCCGCCATCGAACAGGCCGCGCGCGGCTTGCTGGATGTCGCGCCCGAAGCACCGGCCGCGCCGGTATGGCATGAGGTCACGGTGTGCTACGATGCAGGGCTTTCGCCGGATCTGGCGGCGGTTGCCCAAGCCACCGGGCTTTCGCCCGAGCAGGTGATCGCCGCGCATCTGGCCGGCGAGTATGAGGTGTTCATGTATGGCTTCGCCCCTGGCTACGCCTATCTCGCCGGGGTGCCGGAGGCGATCCGCCTGCCGCGCAAGCCCTCGGCCCAGCGCGATATTCCGGCGGGCAGCGTGCTGATCGCCGGGCCGCAATGCCTCGTCTCCACGCTGACCATGCCGACCGGCTGGTGGATCGTCGGCCGCTCGCCCACCCGGATCCTGACCGGCGATCCGGCGCGGCCCTTCCTGTTCGACCCGGGCGACCGGGTCCGCTTCCGCCGCATCTCCCGCGCTGTATACGAGGCGCAGGCATGAACGGCAGGGCAGAGCTTGCCCTGCGCTTTGCCGGGCCGCATGTCTCGGTTCAGGATGCCGGGCGACCGGGCTTCCTGCGCTATGGCGTGCCGGCCTCCGGGCCGATGGACCGGCTGGCGCTTGCCGCCGCCAATCTCGCGCTGGGCAATCCGGCCGGTGCGGCGGGTATCGAGGTTTCGCCCGGCGGGCTGGTGCTGGAATGCCTCTCCGGCGCGGTGGGCTTCGCGGTGGCGGGAGGCGGCTTCATCGTCGATCACGCCGGGCACCGGGGCGGGGGGTGGCGCACGGCAACTCTGCGGAGCGGGCAGGGCCTCGCGATCCGTTCCGGCCCCTGGGGAAGCTGGTGCATCCTCGCGCTGGCCGGGCGGATGGAGGTGGCACACTGGCTGGGCAGTGCGGCGACCCATGCGGCCTCAGGTTTCGGCGGCGGGCTGCTGAAGGCGGGGATGCGGCTTGTGGTCGACGAGACGCGATGCCCCGCGCCGCGGGCGATCCCGTTCCCCGTCTTTGCCCGGCCGCGCGGTGCGCTGCGGGTCACGCTCGGCCCGCAGGAGCGGTTTTTCGAACCCGAAGCCGTCGCCGCCTTCCTCGCCGGCCCGTGGCGGATGACCGACGCGCGCGATCGGATGGGTGTGCGGCTCGCCGGCCCGCCCATTCCGCCACGCGGCGCGCTCGACACGCCGTCGGAGCCGGTGGCGCGGGGATCGGTGCAGGTGGCGGGCGACGGGGTGGCGACGGTGCTTCTGGCCGATCATCAACCGACCGGCGGCTATCCGAAGATCGCCACGGTGCTGGATTGCGACCTCGACGCCTTCGTGCAATCGCGCCCCGGCGATCTGCTGCGCTTCCGGCCCGTAAGCGCGACCGAAGCGGTAGACCTCGCCCGTATCCACGCGGCGACGCAGTATCGCTATCTTGAGGCGCTGCGCCGCGCGCGCCAATCCACATGATATCGGGCCTGAATCCCCGGGCCGGGTCGACTTCCGGCTTATCTTCGGGTGATCTTGGACGCTTCAGGGAATGTCTCGCCCGACGCTTCCGCCAAAAAAACGCTGTGCGAGCCCTTTCCCAGCCCGGAACAAGGCATGCGGAAGGGCTCACACGGCATATGAGCCCTGGGAAACCACCACATTCCCCGACTTCCCGCACAGCAGAGAGCAGGGCCTGACTGCGGTCGGGCGTTTGCAGTGATTGTGGTCGTCGCTTTATGGTGACCCCCGCCTACTCATATTACGCGCCAGCGTCCCCAAAGCGCCGGCCGGGGGGGGCCGGTCGGGCGCTGCCCGGCGGTGCTATGCGCCTTGTCCCCGGCTGGGGCAGAGTTCACACGGGGTTGCGATGGGCGTTCCATGAATACGTCGGGGCACCACGGGATCCTGAACGTCCAACCACTCACCCATGCGGGCGGGCACTGCCCGCCGTCGCGTGGGGCTCACACGGGCGTTCCGTGAACATGTGACTATCCGGGATGAACGCCTGTCCACCCTAACCCTTCAACTCTGCCATCAGCCGGATCGGCCCCGGCGTGCCGCGCAGGCGGGCACGGTAGATCACCAGCGATTCCGCCACGCGCATCACGTAGCTGCGGGTCTCGCTGAACGGGATCGTCTCCACCCAGTCCACTACATCCACCGCGTCGCTGCGCGGGTCGCCGAATTCTTCGATCCAGCGGCGTGGTCGGCCGGGCCCGGCATTGTAGCCGGAGGCGACCAGTGCGATGGAGGGGCCGAATTCCTCGACCAGCGCCGCAAGATAGGCGGTGCCGATCCGGGCGTTGAAGGCGGGATCGGTGGTCAGTTTCGCCATCTCGAAGGGCAGGCCGAGTTTGCGGGCGGTGCGTTCGGCGGTTTCCGGCATCACCTGCATCAGCCCCAGGGCGCCGGCGCTGCTGCGGGCGGTCGGGTCGAACTCGCTTTCCCGCCGCGCTATGGCCAGCGCCAGGGGTCGTGAGACCGAAAGCCCCTCTGCCGGGATCAGGTCCGGTACGGGGAAATAGGCCTCCGCCAGAAGCACCCCGCGCTCCGCCCCCTGCTTGGCCAGCAGCAGGGCGATATGCGGCTCATGGATGCT
>JAIRJX010000272.1 GCA_031260425.1 Gemmobacter sp.
TCGATATGCGGCTTCCCGGTGGCCTGATCCCCTTCACCAGACCGCCGCAACTGAACATCCTCGACGGAATCTCGCTGAGCCTGAGCCCGGGCGAGACCTTCGGTCTGGTCGGCGAAAGCGGGTCGGGCAAGACCACGCTGGCCCGTGCCATGCTGGGGCTGGTGCCCGCCGCCGGCACGCTGCGGTTTCGTGGCGCGCCGCTTTCCGAGGCTGGCCTCCGGAGGGGCACGGCAATGATGTTCCAGGATCCCGTTGCTTCGCTCTCGCCACGGATGCGGGTGGGAGCGCTGATCACCGAACCCTATGCCATCCACCGGATTGCACAGGCCGAACGGGTCAGCGCCGGGGGGTTGCTGTCGCGCGTCGGCCTGCCGCCGGCATTGGCCACGCGTTATCCGCATGAACTGTCAGGCGGGCAGGCGCGGCGGGTCTGCACCGCCCGGGCGCTGGCACTGAACCCGGCGCTGGTGATCGCCGACGAACCCACGGCCGGCCTCGATGTCTCGATCCAGGGCGAGATACTGAACCTGATGGCGGACCTGAAGCGCGACTGCGGCATCACCTTCCTGATTATCACCCACAACCTTTCGGTCCTGCGCCACACCGCCGACCGTGTTGCCGTCCTCTACCTCGGCCGCCTGGTCGAGACCGGACCGGCGGCGGCGGTCTTTGCCCGGCCGTTGCATCCCTATACCGCCAGCCTGATCGCTTCGGAGCCCGATCCCGACCCGCGCCGCCGCCGGCCAGATCTCGCGATCCGGGGCGAGATCCCCAGCCTCCTGCGCCGCCCGGCGGGCTGCGTCTTCCACAGCCGCTGCCCGTTGGCCAATACCCGTTGCCACCGCGAAATCCCCACCCTGCGCGAGATCGCCCCCGGCCGGTCCGTGCGTTGCCACCTTGCCGGGCAAGACACAACAGAGAGGACACCGACATGAATTGGAGCACCGACCGCCGCGGCTTCCTTGCTGCCGGGGGCGCCTTCCTTACCGCATTGGCCGGCGCGCCAAAGCTTGCTTGGGCCGCCGATGGCAGCACCTTGCGCATCCGCGTTGCCGCCGACTTCCAGGTCCTGGATCCGTTCGGCGAGATCGGCGGGCTGGACGAGATCATCCCGCGGATGTGCACTGTCACCCTGTGCCGGATGCCGGACATGCGCGCGGGGCATGCGGTCATCCCCTATGCCGCGAAGGTCTATGAATGGACCAGTCCCACCACGCTGGCCTTCACCCTACATGACGGGCTGATCTGGAGTGGCGGTTTCGGCCCGGTCACCGCCGAAGACGTGAAATATTCCTACGAGCGGATCAGGGGCTCCGATTCCGCCTGGGCCTATCAGTTCGAGAAGCTGGATCATGTGGAGGTGACCGGCGAGAAGAGCGGCATCCTGCACCTGACCGAAGCCTTCAAACCCTTCGAGGTGATCGCGCTGCCCTATTACGGCGGCCATCTTGTCTGCAAGGCGGCGACCGAGGCGGCGGGTGGCCGCTTCACCACCGAGATGCCCGCGCAATGCGGCCCCTATCTTTTCGATACGTGGGAGCAGAATGCCAGGGTCACGCTGAAGCGCAATCCCGACTGGCCGCTTGCGATGCCGCAGTTCGACACCGTGGAGATCTACATCGTCACCGACGACCAGCCCGCCCTATTGGCCTATGAGGCCGACGCCTTCGACTTCACCCCCGTTGCCGTCGCCTCGGCCGCCGACCTGAAGGCCGATCCGCCCGCCGGCTCTGCGCTGATCGAGGCCGCCTCCACCCACTATATCTGGCTGAATATCAACATGAACGCGGAACCGTTGCGGGATCTTCGCGTCCGGCAGGCGATCCAGTATGCCTATGACAGCGACGCGGTGTTGCAGGGCGCCTATGGCGGGTTGACCGGGCGGGCCGCGGGGGTGATCCAGCCCGGCACATCCTATTCCCGATCCGTCAACAAGATCGCCACTCGTGATGTGGCCAAGGCACGGGAACTGCTGGCCGAGGCCGGGGCCGAGGGCCTGGTGCTGAACCTTTATTGCATGTCGGATTCGGTGTCGCTGGCGGTGGCTCAGATCATCCAGGCCAGTCTTAACGAGGCGGGGATCACCATCGAGGTCCAGCCGACCGAGGATGCCGCCTACTGGGCACTTGGCGACAAGACGCAGGGCGAGGGCTACAAGTCGATCGAGCTGGTGCTGATGAACTTTGCCGGTGGTGTGGATCCGACCGAGAACCTGGTCTGGTTCCGCCCCGATCAGATCGGTGTCTACAACTGGTCGTTCTTCGACAGCGCGGAGTATGAGGATCTCTATCAGAAGTCCCTGACCGAACAGGACGAGGCCGTGCGGGCCGGGATGTTCCACCGCATGGAGGATCTGATGGAGGAGTCAGGGGGCTTCGTCTTCATATGCTTCGAGCCTTATCTTGCGATCCATGACGCCAACCTGACCCCGGTGATCCTGCCCGATGGCTATCCCGATCCGACACGTTTCACTGCAAGTTGATCCAACCGGCGCGCGAATATCCCCCATGCGCCCGCAAGAAGGCCCCCCATGACGAAATCCGAAGGCCCCCGTTACCGCCGTTACTCCAGCGAAACCCGAGGCGCCATGCTGGTAGAGGCGGGTCTGGCCTGCCTCGCCCGTGGCGGCATCACTGCGTTCACGGTGGACAACATCTGTCGCGAGGCCAATGCCTCGCGCGGGCTGATCACCCATCACTTCGGTTCGAAGAACGGACTTCTCGCCGCGGTCTATGCGACGATGTATGACCGCTTCATCGCAGAAGTCGCGCCGGAGGGTCAGCCCGCGCCCGATCTGGTGGCGCTGGTGGAGGCGAACTTCGCTCCATCCGTCTTCAACCCCGACAGCCTGCGGATCTGGCTGGCGCTTTGGGGAGAGATCGCCAACACACCGGCGTTGCGCGATGTGCACCGGCAGCGCTATCTGGACCTGCTGGCCACCGTCGAACGCGCCATTGCCACCGAGGCCGCCACGCGCGGCCGGAGCCTCGATGCGCGCGCCGTAGCGGTGTTGTTCGTGGCACTTTCCGATGGGCTGTGGCTGGAGCAGGGGATCGACAAGACGATGCTGTCGCGCGATGCTGCGCGGGATAGCTGCTACACGTTCTTCGAAGCCTTCCTCGGCCCGCTCGACCGGCCCGAGACGGAGCAGGACAGCCGGCCAACCGCCGTCTCGCATCCCGGCACCCCCTGAACGTTCACCGCTGATGCCTCGTGCCGATAACGCAGTTGTGTGTGGTCCGGCACATGGAGGATTGGAAAACGGTGCCGCTCGCTAGTTGTCAATTGTTAACAATCATCTATTATCCCCCCAACAGGAGAATTTCGATGCGATTCGAGAAGGTCAGTCTCGCCGATCGGGCCACGTCGCATTTGCGGCGGCTGATCGTCATTGGCGAGCTGGAGCCGGGCCGCAGGCTGACCGAGCAGGAGATCTCGGATGCGCTTCAGGTGGCGCGCGGCACGGTGCGGGCGGCTTTCGCGACACTGGAGGCGGAAAATCTTCTGATCCGCCGACCCTATGCCGGCTGGGCGGTGAAAGAGGTCAGCGCGCAGGTGCTGCGCGAAAGCTACCAGTTGCGCGGCGTGCTTGAGGAGTTGGCGGTGCGCCTGCTGGCGCGGGGGATGGACACACAAAAGCGTCTGCACCTTGATGATCTCTATCAGCGGCTGGTCGAAGCCGAAGCCTCGGACCGACCGGAGCAGCGGGTGGAGGCGGATCTGGGTTTCCATGGTGGAATTGTCGCGCTGAGCGGCAACGGGCTGCTGCACCGGCAATACGAGACGATCTCGGGCCATACCGAATGGCTCTACCGCTGGTCGGAGCTGAACTGGCCAAGCCGGATCAACCTGCTGGATTGGCACCTGCCGATCTATGAGGCGATCCTGTCAGGCGACGCCGAAGCCGCCGTTTGTGCGGCGCGGGTTCATACCGAGCGCAGCCTTTCGGATGATGAGCGCGATCTGCAGATGAAAAACAACTGACGACCCAGGGAGTAACCGGATGACCCCGACCCATATTTCTCGCCGCGGCTTTCTTGCCGCAGGTTCCGCACTTGGCCTGATCCTGCCGTTCGGGAGCGCACGCGCCGCAGTTCCGGCCCCGACGAGGGGCGGTGTCTTCAACCTCGGCATGGCGGGCGGCAGCACCGACAATTCGCTCGACCCCCGCGCCTTCACGCAGCAGGTGCAACGGGTGATCGGTGTGGCGGTCTGCAACCAGCTTGTGGAAATCCTGCCGGATGGCACGTTGATGCCGGAACTCGCGGAAAGCTGGGACAGCAGCGATGCGGTGACCTGGGTTCTGAAGATCCGCGAGGGCGTCACCTTCCACAACGGCAAGACGCTCGATGCGCAGGATGTCGTCTATTCGATCAACCTGCATCGAGGCGAGGAAAGCACCTCGGGTGCGAAATCGCTGTTCGACGCGATCACCGGCATCACGGTTACCGCATTGAGCGAGGTTACTGTGGTGCTGGACGCACCGAATGCCGAATTCATGCGGGTATTCGCCGATTATCACGCAATGATCGTGCCAGACGGCTTTACCGACTGGCCGAACCTGACCGGCACCGGCGGCTATACGCTGACCAGCTTCGAGCCGGGCGTGCGGGCGGTTCTGGACCGCAATCCGAATTATTGGAAAAGCGACCGGGCCCATGTCGATCAGGTCGTCCTGACCGTGATCAATGATGCCACCGCGCGCATGGCGGCGCTGCAAAGCGGTGCGGCCGACGTGATCAATCAGGTGGACCGCAAGGCCGCGGCTTTCCTGCAGGGCAAGCCGGGGCTGGAACTGGTGCGCTCGCCCGGGGCTGTCCACTGGACCTTCATCTGCGCGGCAAATGTCGAGCCGACCAGCAACAACGACATCCGGTTGGCGTTGAAATATGGCTGCGACCGGCAGGCCATGCTTGACGTGGTCATGGGGGGGCTCGGCTCACTGGGCAATGATCATCCGATCTCGCCCGACAGTCCCTATTACAACGCAGAGCTGGAGCAGCGGTTGTTCGATCCCGAGCGGGCAAAATATCATCTCAGGCAGGCCGGGCTCGACAGCTTCAGCATCGACCTCTACACCTCCGAGGCAGCGCTTCCCGAGGCGGTGGATCTGGCCGCCGTCTATGCCGCGAAAGCGGCCGAGGCCGGGCTGACGCTGAACGTGATCCGCCGTCCGCCCGACGGCTACTGGAACGATACCTGGATGAAGAAGCCCTTCACGGTGTCAAGCTGGCTGAACCGGCCCATCGACCAGACCTTCTCGCTGATCTACGGCACGGGTTCGGGCTGGAATGAAAGCTACTGGTCGAACGAGCGCTTCGACCGCCTGCTGGCGGAGGGCAAGGGCACGCTCGACTTCGCCAGGCGCAAGGAGATTTACGGCGAGCTGCAAGCCATCCTGCGCGACGAGGGGCCGAGCGTCATCCCGGTCTTCGCCGATTTCCTCGATGCCAGATCGGCGCGGGTCAAGGGGTTCGAACCGAGCGGCGTCTCCGACCTGTCGGGCGACCGGATCATCGAACGAATCTGGCTCGACGCCTGAACCTTCCGATGGCGGCCGGCGCATCCGGCCGCCGCCTCTTGCAGGGAGATCACCATGTCACTCGCCTCGGTCTGGAGCGAGGTCGACCCCGGCGCCATGGGGCGGCAGGTCGGCCGTATCCGTGTCGAACATTCCGTCCACCGTTCCGCCTATGGCACCATCGCCCTGCCTTTCGCGGTCTTCGCCAACGGGACGGGGCCGACCGTCCTTCTGATGGCGGGCTCGCATGGCGACGAATACGAGGGGCAGCTTGCCCTGACGCGGCTGATCCGCCGGCTGGATGTCAGCCGCATCCAGGGCCGGATTCTCGTGCTTCCGGCCGCCAATCTGCCTGCTGTGGTGGCGGGGCGGCGCACCTCGCCGCTTGATGATGGCAATCTCAACCGCAGTTTCGGTGATCCCTGCGCCGAAACGCCTACGGGCCGGATCGCGGCCTTCATCACCGAAGAACTGCTGCCGTGCTGCGACGTCTTTCTCGACCTGCATTCGGGTGGCAGTTCGCTGCGGCATCTCTCCTGTTCCTACGCCGATCTGGGAGAGAACCGGGCGCAGGCCGAGCGAACCTTCGCCGCGCTGGAGGCGATGAACGCGCCGCTCTCCTGGGCGCAGGCCGGGACGCCCGCAGCCCCGGTGGCGGGCAGTGCGGCGTTGCGCAAGGGGGTGATCCATCTCTCCGGCGAATTCGGCGGCGGCGGCGCACTGAACCGCGCCGATCTGCAGGTGGCCGAACGCTGCGTCTGGCGGCTGCTGGATCATCTGCGCATCCTGCCGATGGCGGAGGAATGGTGGGCGACGAACCCCACTCGTTTCGTTTTCAACGAGCAGGCGCATTTCACCTATGCGCCCTGCGAGGGTGTGTTCGAGCCCGCCGCCGATCTGGGCGACACGGTGAGCGCCGGCCAACCGGCTGGTCATCTCCATCGTCCGGAATGCCCGGAGGACCCGCCGGTGGCGCTGCATTTCGCCGCCACGGGTATCGTTGCGGCCATGCGCGCGATGGGGCGGTGCCTGCCGGGGGACTGCCTGTTCCAACTCCTTGGTGAGATCCCGCGAGACCAGATCCTCCGTCGTATCGCGGCCATGGATTAGGGGCTTCCGGCTGCCTCTACCTCCCCGAGACCGGTCGATCCCAGACCGCGCCAGCATGGGCCTGTCTGATACGGATTTGGCACAGGCGGCGGGCGAATAGATGGCGCCACGCCGGCCGCCTCAATCAATTTCGCCGCCATGACCATCGCATCCGTTCGGTATTCTGGTTGAGGTCCCGGGGTTTTGTCTGCTTTGCCGGAGGGGGAGTTTGAACCGACAGCGCCCCGGGGGGCTGTCTGCCCCCCGACGCTTCCCTTCGGGAAGCTCCCCCCGAGGATACTTCGGAACAGATGAAACTGCGGGCGCTTTTCCGTTCATCATCTGTTCAAAAATATCCTCAGGGGGTGAATTGAGCCGAAGGCT
>JAIRJX010000317.1 GCA_031260425.1 Gemmobacter sp.
CGGGCGCAGGGCCACCGGCATCCGGCGGCCGCCGCGCGGCGTGTCGTCGGGCTCGGCCATCCGCATAACCGCGATGGCGAATTGCGCCCCGGCGAAAACCACGCCATGGAACATCACCAGCATCAGCGCGGCCAGCCAACCTTGCGGGCTGTCCAGCACCAGATGCCGCAGATGCCCGATGTCGAGCCAGACCAGCCCGGCCACGAAAACCACCGCCAGCGCAAAGCCGATCGCCACATTGACGATATAGAGGCGGACAAGTTCCGGCATGGCGATTCTCCCTGTCTGAAGGAAAGAGGCTAGCATCCTTGCGACGGGGCGCCAGAGGCAATCCGCCGCATTGCCGCGATCATTGCGCCGCGAGAGCGAATTCCAGCCGAACCTCACCCGGTCCGGTAAGGACCAACCGCCCCTCTTCCAGCGCCGCCGCCTGCACCGCACCAAGTGCCTTGAGGAAGTCGTCCTCGGCAGAAAGATCGGCGCAGGCCATGCGGGTAGCACCGATACCGGTCAGCCGGAACTCGGGCAATGCGCCCGCGCGCGCACCGAAATAGCGGTTGCAAGGCGCCTGCCCCGCCGCCCGCCCCGCCTCGGTCAGGTCGAGCGTGGCGCGGCCGGCAAAAGCCTGCCCGTTCAGTGTGACCAGCGACCAGTCATGGGCGATGCCGGCTTCTGTCAGGCCAGCGGGATCGCCCTCCGTGCAGGCGGCAAGCAGCGCGAGGGCGGCAAATGTCATGCGGATCATGGGTCGTCCTTTCCAAAACCTGCCAGTAGAAGCCGCAAAGCCCCGTCCGGTTCCTGGTCTTCAGCCAGAAAAAGCCTGCGGTTTAGCCTCGCGCGCCATGTGATCGAGCACGGCATTGACGAATTTCGGCTCCTTCCCCTCGGGGAAGAACGCCTTCGCCACATCGACGAATTCGGTGATCACCACCTTGGGCGGCGTCTCTGTCGCCACCAGCTCCGCCCCGGCGGCGCGGAAGAGCGCCCGCAGCACCGGGTCGATGCGATCGATCGGCCATTTCGCCACCAGCGCCCGGTCGGTCATCTGGTCGATCCGCGCCTGCCAGTTCACCGCCTCCGAGACCAGCAGGCGAAAATGGCCCGGATCGCCCTCGGCCATTTCGGTTCCGTCCTCGAACACCTCGCCGAAGCGGAAACTGTCGAATTCACGCACCACCCGCTCCACGGTCTGGTCAGAGCTTTCCATCTGAAACAGCGCCTGCACCGCAAAGAACCGCGCGGCAGAGCGCTTCCGGCGCGCCTCGGAGGGGGATTTCATGCCCGATGCCCCGTATCGCTGCGAAACCCGATGCCGGTGCGCACGCCCGACCAGCGCCGCGCCAGCGCGATCAGGTGCAGCGCCGCCGCCGCCGCCCCGCCGCCCTTGTTCTGCCCCGCCGGATCGGCCCGCACCTCTGCCTGTTCCCGGCTCTCGACCGTGAGGATGCCATTGCCGATACAGGCGCCCTGCAGCCCCAGAAGGGTCAGCCCGCGCGAGCTGTCGTTGCAGACCGTATCGTAATGCGTGGTCTCGCCCCGGATCACGCAGCCAAGACCCACATAGCCGTCGTAATTCGACAAGCGCTCGGCCAAAGCTATCGCGCTCGGGATCTCCAGCGCGCCCGGAACCTCGATCACCTCCGCCTCCGCGCCGCAGGCCGCCGCCATGGCCCGGGCCCCGGCAACCAGATCGTCGGCGATATCCTTGTAATAGGGCGCCACCACGATCAGAAGCTTCACCGGCTTTTCGAAATGCGGCAGGTCCAGCTTGTGGTGCTGTTCATTCGCGGCCATGGCTCACTCCGAAATCGCGCGGGTGCCGGTGATGGAGAGGCCGTAAGCCTCCAGCCCCACCACTTTCGGCGCCTGATGGTTGGTGGCCAGCACGATCTCGCGCAGCCCGAGGGCAGCGAGGATCTGTGCGCCGAGCCCGTATTGACGGAGCGTCTGCGGCGAGGCTTCGGACCCGTCGCTCAGCTTCATCGAGGTATCGCGCAGCAGCACGACCACACCGCGCCCTTCGGCCGCGATCATCCGCATGGCGGCGGGCAATTCACCCGCCTTGTCCTCGCCGATGCCCAGCACATCGGCCAGCGGGTCGAGCGCGTGCATCCGCACCAGCACCGGCCCGCCAGAGGTGATGTCGCCCTTGCCGAGCACCACATGCTCCGCCCCCTGCGCCACGTCGGAGAAGATCCGCATGATCCAGTCGCCGCCATGGGCCGAAGTCACCCGCTTCACCGCACGCTCGCGCACCAGATTGTCGTGGCGGCGGCGATAGGCGATCAGATCCGAGATGGTGCCGATCCTGAGGCCGTGACGCTGCGCAAAACCGATCAGGTCGGGCAGCCGCGCCATGGTGCCGTCATCGTTCATGATCTCGCAGATCACGCCGGCGGGTTTCAATCCGGCGAGCCGCGCGACGTCGGTTGCCGCTTCGGTATGGCCCGCGCGCACCAGCACGCCGCCCTCGCGCGCGCGCAGCGGAAAGATGTGGCCGGGGGTGGCGATATCCTGCGCGGCGGCTCGGTCGTCGATGGCGACCGCGATGGTGCGGGCGCGGTCGGCGGCGGAAATCCCGGTCTCCACCCCCTCGCGCGCCTCGATGGAGACGGTGAAGGCGGTCTCGTGCCGCGAGGAGTTCTTGGAGGCCATCAGCGGCAGGCCCAGCTGGTCGATCCGCTCGCCGGTGAGGGTAAGGCAGATCAGGCCGCGCCCGTGCGTCGCCATGAAATTGACCGCCGCCGCATCGCACATCTCGGCGGGTATCACCAGATCGCCCTCGTTCTCGCGGTCCTCATGGTCGACGAGGATGAACATCCGGCCATTGCGGGCATCCTCGATGATATCCTCGATAGAGGATATAGCGTCGCTGTAATCTGTGCGGTGTCCGGTCATGGGTCTCTCCGGGAAGGCTGACCCCCTGCCCTTAACGCAGCGCCCGGGCGATTGCCAGTGCGCTGCGGCGCCGGGCGGCGGGGAAGCGTGGCCTGGCCCGGCGCATCCACCGAGGCGTGAGCCCGCTCCCAGCCCGGAACGAGGCGCGCAAGCGCTGCCCCCCGGGACGATACCCTCCGCCCGTGCGGGCGGCGAAGCCTTCCGATGGAATTGGCGAAGGTTCAGATGGTCGGGCGCTGCCCTCTGTCTCGCGGGATGACAGAGGAAAGCAGCCCCGGCAAAACTCGGCAAACCCCGCCCTATCCCCGATCCTGCAGCCGGGCGACGTAGCGGGCCATGGTGTCGACCTCCAGGTTCACCGTCTGGCCGGGGGCCACATCGCCCCAGGTCGTCGCCGTCCGGGTATGCGGGATGAAGTTGATGCCGAAATCGCGACCGTCGACCTCGTTCACCGTCAGCGAAGTGCCGTTCAGCGCTACCGATCCCTTGGGCGCGATGAAGCGCGCCAGCGCCTCGGGTGCGCGGAAGGTCACCCGCAGGCTGTCGCCTTCGGGGAGCAGGCCCACCACTTCCGCCACACCGTCGACATGACCCGAGACGATATGCCCGCCCAGCTCGTCCCCGACCCGCAGCGCCCGTTCGAGGTTCAGCCGCCGCCCCGCCGCCCAGTGGCCGATATTGGTCTTGCCCACCGTCTCGGCGCTGATTTCCACGTCGAACCAGTTGCGCGGCGCCCGCCCGAGGCCAATCACCGTCAGGCATACCCCGTCGCAGGCGATCGAGGCGCCGATGCTGATGCCGCCCACATCATAGCCGGTGCCGATCCGCGCCCGCAGATCGCCGCGCTGGTCAAGCTCCAGCACCTCGCCGATATCGGTCACGATCCCGGTGAACATCGCGCATCTCCTCTCGCCGTTCCCCGATGCCTAGGCCGGATCGCCCCGCGCCACAATCGCAAATCGCCCCGGGGAGGGGTCGGCGGCGCCAGCCGAGGAAAGCCCGTGCCGACGTGACGTCAGGTCACATCGGGCCGATAACCGCGAAGCTGAGCAGATTCCGTAAAAACCCGCATGTCCGTTACATAAGAAACAGGGCTCGCGCCACATTTCCCGAACATCGCCCCCTCGAGAGCGCTCGCGTTGACGACACCTGCTGCCAAAACAACGTCCGGGAAACCGGACCCGATCCCCTGATCGAGAGGATCGTATCAGCAGAAACCGACGACGGATGCTTCCACGGAAGGGGGACACATCATGTTAGGGGAAAGGCTGAGGAAATGGCGAGTTACGTGGGGACCAGTGGTAACGATACCTACACAGGTACTGCTGCTTCCGATACGATCATTGGCGGTCTTGGCGATGACACCTTGCTGGGCCATCCTACCACGAGCGGC
>JAIRJX010000016.1 GCA_031260425.1 Gemmobacter sp.
GGCATCACCGGCACCGGGTTCATGAAGTGGAACCCCATGAACCTTTCGGGCCGGTCGGTGCGCGAGGCGAGGCGGGTGATCGAGATCGAGGAGGTGTTGGAGGTCAGGATGGTTTCGGGCTTCAGATGCGGCAGCAGCGTGTCGAAAATCTGCTGCTTCACCGTCTCCCGCTCGGTCGCGGCCTCGATCACCAGATCGGTCTGACCGAGATCGGTCAATGTCAGCGTGGTGGCGATCCGCGCCATCGCGGCCGCCTTTTCTTCCACCGGGATTTTCCCGCGAGAGACCTGCCGCTCTAGATTGCGGTCGATGGTGGCCACGGCTTTTTCCAGGCTATCGGCGCTGATATCGTTCATCAGGACATGATAGCCCGCCAGCGCGAAGACATGCGCGATGCCGTTGCCCATCTGCCCCGCACCGACGATACCCACCGTTTCGATTGTCATGACCCGTCCCCCACTGTCTCGGGCTGACCTTATGCGCCCGACGCGACGTCGCGCAAGGGCGGATCGGTTTCGGGCGGATACCTGAAATTAGAGCCAAATGCAGAGTTTAGCGATTTGGCAATGCTTGGGCGCGACACTGTCGGACGGGTGTAATGGAATTATGGGTGGGGAAGATGGCTTACGCTTTTCGGAGCGAAGGTGCATGGACATATGTGCCATGTCACTATGGAAAGTCGCGATTGCCGGTGCGCGGTCCGCGCCGGTCGCTGGAGCGACCCTATGGCGTCGTGCTGGGCGGGACGGAGACCTTCGGCAAGTTCGTGTCGGTCCCCTTTGCGGCCGGACTGGAGGCAAGGACAGGGTTGCGGATGGTCAATCTCGGCGTGGTGAATGCCGGTTTCGACGCCTATCTTGGCGACAGCACGGTGCTGGAGATAGCGGCGCGGGCGGAGATCTGCGTCGTGCAGGTGATGGGCGCGCAGAACCTGACGAACCGGTATTATCAGGTGCATCCGCGCCGAAACGATCGTCTTATCCGGGTGCAGCCGCTGCTTCGCACTCAGTTCTGCGAGGTTGATTTCACCGAGTTCAACTTCACCCGCCATCTGCTTCAGGGTTTGCAGCAGGTCTCACTCCGGCGGTTCGAGCGGGTGGCGGAGGAGCTGCGTGCTGTCTGGCTCCGGCGGATGGGAGAGTTGCTGGCGGCCCTGCCGAAACGCCGGGTCCTGCTCTGGTTCGCGGATCATGCCCCGCCGCCTGCCACCGTATCCGCCGCCTCGGATCTGACTGCCGATCCGCTGCTGGTGGATCGCGGGATGATCGAGGCCGTGCGACCGCTGGTCTCGGACTATCTGGAGGTGCTGACGGAGGCGGCGGAGCCGGAGGGCAGGGGTCTCGACCCGCTCGACCTGCCTGTCGCGCGGTGTCTGCCCGGTCCGGCGGCACATCGCCGTGCGGCCGATGCCATCGCCGGACTGCTGTCGCGGCATTGAAAAGGGCCGCCTGAAGGCGGCCCTGTCGGGTCCGGGAGAGCCGGGGACAGGCCCCCGGCTATCTTCACAGCTTCCCGGTCATTTCCGGGACGGCGGAGAACAGATCGGCGACGAGGCCGTAATCGGCAACCTGGAAGATCGGAGCCTCTTCATCCTTGTTGATGGCGACGATGACCTTGCTGTCCTTCATGCCCGCAAGATGCTGGATCGCCCCCGAGATGCCGACCGCGACGTAAAGCTGCGGGGCGACGACCTTGCCGGTCTGGCCAACCTGCCGGTCGTTCGGCGCATAGCCTGAATCGACTGCTGCGCGTGAGGCGCCAACGGCGGCGCCCAGCTTGTCGGCCAGCGCCTCGATCAGCGCGAAATCGGCCTGCGAGCCGACGCCACGCCCGCCCGACACCACGATCTTCGCCGAGGTCAGTTCGGGGCGATCCGAAGTCGCCACCTTGTCCTCGACCCAGGCGGACAGGTCCGACGCCTTCGCGCCTACCGTCTCGACCGCAGCCGAGCCGCTGGTTCCGGCCGCCGCGAAGGCGGCGGTCCGCACGGTGAACACCTTCTTCGCGTCGCCCGACTTCACCGTCTGGATCGCGTTGCCGGCATAGATCGGCCGCTCGAACGTGTCGGCGTCGATCACGGCGGTCACGTCCGACAGCACCATCACGTCCAGAATCGCTGCAACGCGTGGCAGCACGTTCTTCGAGAATGCCGTCGCCGGAGCGGCGATGTGGCTGTAACGATCGGCCAGAGACACGATCAGATCGGCCAGCCCTTCGGCCAGGCCATGGCCCGGATCTTCGGCATGAAGCACCTTCGCCGCGCCTTCAAGCGCTGCGGCTTCCGCCGCAGCCGAGGCGGGGCCAGCCACCAGAAGGTGCACATCGCCCAGCGATTTCACCGCCGTCAAGGTTTTGGCAACCGAATCAGTGGCAAGCTGGCCACCATTCACATCGGCCAGAAGGAGAACGGCCATCAGAGCACCCCCGCTTCGTCTTTCAGTTTCGCGATCAGCTCGTCCACCGAGCCAACCTTCACGCCAGCCTTCCGGCCCGCCGGTTCCGAGGTCTTCACCACGGTCAGGCGCGGTGTGACATCGACGCCGTAATCAGCGGCGGTCTTTTCATCGAGCGGCTTTTTCTTGGCCTTCATGATGTTCGGCAGCGAGGCATAGCGCGGCTCGTTCAGCCGCAGATCGACCGTCACCACCGCAGGCAGCTTCACCTTGATGGTCTGCAGGCCCCCGTCAACCTCGCGCGTCACCATGGCGCTGTCGCCTTCCACTGCCAGTTCACTGGCGAAGGTGGCCTGCGACCAGCCGAGCAGCGCCGAAAGCATCTGCCCGGTCGCGTTCATGTCATTGTCGATTGCCTGCTTGCCGGCAAGCACGAGGCCCGGCGCCTCGTCCTTCACCACGGCGGCGAGGATCTTCGCCACCGCCAGCGGCTCGATATCGGTGTGAACGTCGGAAGCCGCCTCGACCAGGATCGCCCGATCCGCTCCCATCGCCAGCGCCGTGCGCAGCGTCTCCTGCGCCTGCTTCACACCAATCGAGACCACCACGATCTCGGAAGCGATACCCTTCTCCTTCAGACGGATCGCCTCTTCCACTGCGATCTCGTCGAACGGATTCATCGACATCTTCACATTCGCAAGATCAACTCCGCTACCGTCCGCCTTCACACGAACCTTAACGTTGTAGTCAATCACGCGTTTGACAGGCACCAATACCTTCATCAGCGGCAATCTCCCAGATTCAGGCCCCGGAAGGGGCCGCCCAAGCTTTCCGCCGCGTTGGTAACCCGTTCCTTCCGGTAAAAACAATCCAAAAGCGACGCGGGCTGCCGCCACGACGCCGCGTTAGTGACCCAAGGGAAATCCGGTGGCTCAGCGCGTCAGGCCCGGTGTCCAGAGGACATCGGCGTGCCCGTTTTCATTGGCGACGCGGGCGGCGACAAAAAACCAGTCGCTGAGCCGGTTCAGATACCTGACCGCCGCCGGGTTCACCTCTTCAGCGCCGGCAAGTTCCACGGCCAGCCGTTCTGCCCGGCGCGAAACGGTGCGGCAAAGATGCAGGTGCGCGGCCAGCGGTGATCCGCCGGGCAGGATGAAGCTGCGCAGCATCTCAAGCCCGGCATTCATCGCGTCGATCTCGGCCTCCAGCCGCGCCACCTGCGAATCGATGATGCGCAGGGGCAGGTAGCCCGCCTCGTGATCGCGCGCCATATCGGGGCGGCAGAGATCGGCGCCGAGGTCGAAGAGCTCGTTCTGGATGCGCATCAGGGCCGCGTCCATCTCTCCTGTGGCATGGAGCCGGGCGAGGCCGACCGTCGCATTGGTTTCGTCGACGGTGCCATAGGCCTGCACCCGCGCCGAATGCTTGGCGACCCTTGCGCCATTGCCGAGCGCGGTTTCCCCCTTGTCGCCGGTTTTCGTATAGATTTTCGACAGAACGACCATCAGCGTCCCCCGCGCTGGTGCAGATAGGCGAATAGCACGATCAGGATAACCGCAATGGCTTGGGCGATCACCCGGTAGCGCATCAGCCGGTTGGCATGTTTACGGTTGAACTCGCCGCCTTGCGCGAAGCCGCCGATGCCGATCATCAGGATGATCAGCACTCCGAAAGCAGCCAGCGCGGCGACGATGAAAAGCGGGTCCTTGAGTAGCATGTCGGTCCTCCTGGCTGGCTCGGATATAGCGGTTTTGTCCGGCAAGGCGAAGCGGTTTCAGCCCTTGGCGATCAGCCAGTCCAGCATCGGCACCGGCAGGAGGCGGCGGGCGAACCCCATCAGGTGAGTGGCTCGTGTGACGTAGTAATGCGGCCGGGGGCGGGCGCTTTCCAGCGCATGAACCAGTTTCGCGGTCACCGCCGAACAGGGCAGCTCAAAGCGGTCGGGCTTGCCGCGCGGCTGATAGAGGCGGTGCAGCAGGGTGCGGTATTCGTCGGCGCGGGCGGAATGCTCCCAGTCCACCCATTTCTCGAAATGCGGGATCGAGTTCTGGCGGATCCGGGTCGGGATCGGGCCGGGCTCGATCAGGCAAACATGAATGCCTGTGCCGCGCATCTCGATCCGCAGCGTGTCGGTCAGCCCCTCCAGCGCAAATTTGGTCGCGACATAGGCGCCGCGCCATCTCATGCCGACCAGCCCCAGCACCGACGAGCAGTTGACGATGCGCCCATGCCCCTGCGCCCGCATCAGCGGGATCACCCGGCAGGTGAGGTCGTGGGTGCCGAAGAGGTTGGTCTCGAAGATCTCGCGCAGCGCGCCACGCGGCAGATCCTCCACCGCGCCGGGGCAGGCGAAGGCACCGTTGTTATAAAGCGCGTCGAGCCTGCCGCCGGTGCGGGCGGTCACCTCCTCCATGGCGGCGGCGATGGAGGTCTCATCGGCATAGTCGAGCGGGAAGCTCTCGAAGCCCTCGGTGATCAGACGGTCGCAATCGGCCTGCTGGCGGCAGGTGGCGAGGACGCGCCAGCCACGGGCGCGCAGCCCCTCGGCTGCATCGCGGCCGATGCCGGAGGAACAACCTGTCATCAGGACGGTGCGGGACGGGGACATGAGCGCTCCGGTCTTTTCAACCGGCTTAGGGATTTTGCGGTGCCGATGCAATCTCTGGCCTCTCCCGTGAGGCCAGGCCATACCGCGCGGGAAAAAGCGGCCGGTTCCCCCGAGGGGCTGGAAATCCGGCTGGACCGGGGCGGGGGCAGGGACTACACAATATCCATGACCGGAACCCCTGACGACCCCAAGATCGAGCCTGCCTCCCATTCGGAGCCGCTACGCCGCGCTATCAGTGAGCGCTACCTGACCTATGCGCTCTCCACCATCATGCACCGGGCATT
>JAIRJX010000043.1 GCA_031260425.1 Gemmobacter sp.
TGGCAGACGCGAAAAACAACACCTTTCGGCTTGTGAGGGTAAAGGTGGTCGGCCATCTGATGCTTGACAAGAACGTTATGGATGTCTTTCCCTTCTGCGGAGTTCGGCTGAACAAATTGGAAATGCGCACGTGACTTTGGTACGGCATCCAACGTATATACAACACGAAATTGGTATTCGAGATCGGCGATCTGACCTTCGGTCATACCCTTGGTCAACCGAGCGTCAACTGCCTTGATATGATTTGGGATTTCGTAGCGATTGAGCGTGGCAAGCTGCTCAAGGTTCATTTTAGCAAACTGGATCGCGAAGGACAGATCATGCGAGAGGGTTAGGCGAGGATCAAACAAGTCACAAATTGCCTTGTCAAAATTCAGGCAACAGGCTTGGAAAAGACCAAGCCATTTTGCGTCGGCCCGACCGAGAAGTTTATGTTCCACATCGTCCCGCAGAGCTTTCAGGGCAAGGATATTGTTCTTCATACCTCTGGACAGCGGACAGTCCAGGCGCGCGATCATCTGGCTCAATAGTAGTGAACGGCCATCATTGCCGACGATCTTGACCTTCTTGCGCTCGTAGTAGTCATGCAGAAGATAGGTCCACGCAACGTTCGCCAGCATCGTGAACACCTCCGTCTTGAAGCGAAGGACGGGACTGTTGAACACCTGCACAGCAAGCACCATCGCCTCACGGGTGCGGATAAGGCGTTCGTGATCAAACAGGTTGAGGCCGGTCTTGGGATCGTAGGAATCCTTTCGGATTTTGAAGAACTCAACCTCGTCATCACTGGCTGCGACAATCGTGGCATTCTGTTTGACCTCCGTAATCCGACCACTGTTAACAGTCGCCCCACGACCGATATTCAGCAGAGCTTGAATGTCCTGATTGCGCCACCCCTTGGTGAGGAGCGCCTTGACGATGGGCTTTTCCTCACCAGTCAGCGCCCCCTCCTTATTTCTTACGGCCATCACACCCTCTACTATTGCATCAGCAGCCCCGGTCGATTCGCTCAACCCGAGCCAGACACTGCAATTATCAGATGATGATAGCAGGCAACGCGCAAGCGGCGAGGAAGAAGAACGGCGTCAGTATTGGCAGATTAACCGGCGGATAAAGCCTCGGCGTATCAGCAACCATGCAGGAGCCCCCATGAGAAAACTCCCGCAACTCGGGGTCGACCAGCCTCATCTGGGACCGCTATACTCGTCAATCCTGGGGGAGAGAAATAACTGGAGCGGGTAGCGGGAATCGAACCCGCCCCATCAGCTTGGAAGGCTGAGGCGCTACCACTACACCATACCCGCCGCTCTGTGGAGGGCTTAGCACCGGCGGGCTGGCAAGTTCAAGCCCCTGCGATCCGTCGCAGCCCGTCAACCCTGTGCGTCCGAAGGACACCTGAGGCGATGAGGGCATCCGATCAAGCGCTTCCCGATCGGCATCCCGCGATCAGGCACCTCCGATCAGACCCGCGCATTCAGGACATGCCGCCAGAAGCGGAGGGGAGTCCGCCTGCTCGCCCGTGCATGATCAGCCACACCTCCAGCGCCTCCATACGCGAACCACGCGCCCCCCGCTCAAGCCCCCTGGTCCAGCCGCGCCTCCAGCGCCGCCAGGCGGGCAGCGAGGGCCTCGTTCTCTTCCCGCGCCTTGCGGGCCATGGCCTGCACCGCGTCGAACTCCTCGCGGGTGACGAAGGCGCGGTCGGCCATCCAGCGCTCCATCATGCCCTTCATCGCCGTCTCC
This sequence comes from Gemmobacter sp., assembly GCA_031260425.1. Lineage (GTDB taxonomy): Bacteria > Pseudomonadota > Alphaproteobacteria > Rhodobacterales > Rhodobacteraceae > Gemmobacter. Next base: position 1,744 of record JAIRJX010000043.1, read on the forward strand.
GCCTCGGTCTTCGCCCCCTGCGCTACGCCCATCGCATTGGTCATTAGCTGCGAGATGTCGTCGAGAAACTTGTTGCGGGTCTGCATGATCGCCTCCTCGTGAGCCTGCCCCTATATGAGACGCCGGCGCGCGCGCCGCAAGCACCCCCGCGAGGTTGACAATGCCGCATCCCGCCCCGACAAGCAAAGCGCCAGCCCGGAGGACATGATGACCCATATCACCTTCCCGGACATCTCGCCCGAGATCGTCTCGATCAGCCTCTTCGGGATGACATTCGCGCTGCGCTGGTATGCGCTGGCCTATATCGCGGGCCTGCTGATCGGCTGGCGGCTCATCCTGCGCGCGATCCGGAGCCCGCGCCTGTGGTCGGGGCCGGCGCCGCTGACGGCGGATCAGCTTGACCGGCTGCTGACCTGGATCATCCTCGGCGTGGTGTTGGGAGGGCGGCTGGGCTTCGTGCTGTTCTACCAGCCGGGCTTCTACCTCTCGCATCCCGGCCAGATCCTGCGGGTCTGGGAAGGCGGGATGTCGTTCCATGGCGGCTTTCTCGGCGTCGTCATCGCGGCGCTGATCTTCTGCCGGCGTGAGGGGATCATGCTCTTGCCGATGGCCGATCTGCTGGCGCTGGCGACACCGCCGGGGCTGATGCTGGGCCGGATCGCCAATTTCATCAATGCCGAGCTCTGGGGCCGCCCGACCATGATGCCCTGGGGCGTGGCCTTCCCGGGCGAGGCGGCGCAGGCTTGCGCCACACTGGACGGCCCCTGCATCCGCCATCCGAGCCAGCTTTACGAAGCGGGGCTGGAGGGGCTGCTCCTTGGCCTCCTGCTGCTCTGGCTGGCCTTCCGTGCCCGCAGTGCCCTGCACCGCCCCGGCCTGATCGTCGGGCTGTTCTTCGCAGGCTACGGGATTGCGCGCTTCACGGTGGAATTCTTCCGCCAGCCGGATGCGCAATTCGTAAGCGCTGACAATCCCTTGGGACTTTATGTTCACGCGGGCGGCCGGGGGCTGACGGCAGGGCAGTTGCTGTCGCTGCCGATGATCCTTGCCGGGCTCTGGCTCATCTCAAGGGCGCGCCGTGACCCCGCTTGAGGCGCTGTTTCTGCGCCGCATCCGGGCCGGCGGGCCGATGCGGCTGGCCGATTACATGGCCGAATGCCTGCTGCACCCGGATCACGGCTATTACACGCGGAGGGAGCCCTTCGGCACCAAGGGCGACTTCACCACCGCGCCCGAGATCAGCCAGATGTTCGGCGAGTTGCTGGGCCTCTGCCTCGCGCAATACTGGCTCGACTGTGGGGCGCCCGCGCCCTTCACGCTGGCCGAGCTTGGCCCCGGGCGGGGCACGCTGATGATGGATGTGCTGCGCGCCACCGCGCGGGTTCCGGGCTTTCACGCCGGCGCAAGGCTGGTGCTGGTCGAGGCGTCGCCCGCACTGCGGGACCGGCAGCGGGCGGCACTGAGCGGCCATCCGGCGGAGTGGCGCGATCATGCCGCCGATCTGCCGGAGGGCCAGCCGCTGTTCCTGCTGGCCAACGAATTCTTCGATGCGTTGCCGATCCGCCAGTTCACCCGCGATCCATTCGGCTGGCGCGAGACCATGGTTGCCGAGACCGAAGGGCGGCTCGCCCTCGCGCTGGCCGCGCCCGCGCCCATCGCCCTGCTCGACCACCGGCTTGCCGATACCGTGCCGGGCGAGGTGGTGGAGGTCTGCCCCGCTGCCGTTCCGATCATGGCCGAGATCGGCCGCCGCATCGCGCGGGATGGTGGCGTCGCGCTGATCGTCGACTATGGCGGCTGGCGCTCATGCGGGGATACGTTCCAGGCGCTGCGCCGGCATCGACCAGCCGATCCGCTGGCCGAGCCGGGACTGGCCGACCTTACCGCCCATGTCGATTTCGAGGCGCTGAGCGATGCGGCCCCCTGCCCTGCGGCCTATACGACGCAAGGCGCGCTGCTTGCGGCCCTCGGGATCGCGGCGCGCAGCGCAGCGCTGGCCCGTCAGTTGGAAGGCCCCGCGCGCGTGGCCCATCTGGCCGCGACACGGCGCTTGACCGATCCGGCGGAAATGGGAACGCTGTTCAAGGCACTCGCCCTCCACGCCCCCGGCACCTCGCCGCCGCCGGGC
>JAIRJX010000155.1 GCA_031260425.1 Gemmobacter sp.
TGACTCCGATCCCCGCGCAGATGTCACCAGAACTCCTGCCCTCTGGGGCGGTCAGGCGCTGCCCGGTGGCACTTCGTGCCTTGTTCCGGGCGAGGACAGGGTTCACACGGCGTAGGGACAGAGGCGGGAAGGGTGTTCCGTGAATTGCCCATGGCTGCGCGTGCGCCAGGAAAATCCCGAATGCCGATCCTGCCGCACCCGGTTTCACCCGACCGGCGGGCCGCAGCCGGAGATTTCGGGAGGCGGGCCGGCATCACACGGCAGGCAGGTTGTGGCAGCGGACAATCCACCTTAGATTTCCGCACAACCCCACGGGCACGGCCCGCGCAACCTTTGGACCAGACATGAAATTCGGCTCTACCTCCCGCTATATCGCCTCCGACGACCTCTCCGTCGCCGTCAACGCCGCCGTGACACTGCAACGTCCGCTTCTGGTGAAGGGCGAGCCCGGCACCGGCAAGACCGAGCTTGCCCGGCAGGTGGCCGAAAGCCTCGGCCTGCCGATGATCGAGTGGAACATCAAGAGCACGACCAAGGCGCAGCAGGGGCTTTACGAATATGATGCGGTCAGCCGCCTGCGCGACAGCCAACTCGGCGACGAACGGGTGCGCAACCTGCGGAACTACATCCGCAAAGGCAAGCTATGGCAGGCTTTCGCGGCTGACACCCGCACCGTGCTGCTGATCGACGAAGTGGACAAGGCCGATATCGAATTCCCCAATGATCTGCTCCAGGAACTCGACAGGATGGAATTCCATGTCTACGAGACCGGCGAGACGATCACGGCCCGGCACCGCCCCATCGTCATCATCACCTCGAACAACGAGAAGGAACTGCCCGACGCCTTCCTGCGTCGCTGCTTCTTCCACTATATCCGCTTCCCCGACATGGAGGTTCTGCGCGCCATCGTGGATGTGCATTTCCCCGATATCAAGGAAGCGCTGCTGACCACCGCATTGACCCAGTTCTTCGAGATCCGCGAGACGCCGGGGTTGAAGAAGAAGCCCTCCACCTCTGAAATGCTGGACTGGCTGAAGCTTCTGCTGGCCGAGGATCTGGGGCCGGAGGATCTGAAGCGCGAGGGGCGCAACCTCCTGCCGAAGCTGCATGGCGCACTGCTGAAGAACGAGCAGGACGTGCACCTGTTCGAACGGCTGGCCTTCATGGCCCGCCGCTAAGGCGAGGCGGCGCCGACCCCGGCGCCCCCTCTCTCCATGTCCCGGTTATTGCAGCGCCTGATCCGTGATCTGATGGGTCCAGGCGCCCTCGGGCACAGCGGTAATCACCGGGTCCGAACCGCCCGACATCAGCGCTGCCACCGTGCGGTCATAGTCCGCCGGATCGAGCGTGCCGTTGGAGCCGGCGGTCAGCTTGGCAACCTCGCTCATCATGCGCTTCTGGTGGGTTTCGGTCTGCGCGCCGGTCTCGTCATTCTCCAGCACGATCATCGCGGCCTCGTCAGGGTTTTCCTCGGCCCATTTCCAGCCTTTCATGCTGGCGCGCACGAACTTCACCATCTTGGCCTCGAAGGCCGGATCCTTGAGGTTCTCCTCCATCACCCAAAGGCCGTCCTCCAGTGTGGCCACGCCCTCGTCCTCGTATTTGAAGGTCACCAGATCCTCGGGCTTCACGCCCGCGTCGATCACCTGCCAATATTCGTTATAGGTCATGGTCGAGATACAAGCCGCCTGCCGCTGCAACAGCGGATCGACGTTGAAGCCCTGCTTGAGCACCGTCACATCGGTGCCATCGGTCTTGAACCCCAGCTTGTTCATCCAGTTCAGGAACGGATATTCGTTGCCGCCGAACCAGACGCCCAGCGTCTTGCCCTTGAAATCCTGCGGGGTCACGATGCCGGTTTCCTTCAGGCAGGTCAGCATCATGCCCGAAGACTTGAAGGGCTGCGCGATATTGACCAGCGGTAGCCCCTTCTCCCGCGCGGCGAGTGCCGAGGGCATCCAGTCCACCACCACATCAGCGCCGCCGCCGGCGATCACCTGGGTCGGGGCCACGTCCGGGCCACCGGGCAGGATGGTGACATCAAGCCCCTCCTCCTCATAGAACCCCTTGTCCTTCGCAACATAATAGCCACCGAACTGCGACTGAGTGACCCATTTCAGCTGCAGCTTCACCTCTTCGGCGCTCGCCGCCCCCGCCATGAAGGCCAGCGCCATTGCCGTTGTCGTCAGAAATTTCATCTCTCAGTCCCTCCATGTTACCGGGGTTCGCGCCCCGTTTCCTTCAGTTGCCTAGCTCCGCTGCGACGGATGCCAGAAGGTCACCCGTTTCTCGATCAGCGCCACCGCGCCGTAGAAGGCCGATCCCGCCAGCGCCGCCACCGCGATCTCGGCCCAGATCATCGGCAGGCCCAGCCGGCCGATCTCCGCCGTGATGCGAAAGCCCATGCCGACGATGGGCGAGCCGAAGAACTCCGCCACGATAGCGCCGATCAGCGCAAGGGTGGTGGCAATTTTCAACCCGTTGAACAGAAAGGGCATGGCGGCGGGCAGGCGCAGCTTCACCAGCGTCTGCCAGTAGCTTGCCGAATAGGTCGCCATCAGGTCGCGTTGCATGGGTTCGGTGGCCTTCAGCCCTGCCACCATGTTCACCAGCACCGGAAAGAACACCATGACCACCACCACCGCCGCCTTCGACTGCCAGTCGAAGCCGAACCACATCACCATGATCGGCGCTACGCCGACGATCGGCAGGGCGGCGACGAAATTCCCCACCGGCAGCAGCCCGCGTTGCAGGAAGGGCGAGCGGTCGATCACGATTGCCGTTGCTATCGCCGCACCGCTGCCGATGACATAACCGCTCAGAGCGCCCTTCACGAAGGTCTGCACGAAATCGGCCCGGAGCGTCGGAAGGCTGCTCATGACCTGCGCGAAGATCACCGAAGGCGCGGGCAGGATCACCGGACTGATGGCAAACATGCCAACCGCCCGCTCCCAGAGCAGCAGGAGCGTCAACCCGAACACCGCCGGCACCAGATAGCGCGCCGCCGCGCTGCCGGAACCGGCGAGCCGCGCGTTCAGAAACCATGCCGTCAGCCAGAGCCCGCACAGGTTCAGCATCCGCAGGGCACCAGGCATCCGGGGCACCTCTCCGCCGATCCAGCGACCGCTCACGACGAGCAACCCGAAGAGCAGCAGCCCGGCGACCACCGGGACCAGGCTCTGCTTGCTCCCCATACTCATCGCGCCAGCCCCATCCGCTGCAAGACCATCCGCTCCGCCTGGCCGATCAGGCCCACCAGCCCCGCCGCCAGAATGGCCGCCGCAAAGAGCGCCGCCCAGATCTGCACCGTCTGCCCGTAATAGGAGCCGCTGAGCAGCCGCGATCCGAGCCCCGCCACCGCCCCGGTCGGCAATTCGCCGACGATAGTGCCTACCAGCGAAGCCGCCACCCCCACCTTCAGCGAGGCGAAAAGATAGGGCATCGAGGAGGGGAGCCGCAGCTTGCCAAAGCTCTGCACCCCGTTTGCGTTCCACGTCCGCAACTGGTCAAGCTGCATCGCGTCGGGCGAACGCAACCCCTTCACCATGCCCACCACCACCGGAAAGAACGAGAGATAGGCCGAGATGATCGCCTTCGGCACGATCCCCGTCACCCCCAGCGAATTCAGCACCACGATGATCATCGGCGCGATCGCCAGAATGGGAATGGTCTGCGAGGCGATGGCCCAGGGCATCACGCTCATGTCCATCGCCCGGTTGTAGACGATCCCGACCGCCAGCAATATCCCCGCCGCCGATCCGATGACGAACCCCAGGAGCGTTGCTGAAAGCGTCACCCAGCCGTGATAGACCAGACTGCGCTTCGAGGTCACCTTCTGCCCGAACACCCCGTCGTAGAGCCCCTGCGCCACCTGATGCGGCGCCGGCAGCACCGGACGCTCTTGTACCAGCGTCTCGCCCAGAAGATCGACCAGCATCACCTCGCGCCCCTCGCGCGCCGCCTGATCATAAACCCATGCCGAATTGAGCCGCACCGCCGCCAGATACCAGACAGCGATGATCACCAGCACGACGGTCAGCACCGGCAGGAGATTACGCATGATGCCGCCCTCCGCTTTCGTCCGCGCCGCAGCTCAACGGCATCGCCACCGGCGCCTGGCTCTCATGACAGGCTCCCCCGCCTCGATCCGCCGCACGTCCTGCAACCGGGCTACGGATACCTTCCAGGTCGGAATACCACCCCCCGCTGCCAGCCGCGCGGCACCCCGCCTCTTCATCTGTTCGGAAATATCCTCGGGGGGTGAATTGCGCCGCAGGCGCAAGAGGGGGGCGGAAAGCCCCCTCGCTTCCCCGCCCTGCACCCTCACATCTCATCGCCATGCCCCGCACGCAAGCCGTCCCGCACCCGGTGGGCAATCTCGATGAATGTGCGCGACTCGCGGATATCGAGCGGCCGCTCCCTCGGCAGCGGGCTCTCGATCACATCGGTGATCCGCCCCGGCCGCGGGCTCATCACCACGATCTTCGTGGAAAGATACACCGCCTCGGGGATGGAATGGGTCACGAAACCGATGGTCTTCCCCGTCCGCGCCCAGAGCTTCAGCAATTCCTCGTTCAGCCGGTCGCGCACGATCTCGTCCAATGCACCGAAGGGCTCGTCCATCAGCAGGATGTCGGCATCAAATGCCAGCGCCCGGGCGATGGAGGCGCGCTGCTGCATCCCGCCCGAAAGCTGCCAGGGGAATTTCCGCCCGAACCCTTCCAGATCGACCAGCCGCAGCACATCTGCCACCCGCTGCTCCTGCTCGTCGCGGGAAAATCCCATGATCTCCAGCGGCAGCCGGATATTCCCCGCGATGGTCCGCCAAGGGTAAAGCCCCGCCGCCTGGAACACATAGCCGTAGGCGCGCTTGCGCCGCGCCTCGTCCGGCGTCATGCCGTTCACGGAAAGCGTGCCGCCCGTCGGGTGTTCAAGCGCCGCGATGCAGCGCAGGAACGTGGTCTTGCCGCAGCCCGAGGGGCCGATGAAGCTGACGAAATCCCCCTTGCCAATGGTCAGGTTCACATTGCGCAACGCTTGCACCGGCCCGTCCGCCGTCTGGAACACAAGATTCAGATCGCGCGCCTCGATCACGGCCTGCCCCGTTACACCGTCCCCGATCACATCACTCGATGTCATTCCATCCCGCCGCGTTTCATGTTCCGCCAACTCCACCCCGCCAGACTGCACCGGCCATGGCGGGCATCGCAAGTCCGCCCGCTCCCCAAAACGGTCCGGCCGTCTCTCACCCACCCGCCTGTCACACTCCGGTCGCCGGCATACCCGCCCGCGCCACCGGACGCGGCGCCGTCAATTCCTTCCAGGCGCTGAGCGCGCGGTTCACCGCCGGCCGTGCCTCCCGGCCGACGAAACGGCCATGGCCTTCCTGCGTCCGCATCTGGCCTTCCTCCACCGCCACCTGCCCGCGCGTCAGCGTGTAGCGCGGCAGACCCTTCACCTTCTGCCCCTCGAACACGTTGTAGTCGATGCTCGATTGCTGGGCGGCAGCGGAGATCACCTTCTCCTTCTGCGGATCCCAAACCACCAGGTCGGCATCCGCACCCACAAGAACTGCCCCCTTCTTCGGATAGAGGTTCAGGATCTTGGCAATATTGGTCGAGGTCACCGCCACGAACTCGTTCGGCGTCAGCCGCCCGCTGTTCACCCCCTGCGCCCAGAGCACCGGCATCCGGTCCTCCAGCCCGCCAGTCCCGTTGGGGATCTTCGAGAAATCGCCCAGCCCGAAGCGTTTCTGATCAGTGGTGAAGGCGCAATGATCGGTCGCCACGACCGACAGGCTCCCCGATTGCAGCCCGGACCAGAGGCTCGCCTGATGCGCCTTGGAGCGGAAGGGCGGCGACATCACCCGCCGCGCCGCGTGATCCCAGTCGGGATGGAGATATTCGGTCTCGTCCAGCACCAGATGCTGGATCAGCGGCTCGCCCCAGACCCGCTTGCCGGCAGCTCGCGCCCGGCGGATCGCCTCGTGACTGTCCTCACAGGAGGTATGAACCACATAAAGCGGCACTCCCGCCATGTCGGCGATCATGATGGCGCGGTTGGTCGCCTCGCCCTCCACCTGCGGCGGGCGGGAATAACCATGCGCCTCCGGCCCGCAATTGCCCTCGGCCAGCAGTTTCGCCGTCAGCTCCGCCACCACGTCGCCGTTTTCGGCATGGACCATGGCGAGGCCTCCCAGATCGCCCACCCGGCGGAACGATGCGAAAAGCTCATCATCGTTCACCATGAGCGCGCCCTTATAGGCCATGAAATGCTTGAAGGAGGTGATCCCCGCCCTCACGCTTTCCGCCATGTCCTCCCAGACCTTTTCGCCCCACCAGGTGATCGCCATATGGTAGGAATAGTCGCAATTGGCCCGGCCCGACTTGTTGTGCCACATGGCAGCGGCATCCATCAGCCCCTGGCCCTGGCCCGGCAGCACGAAATCCACCACCATCGTGGTGCCTCCCGCCAGCGCCGCCCGCGTGCCGCTTTCGAAATCGTCGGTGGAGTAGGTGCCCATGAAGGGCATCTCCAGATGGGTATGCGGGTCGATTCCCCCCGGCATGATGTAGCAGTCCGAGGCATCCAGCACCTTGTCGCCGCTCAGCCCCGGCCCGATCGCGGTGATCACCCCGCCCTCGACCAGCACATCCGCCGCATAGGTCAGATCCGCCGTAACAACCGTTCCGCCCTTGATCACCGTGCTTGCCATCATCAGCTCCCTGCGAGGGTCCGCCCCTCATTTTCTGTCTGAAAATATCCCGCGGGGTCCGGGGGCACGAAGCCCCGTTGCCTGCGTCAGGCCACGACTTCGGCAGTCTCCAGCACCGCATGAAGCAGCACATCCGCCCCCGCCGCCGCCCAGTCCGACGAAATCTCCTCGGCTTCGTTATGCGAAAGGCCACCGACACAGGGGCAGAAGATCATCGTGGTCGGCGCCACGCGGTTGATCCAGCAGGCATCGTGCCCGGCGCCAGAAATGATGTCCCTATGCGGATAGCCAAGCCGTTCCGCCGATCGCCGGACGACATTCACCAGACCGGGATCGAAGGTGACGGGGTCGAAATGCCCGACCGCCTCGATAGAACAACCAAGGCCCAGTTCCGCCGCCACCGCATGGGCCGCCCGCTCCACCTCGCCGCGCATCAGGTCGAGCTTGACCTGATCCGGGCTGCGGATATCCACCGTGAACACCACCTTGCCGGGGATTACATTGCGCGAATTGGGGAATACATTCACCTGCCCCACCGCACCCACCGCATCGGGCTGATGGCTCATCGCGATCCGGTGCACGGCTTCGGTGATCCGCGCCATGCCGAGCCCCGCATTCACCCGCATCTTCATCGGCGTGGAGCCGGTATGGGCGTCCTTGCCGGTCAGTGTGATCTCCAGCCACCACAGGCCCTGCCCGTGTGTGACGACACCGATCGTCTTGCCCTCGGCCTCAAGGATCGGGCCTTGCTCGATATGCAGCTCAAACATGGCATGCATCCTGCGCGCACCGACCGGCTCATCGCCGACCCAGCCGATGCGCTCCAGTTCCGCACCGAACCGCTTACCATCAAGATCGGTGCGCGCCCTCGCATAGTCTTCGGTATGGATCCCGGCGAAGACGCCGGAGGCCAGCATGGCGGGCGCGAAACGTGCGCCCTCCTCATTGGTCCAGTTGGTCACCACCACGGGTCGCTTCGTGCGCAGCCCGAGGTCGTTCATCCGCCGCACCACCTCCAGCCCGCCCAGCACGCCCAGGACGCCATCGAACTTGCCACCCGTCGGCTGGGTGTCGAGATGGCTGCCGACATAGACCGGCAGGGCCTCGGGATCCTCGCCGGGCCGGGTGGCGAACATGTTGCCCATGGTATCGACACCTATGGTCATCCCCGCCGCCTCGCACCAGCGCCTGAACAGGTGGCGCCCCTCACCATCGGCATCGGTAAGGGTCTGACGGTTGTTGCCGCCCGCCACGCCGGGGCCGATCTGCGCCATCTCCATCAGGCTGTCCCACAGGCGCGCCTGGTCGACGCGGAGGTTGTCCCCCTGTGCTGGCATCCGTTTGCTCCCTGTGGCCGCGCGCCTCTGACGGGCCCTTGCGGCGAATCTGTTTCTGACCATATGGTCAAGATGCAAGCTATACATCCTGACCATATGGTCAACGGAAATCTCTCGCCCCGAAACACGAAGGCAGGCCCGGATGCAAGGTTCCCCCCGCCCCCTCCGCCGCAACGAGATCCGCGCCCAGAATGAGGCGACCATCCTGCGCGCGGCCGAGAAGGTCTTTGCCGAGGCCGGCTTCGGCGGCGCGACGATGCAGCTCATCGCCGATATGGCGGGGCTGCCCAAGGCCAACCTGCACTACTACTTCGCCACCAAGGAGGAGCTCTACCGCCGTGTAGTGCGCGACATCTTCGAGATCTGGCTGCAGGCAGCCGAGGCGATGGACGGCGCGTCGGGGCCTGCCGAGGGAATCGGCGCCTATATCGAGGCGAAGATGGAGATCTCGCGCCGCTATCCCTATGGTTCGAAAGTCTGGGCATCGGAAGTGATGCACGGCGCGCCGGTGATCCAGGACTATCTGGAAACCACGCTGCGCGACTGGACGGTGGGCCGGGTCGCGCTGATCCGGCGCTGGATCGACGAAGGAAGGATGACGCCGGTCGATCCGCAGCACCTGCTTTATATGCTCTGGGCCACCACCCAGCACTACGCCGATTTCAGTCATCAGATCGAAACACTGAACGGCGGCCAACCGCTGAACGACGCAGAGTGGCGTGCTGCGGCCGACAGCGTGAAGCAAATCGTATTGCGCGGGATCGGCCTCGACTGACCCGGCGCCGATAGCAGCCCCGCAACCCGGGCCGCCCGCATCACCTGGAAATTCCTCGAGCTCGGCACCGGACTCCGAGTCTGGACGGGCAAGATCTGCCGCAGCAATCCGGCCGGAAGCTCTGGCGCGGGGCCGGCATGGCGGGCATAGTGACGCCGGCGGCCCTCCGCCGGAAGATCACATGACCCGCCGAAGGACGCGATGACCCGCAGCAAACCGCAGACCCGGATCCAGCAGAGAAACACCGAGGCGATCCTCGAAGCGGCGCTGGACGTGTTCTCGCAGCAGGGCTTCCGGGGGACCACGCTCGACCAGATCGCCGAGCGCGCCGGGCTGTCGAAGCCAAATCTGCTCTATTATTTTCCCTCGAAGGAGGCGATTCACGCACGGCTCATCACCCGGCTGCTGAAGGACTGGCTCGACCCGCTGCGCGCCCTTGATCCGGCCGGTGATCCGGTGGAAGAGATCCTCGGCTATATACGGCGCAAGCTGGAGCTGAGCCGCAGCCTGCCGCGGGAAAGCCGGCTTTTCGCCAATGAAATCCTGCAAGGCGCGCCGCGTATGCAGGCAGCCTTCGCCGACGAGCTGAAGCCGTTGGTGGACGAGAAGGCCGCCATCATCGCGGCCTGGGTGGCATCCGGGCGGCTGCCGCCGCTCGATCCGCGCCATCTGATCTTTTCGATCTGGGCCACGACCCAGCACTACGCCGATTTCGACGCACAGGTCCGCGCCGTGCTGGATCATGACGACGACAGCCATTTCGCCGAGGCTGAAGCCTTCCTGATCGGACATTACCGGCGCAGCCTGGCGGTATAGAAAAGGGGGCGCTCGCGCCCCCTCGCCCCTGCGGGGCTCACCCCCTGAGGATATTTTTGAACAGATGATGAGAGGGGAACCACGAGGCCTGCCTGCCGCTGGCATGGCAGGCGATTTCAAAAGAAAGATCGTTCGCATTTTCCAGACTATTTGGCTGCATCGCAGTGCCTTGCATGGCAAACTGACTGGCGGGGGCATTCTCGGAGCGAGGGGATGTAACATGGAGATTTCGTCAGTTTCGGGCACCATGTCCGTTCAGACCGGCAGGGCGGCGGCAGACGGCATGGTGAATTCCGTCCGCGGCAATGCGGGCATGAGCCCTGAACCTTCCCAGATGCCGGCCTTGCCGGCGGCTCATCCGGTGGCGGTTCAGGTAGCGCTGCAACAGGTCGCTGATCGGGCGGCGGATCCGCGTGACGGTCCCGCCCGCGCCGAAAACCGGAGCGGCGCGCAGCGGGGCTATGGCACGGCTGCACACCTTCTCGATAGTGCAAAGTCCTTCGCCGAACGCATCACGCTTATCCCCAAGCCCGGGGATCTGTCGCTGGAAGCTTCGCGCCTGCCACCGAACGGCATCCCCCGCGATGACGGCAGCGCCTCCCGCCATATCCCTGCTGACAAGCTGGACCGACAGGCGTAAACGAGGGGAGTCGAAGGACCCAGAGCGAGTCTCCATCTTGTCGCAGCCTGTTCAATGCGATCCCCCTCCCCATCATCCCGGGTCCATCACAAGGCTCACCCTCGGGGCGCTCGGCGTCGTTTTCGGCGATATCGGCACCAGCCCGCTTTACGCCATGCGGGAATCGCTGAGTGCCGCCGCGCGCGACGGCATGACCCGCGATGACGTGCTGGGTGTCATCTCGCTGTTGATCTGGACACTGACGCTGATCGTCAGCCTGAAATACGTCCTCCTCATCATGCGGGCCGACAATAACGGCGAGGGGGGCACGCTGTCGCTGGTCGCGCTGGTGCAGCGCGCACTGAAGCGCCGGCGCGCCTGGCTGACCGGGATCGGCGCGGTCGGCATCTCGCTGTTCTTCGGCGATGCGATCATCACCCCGGCCATGTCGATCATGTCGGCGGTCGAAGGCGGCGCACTGGTGGCACCGGGACTAGACCGTTTCGTGGTGCCGCTGACACTCACGATCATCATCGGGCTTTTCGCCATGCAGTCGCGCGGGACCGAGGCGGTCTCGGTGCTGTTCGGGCCGGTGATGGTGCTGTGGTTCCTGACCATGGCGGGGCTCGGCCTTTCGCATATCCGCGATGATCTCCACATCCTTACCGCGCTGAACCCCATTTACGCCGTGCGTTTCCTGGCCGGGAACGGGCTGGCCTCCTTCATCGTGCTCGGCTCGGTCTTCCTCGCCGTGACCGGGGGCGAAGCGCTTTACACCGACATGGGCCATTTCGGCCGCCGCCCGATCCGGGTCGCCTGGGGCCTGCTGGTCTTCCCGGCACTGACACTCGCCTATCTCGGCCAGGGTGCAATGGTGCTGGCGCATCCCGAAACCGCGCGCAACCCGTTCTTCCTGATGGCCCCGGGCTGGGGGCTGGTGCCCTTGGTACTGCTGGCTACCGCCGCCACGGTGATCGCGAGCCAGGCGGTAATCTCGGGCGCCTTCTCGGTGGCAAAGCAAGCGGTTCAGATGGGCCTGCTGCCCCGGATGGAGATCCGCCACACCTCCGAGACGCAATACGGCCAGATCTTCATGCCACGGGTGAACCGCGTCCTCGCCGTCGGGGTGGTGACACTGGTCCTGGCCTTCGGCACCTCGTCGAACCTTGCCAGCGCCTATGGCATCGCGGTGACCGGCGATATGGTGATCACCTCGATTCTCGCCATCTTCCTGCTCAATCTCGCCTGGCGCTGGCCGCTCTGGCTTACGCTGTCGCTGATGCTGCCGCTGCTGATGCTGGAGGGGCTGTTTCTCGCCGCGAACCTTACCAAGGTAGTAGACGGCGGCTATATCCCGATCCTCCTTGCGACGCTGCTTTGCCTGACCATGTGGAGCTGGGTGCGCGGCAGCGCCCATGTGCAGCGCAAATCGCGCGCCACCTCGATCGCCCTCGACAGCCTGCGCGCCATGCTGGAGAAGTCACCTCCGGTAGAGGTGCCGGGCACCGCCGTCTTCCTGACGGCCGAACCCGACATGGCGCCGCCTTCGCTGCTGCACAACCTCAAGCACAACCGGGTGCTGCACAAGCAGAACTTCATCGTCACCGTCAGTGTCGCCCTGGTGCCAAAAGTGCCGGAAAGCGAGCGGCTGGTGCTGGAGCGCATCGACGGCCGCTTTGTGAGAATCGTGCTGAATTTCGGCTATATGGACGATCTGAATGTGCCGAAAGCGCTCGCGCTGGCACGCAAGAAGGGCGAGAAGTTCGACATCATGACCACCTCGTTCTTCCTCAATCACCGCAGCTTCCGTTCCGCGCGCGGTGAAGGGCTGCCGCGTTGGCAGGAACGGCTGTTCATCTCGCTGGTCCGCAGCGCCACCAACGCGACCGAGTTCTACCGCCTTCCCAGCAACCGGGTCATCGAGCTTGGCCAGCAACTGACGATCTGAGGACGGATCCGGCACGCCCCCCCCTTGCGGCGCGGCCGGTGATCCGCTAGGTCAGGCGCGGGGGGCCGTTAGCTCAGTTGGTAGAGCGTCTCGTTTACACCGAGAATGTCGGCGGTTCGAGTCCGTCACGGCCCACCATTTTCAAAAAATACAGCATATTCAATGCAATGGTGTCCCGCACTTGCTCCATGCCGCATTAATCGGAACAATGGATCAGGGGCGTCGTATCCCGCCACTCTCTTTGACGAGAGTAGGGTGTCCGACCGGCCCGTGCCCCTACCCAGGCACAGAGATATTGGCCGACCCGCCGCAAATCTATTGTGATCTGGCGCCCGTGGCTGGCGATTTCATGAAGATGGCGAACAGTTCCCTTTGCGAGGAAATGCGCATCTTCGCATAGATATTCTTGCGATGGATGCGAACGGTCCCCGCAGAAATGCCGAGGAGGTTGGAGATCGATTCCGACGAATGCCCTTCGAGCACGGACCCGACCACCTCCAGTTCGCGCGGTGTCAGCGCAGGCATCCCCCGGGTGCTCAGCGCCTCCTGGACGGTTCGGCTCAGCACCTCCCTTTCGTCCTGTGTCGGCTCGACGCCGGTAAGGCGCTCGTCGGCCTTCCAGTGCATCTGTGCGATGCTGCGCAGCAACGGCTCGATACAGCGCAGCATTCGCAGGTCATGCGCGGAAAAGGCGGGCTGGGTTGGTGCGCGCATCAGCGAGATGACGACGGTCCGATCCCCGTTGCCGGGAACAAACAGAGCGATCTCGTCCACCGGACCCGTCTGCACATAGTAAGAGCGATAATATTCGCTTTTGTAGAACTGGTCCGGCGCGACCTCTGCGAGGCGGAAAAGCCCGGATCGCGTTCCCGTAGCCGCCGCCTTGTAGAACGGGTCAAGCAGATATGGCCCGACACGATATTCGTCGACGTGGATTTCGTATTGCTTTGGCTGAAAGGTGTGATGCAGGCAGATAGGGACATCCGGCCCGTTATAGGCAAAGGTGACCGTATAGTCGAACTGGACCAGACTACGGATTGTTGCCGCCAGCGCGGCGGGGAAGCCCGGATCGCCCACAAGCGACAGAAGGTCGCTCAATGCGATATACCATTGCGGTTGCGAGAGGAGCTTCCTGCCCCCAAAGACCTGCAGATCCTTTTCCCTCACTGCCCACCTATCCCAAAAGTAATATGCTCTCTAGCTTATCCAAAATGGGAAATATCCCACAGATGTGATGAATGCATAGGATATCCTCAAAACGCGGGATATGCTACAGATACTGAACAGCAACAGGGAATGAGTGGTTCACGGCATATATCGGCTAAGGTGAGGACTAAAGTCGAACATCGCCGATTGCGCAGGGATCGAGAATCTGCCTCGGTCAAGGAGGTGTCGGAGGGCATTGGGCCTCTCCGGCAACAAGGAGGGGGACATCCGCAGGCATTTTCTACGCCAGCGCCAGCCGAACGATCCGGCCTGAACCGAACCATCCCGCCGCACGGGCAGGGTTTCGGGTCATCCGACGGGCCGTTTCCTGAACAAATCACAGCGGCGTTCCGCAGGGGAGCGGAAGCCACGATTCGTCCATGCACGGGCGACAAGAGGCGGGAATACCCGCGAGTCGGGCCTGGCCCAGTCCTTAATCGAAGACCACAAACAAAAAATGGGGAGTTGAGATGCTTGTAAATAGGTTGACCAGACGAACCCTGGGCACCGCGATGATTGCCGCAGTGCTGGGTGCGGCCACCGTGATGGGCCAGGTCTCCACCGCTGCCGCCTGGTCGCTGGAGGAAGCGGCGGCGCCCTACAAGGGCGTCACCATACGCACGATCGGCGAGGCCCTTCCACCCCTCGAAGCCATGAAGGCACTTGCGCCGGAATTCGAAAGGCGAACCGGCATCAATGTCGAGATCGAGATGTATGAGCATTCCGAGGCCGTCAACAAGGTCATGCTCGATCTCAACTCGAAGCGCGGTCGCTACGATTTCATCATCCAGCCCCACCGGGAACTCGGCAAGTTCGTGACCAACGGCCATCTGGAGCCGCTGGAGACGTATCTCGACAATGCCGCATTGAGGGACCCCGGCTTCAATCCCGAGGAGCAGCTCTACCCGCGCCTTTGGCAGGAAATCTCGTGGTATGACGGCAAGATATACGGTTTTCCGTTCACCGCGCTCAGCATGTATATGTGGTATCGTGCCGACCTTCTTTCGGACGAGAAGGAGAAGGAAGGCTTCAAGGCCAAATACGGCTACGACCTCGCCCCCGCCCAGGACTGGAAGCAGTATCGCGATATCGCCGAATGGTTCACGCGCCCGGATCAGCGGCTCTACGGCACCGCACTGCAAGGCAAGCGCCATGAGGCACTGTGGTATGAATGGCTGAACTTCCTTTACTCCTTCGGCGGCGACATGCTCGATACCAGGACGGGCTCGGAATGCGGCCCCGTCATCGTCAACAGCCCGCAGGCCATTGCCGCGACGGAGTATTACAAGAGCCTCAAGGCCTTCTCGCCGCCGGACACGCTCAATTATTTCTGGGATGACGTGATGGCCCTGATGCAGCAGGGAGAGGTTGCCCAGCTCATCATGTGGAACGATTCGACCTATGCGGTCGCCGTCGATGAATCGGTCTCGACAGTGGTCGGAAAGATGGGCTTCGATATCGTACCCCAAGGCGAGGGCGGCAAGGTCGCCCAGGTGGAGGGTTGGTCCTATCTGATCCCGACCTCATCGAAGAACAAGGAGGCCGCCTATCTCTTCATCCAGTGGATGATGGACTACGAACAGCAGCTCAATCAGCACCTCAACGGCGGCGCTACCGCCCGCCCCGATGTCTATTCCTCTGCGGAGGTGCAGAACCTGCCCTATTCCAAGGCGTCCATGGACTCCAATGCCGTGGCCAGACCCAAGCCCACCTTGCCGCTGTCCGGTGAGATGACCGATATCCTGGTGCGCGAACTTTCCTCCTATCTCGCCGATGAAAAGACGGCGAAGGAAGCACTCGACAGGTCGGCGCAGGAGATTTCCGCCCTGCTCGGCGCCTGCGCGCCGATGAAGTATCCGGTCGAGTAATCCCGTCATCACTACAAACCTTTCTCCGTGGGCCCGCTCACGGAGAAACATCAGCGGTTGGTCATGAATACAATGAAACAGCTTTCTCGCGGGCGTTTCCTGCTGGATAGGGGCGCTTCGCTGCCCTTGTTGCTGCCGGCAACACTGCTCGTGCTGATCTTCCTGGTGGGGCCGTTCGGCTATATGGCCTACACGGCCACGACCGACCTCAGCTTCGCCAATCCGGATCAGAACGGCGCCTTCATCGGGCTGGACAATTTCCGGCACCTGATGCGCAACGATCCGGTCTTCTGGGATTCGTTCCGGCTGACCATCCGCTTCGTCCTGGCGAGCGTAACGGTAGAGTTTGTGATCGGGTTCGCGCTGGCCTGGCTGATCTGGCGCTTCATCGAGCGCCAGCGGCTGCTGACCACACTGCTTTTGGTTCCCATGATGCTGGCACCCGTGGCCGTAGGGCTGATCTGGCGGTTGTTGCTGCAAGGCGACTTCGGCATGGTCAGCTATTACCTGCGCGCCACGGGCCTGCTCTCGCAGGCAAGCGCGGTCTTCTCCACGCCCTATCTGGTGATGCCGACGATCATAGCAATCGACGTGTGGCAGTGGACACCCTTCGTGACGCTGATCATCCTGGCCGGTCTCATGAGCCTGCCAAAGGCCCCCTTCGAGGCCGCAACCATGGATGGCGCGGGGCCGTGGCGGCAATTCACCGACATCATGCTGCCCCTGCTCAGGCCGATCATCGCGCTCGTCCTGCTCCTGCGCGGCATTGATGCCTTCAAGGAATTCGACAAGGTCTTCATCCTGACCGGCGGCGGCCCCGGCACGGTGTCCGAACTGCTGTCGATCTATGCCTACCGTGTGAATTTCAAGAACTGGAACCTCGGCTACGGCGCGACGGTGGCCTTCATGGTCTATCTCGTCGTGCTGATCCTGTGCTCGGTCTTCTACAAGGCCGTCTACTGGAAATCATCGGTCGGCAAGGCGTAGGGGCAGAAATGAACAAGTCCTGGAAGATACTGGCCATCGGCATCCTTGCCTGCGTGCTGGTTATCGCATTGACCCCCTATCTGTGGATCGTCCTGACTTCCTTCAAAGGGCGTCTGGACATCCTGTCGCCCGAGCCGCGCTGGTTCTTCACCCCGACACTCGCCAACTATCCGGAGGTCTTCCTCGGCAAGGACTACCTGCCGCTGGTGTTCAACTCGCTGATCATCTCCATCTCGTCGACGGTGCTGTCGGTCGGCATCGGCGTGCCGGCGGCCTATGTGTTCGCGCGCACCGATTTTGCGGGCAAGGAAGATCTGTTCTTCTTTTTCCTCACGACGCGCATGGCCCCGCCCATCTCCATTGCAGTGCCGCTCTTCATGTTCTTCACCGCGTTGGGGTTGACCGACACGATCTATGCCGTGGTGATCGCGCATACGAGCTTCAACCTCTCGCTGGTGGTGTGGATGATGCGTGGCTTCTTCGCCGAGATCCCGCGCGAGATCGACGAAGCAGCGATGATGGACGGCCGCTCCAAGCTTGGCGCCTTCGTCAGGGTCGTCGTTCCCCTGGCTGCGCCTGGCATGGCGGCGACGGCCGTGCTCTGCTTCATCCTGTCCTGGAACGAGTTCCTCTATGCCTTCATCCTCGTCGCGTTCGAGGGTCGCCCGTTGACGGTCGGCATACCCGGGCTGATCACGCCGCACGGAACGCTGTGGGGACAGGTGGCGGCGGTCACCGTTGTCGCCACCCTGCCGATCCTCGTCTTTACATTCCTGGTGCAGAAGCACCTTGTCCGCGGCCTCACCTTTGGCGCGGTCAAGGGCTGATACTGCAAGAATTCACGGAGTTTTCCATGGGTGTCTCATTCAGAGAAGTCACCAAGAAGTTCCCCGACGGGACCAAGGCCCTAGACAGGCTGAACCTCGAATTCGATCAGGGAGAGTTCATCGTCCTGCTCGGCCCGTCGGGCTCGGGCAAGACGACGGCCTGCCGGCTTCTGGCGGGGCTCGAAACCTCATCCGAGGGGCGGATAGAAATCGATGGCAAGGACATCACCAACCTGCCGCCGCGAATGCGTGGCATCGGCATGGTGTTCCAGAACTATGCTCTCTACAGCCACAAGAGCGTATTCGAGAACATCGCCTATCCGCTGCGGATCCGCAAAACCGGCACAAGTGACATTGAACGCCGCGTGGGTGGCATCGCCGAACTGCTCCAGATCGGCAGTTATCTACATCGCAAGCCGGCCCAGCTTTCCGGTGGACAGGCGCAGCGCGTGGCCGTCGCGCGGGCGCTGGTCTGGGAGCCGACCATCTGCGTCATGGACGAGCCGCTCTCCAATCTCGACGCGCTCCTGCGCCTGCATATGCGGACCGAGCTCAACCGTCTCTATCGGCGCCTGGGCAAGACTTTCGTTTTCGTCACCCATGATCAGGAAGAGGCGATGACGCTGGCGACACGGATTGCAATCCTCAAGGATGGCAAACTGGTGCAGTTCGACGAGCCGCGCCGGATCTACCGCGAGCCCGCCAACAGGTTCGTGGCCGAGTTCATGGGGCGGCCCGCCATGAACACGATCGAAGGTACCGTCAAGGATGGCGTTTTCCGCGCCGGCGATATCACCTGTGCCGTAGATCGCCCGGAAGGGCCTGTCACGCTGGGCATTCGTCCCGAGCAGATCGAGCTGGCGGAGGCCGGAAGCAAGGACGCGATCACGCTTGCCGTCGATGTCAGGGAGCTGATCGAACCCGACACGTTGTTCGTCCTCCAAAGCGGGGCCGGTTCGATCACCGTCAGGACGCAGAAGAACTGCGATCATATCCAGGTGGGGCAGCCCGTCGGCCTGCGCTTCCCGCGCGAGGCCCTGCACTATTTCGACGCCGCGACCGGCGGGAGGCTTCGGTGACGCTCGCCGCCTTTATCCCCCTGCTGCTCTCCGTGCCCGTCTGGTTCGGCTTCTGGCGCATCAACCGCAAGCGTGGCTGGTTCACCATTGGCGAGGTGATCTTCTGGAATGTCATCATCCTGATCCTCATCCAGCTTCTCTTGCTGCGCTGGTTCTGACCCCAGGTGGTGCGAATGCCGGGTCCGGAGAGACAAGGATATGCGGAAGGCGGCTTTGGCCAATATCGATAGGGCGCGTATGGACAAGGCCCGAACGGATCACGAAGGAATGACCCGATGACTTCCCCTCCCCGTTGGCGTCGCTTCGATGAATGGGATGCCCGCCCGCTCCGCCATGACCTGTTTGCCGCCGAAGATGCCGAGGCGGGCTTCGCCACGTTCCAAAGTCCCTGGGATCCTGCACCTTCTGCCCGGGTCGAAGATGGGCGGGTGGTCGAGATCGATGGCAGGAGGGAAGAGGACTTCGATATTCTCGACGCCTATATCGCCGCGCATCACCTCGACCCCATGGTGATCGGCGAAGCGATGGCGATGGATCCGGTCGACGTGGCGCGGATGCTGGTCGACATCAACGTTCCACGTGACAGGCTTGAGCACCTCGCACGCGGCATGACGCCTGCCAAGCTGGTATCGGTGGTCTCCGCCATGTCGTCGCTGGAGATCACCTTCGCCTATTCCAAGATGCGCCAGCGCCGCACGCCCGGCAATCAGGCGCATGTCACCAATGCCAAGGACGACCCGCTTCAGCTTGCGGCCGATGCCGCCTTTGCCGTGGCGCTCGGCTTCGACGAGATCGAAACCACGATGCGGGTTGCGTCGAACTCCTGGGCAAATGCCATGGCCTGCGCTGTCGGCGCGGCCGTCGGACGCGGCGGCGTGCTTTTCCAATGCTCGATCGAGGAAGCGGAAGAGCTACGGATCGGCATGGCCGGATTCACCTCCTATGCAGAGACGGTTTCCGTCTATGGCACCGAGGCTGCATTCGTCGACGGAGACGACACGCCATGGTCGAAGGCGTTCCTCACCGCCGCCTACGCATCACGGGGCATCAAGGCACGCTGCACATCGGGCGCATCGGCCGAATTGCTGATGGGCTTTCACGAACGGAAGTCGGTCCTCTATCTGGAGGCGCGCTGCCTGTGCCTGCAACGGGCCATGGGTGTTCAGGGCACACAGAACGGCGGCATCGACGGGGCACCGTTAACTTCTTCAATGGCAGGCGGAATGCGCGAGTTGATGGCGGAGAACCTGATCGCCGTCTGGCTCGGGCTCGAATGCGCTTCCGGCAACGACACGAGGGTGAGCGAATCCGAAATCCGTGTCGGCGCCAAGATCACGCCCTATCTCATGGCCGGCTCCGACCTGATCTGCTCGGGCTTCGGGGCGATCCGCAAATATGACAACACCTTCAATCCCTCCCTGTTCAACGGCGAGGAGATCGAAGACTACCTGATGCTGCAACGCGACTTCCAAGCCGATGGCGGCCTCGCTCCCGTCGCGGAAAGCCGGGTCGAGCAATTGCGGATGCGGGCAATCCGCGCCATTTCGGCGGTATTCGACGAATTGGGCCTGAAGCGGGTTCCGGAAGAATGGGTGCAGTCGGTGGCAGCCGCCTCCGGCTCGCAGGAGACGGACAGCTTCACGCCCGGTGAAGTCACCCGCATCAGTGAGACGATCCGCCAACGCGGCCTGACCGCGCTCGACGTGGTTCGTGCACTTGCCGGCCGGGGTTTCGACGAAGAGGCGAAGAACCTTCTGCTCATGTTGCGCCAGCGCATTTCGGGCGATTATCTGCAGACCTCCGCCATCTTGCGGGACGGCGGCGTCATCAGCGCGCTCAACGACCCCAATGACTATCAGGGGCCGGGAAGCGGCTATCGCATGTCCGATACGCGCTGGCAGGCGGTGCGGGAAGTGCGCGGATTGCAGACGCGCGCCACCGTGCTGGAGCGCGAGCGCCACCACGACCCTACCGCCCCCCTCTGGCTTGTTGCAACGGGCGAGGCGGTGAAGAGCGGCGACCCAAGCGATATCGTCATCGGGCTCAGCCCCGCCTTCGGAGCCGAACTGACCCGGACCACAGCCGGACACGACCTGATCGACGTGGTGCTGGCGCTTACCGAGGGCGTCCGGGAGGGCGGCGCAACACCCAGGCTGGTGCGTATGCGCCATACTGCGGATACCTCGTTTATCGGCCTGACGGCGGCACGGCTGGCCGGATCCGGCTATGGCATCGGCATTCAGGCCAAGGGCACGGCGGTGATCCATCATGCCGACCGGCTACCACATATGAATATCGAGCTTTTCTCCAATGCACCGGTGACGACGCTCGAGCATTACCGTGCCATGGGCCGCAACGCCGCGCTCTACGTTGCAGGGCAGACACCCGAACCGGTCATCGTGCCGGTTGACGGCCAATCGCTCGCCGCGCGTTACCATGTCCGCGTCGCGATGCTTTACGCAATCGAAACCGGACTGGTGGTCGCGGACGCACCCCCGATCGAGCTGTCCGTGGTGCTGGGACAGGAGGGTATCCCGACATGACGACCGATCCCCGATATCTTTATCCGCTCTCCGAGAATGCACCGGAACACGCTGTGTCGGCATCCGGTATGCCGCTGGAGCGGCTGACGCTGGAGGAGGTTCTGTCCGGCCGCGTCGCCGCCGCCGATATCCGCATCTCTGCCGAAACACTGAAGGTTCAGGCCAATATCGCGCGATCCGCCGGCCGCGACAGGCTGGCGGCGAATTTCGAGCGCGGCGCCGAACTGGTGGCGGTGCCGCAGGATGTGATCCTCGAAACCTACGAGATGCTGCGCCCCGGACGCGTTACCGACCCCGCCGTGCTGTCGGCCCGCGCCGAGATGCTTCGGCGCGACTACGGCGCCAATGCGATCGCCGCGCTGATCGACGAGGCCGTCGCCGTCTATACCCGGCGCGGTCTTTTTCGCCGCCGGTATTGAATGAGAAGGAAACATCAATGATTCTTCAGGATAGAACGGCAATCGTCACTGCCGCAGGCTCCGGAATCGGCCGCGCCGGTTCTATCGCAATGGCGCGCGAAGGCGCCTTCGTCGTGGTTACCGACCGGGATGCCGCCGCCGCGCGCGAAACGGCCGGCCTGATTATGAAGGCCGGAGGCCGGGCAGAGGCCCGCGCGCTGGAGGTGACCGACGATGCGGCGGTCTTTTCATTGGTCGCGGATGTGGCAAAAGCCCGGGGCCGCATTGATATCCTTCATAACCATGCCGGCGTCCAGATTGCCGGAAGCGTCGAGCAGGTAGAGGCCGCCGGCTTTGACAAATCCTGGGCTGTCAATGTCCATGCGCAATTCGTTGCCTGCCAGGCGGTGATCCCGATCATGAAAAGGCAGGGCGGCGGGGTCATCCTGAACACCTCATCGAATTCCGGCGTTTTCCTGGATCGACAGATGACGGCCTACATCACCAGCAAGGCGGCCTCGATCACCATGACACGGCAGATCGCCCTCGACATGGCGCCTTTCGCCATCCGCGTCAATGCGCTCTGCCCCGGCTGGGTCGATACGCCGTTCAACGACCCTTACACCCAGCAGATGGGCGGCCGCAAGGCGCTGGAACATGCGATCTCGAATGTCGTGCCGATGGGCCGTTTTGCGACTGCCGAGGAAATCGCCGAGGTCATCCTGTTCATGGTCTCCGACCGATCATCCTATATGACCGGTCATGCACTGGTGGCCGACGGGGGCGAATCGCTCGCGGGTGGCACCAATGCCGGAGACGCGGCAAGACATGAGCTGTCGGTCTGACTGCCCGGTCCGTGCGGGCTTCCGCCAGATCAGGCGAGCGGGCCGTCAGCGGGAATTCATCGGCGCCGGCCCCGAGGAAGGGCCGGCGGAAGCCTGCAACTGTTGGGGCAAACCGTTTCACCCACAAGACGACGATCACGGTCGATGTCTCGCTTCTTGCCTTGCTCAATGCATCCGTGCCGCGCTGTCGCCCGCGTATCGCTGCAACACAAAATACCACACTTGCACCACCTTTGCGTCCCATAGCGCCTTCGGATAGAGTTCCCCGGCAATTCGTTCAGTCGCACCCGGATTTCGTGCTCGACCGCGCCTCAGGTTTGCCGTGATAGCCGCGCATGGCGAAGTGCAGCGCGACATCCTCAGCCACCTTGTCGAGCCGGTCCGGTTGGTGATCAGGGTATATTGCCGGTCGAACTCGCGCTGGAGCCTCCGGTCCCGCTCCTCGCTCATCCTTCCCTTTGCCGCGGCCGAGAAGAGCAAGAAGTCCGTCGCTGTCATGCCGCCAGCGGCATCTTGTGCCAGAAAAGGAACAGTTTTCGGTGCCAGAAAACGTCATATCAATAAACAACAAAAGGGATGTCTGCCCCGACACTTCCCTTCGGGAAGCTCCCCCGAGGATATTTCTGAACAGACGACGCCCGGCGCTCCTCTTGTTCATTTTCTGTCCGAAAATATCATCGGGGGGTAAATTGAGCCGAAGGCTCAAAAGGGAACGCGAGCGCCCCCTGCCTTCGCTCTCCGCGGCGCATCGGCCCGGACGGGAGGCGTCCGTGACAATGGCGGTCAGGCGGGGAGGCAGGCGTCAGGTCAGCCTCGTGGCCTCATAGAGCGGGGCAAGGCTGCGGCTCCATGGGCCGTTCCAGGCAGCAAGGAAGCGGTCGGCCTGAGTCTGTCCGCTCTCCAGGCTTTCGACCAACGGCGCCAGCAGGCGCTCCTCCCCCAGCCCGCGCGCGGCAAGGCCGGCATGGGAAAGGCCGACGGCGGCGCGCGCGAGGTCAATCAGCTTCACCCCCCCTGCCTCGCTGGCCAGCGCCGAGACCGAGGCGGCGACGCGCAGTTCCTCGCGGGTTTCGCCATCGAAGCCCTTCACAAGATCCCAAGCGGCGTCGAGTGCCGCACCATCATAGGCCAACCCGGTCCAGAACGCGGGCAGCGCCACGAGATGCGCCTGATCGCCGCAATCGGCGCCGCGCATCTCGATATATTTCTTCACCCGTGCTTCAGGGAAAACGGTGGTCATATGGTCGGCCCAGTCGCTCAGCGTCGGCTGTTCGCCGGGCAAGGCCGGCAGGGCACCCTTCAGAAAGTCGCGGAAACTCTGGCCCCGCGCATCGACATATTTCCCGTCGCGATAGACGAAATACATCGGCACATCGAGCACCCAGTCGACATAGGCCTGAAAACCCATGCCCTCGTCGAAGGCGAAGGGCAGCATGCCGGTGCGCGCATCATCAAGGCCCCGCCAGATCCGCGAACGCCATGAGCGATGCCCGTTCGGCTTGCCCTCGAAGAAGGGCGAGGAGGCGAAAAGCGCCGTCGCCACCGGCTGAAGCGCCAGCGCGACCCGCAACTTCTTCACCATGTCGGCCTCGGATCCGTAGTCGAGATTCACCTGCACGGTGCAGGTGCGATACATCATCTGTGTGCCATGGGTGCCGACACGGCCCATATATTCGGTCATCAGCCGGTAGCGGCCCTTGGGCATCACCGGCATCTCGTCATGCGTCCATTCCGGCGCCGCGCCGATCCCCATGAAGCCCACACCCCAGCCCTCGGTCACCGCGCGCACCTCGTCGAGATGCGACTGCAGCTCCGCTGCGGTCTGATGGAGCGAGGCGACCGGCGCGCCCGACAGTTCGAACGGCCCGCCCGGCTCCAGCGAGATATTGGCGCCATCACGGCTGAGGCCGATGATATGGCCCTGCTCCTCTACCTCCTGCCAGCCGAATCGGTCGCGCAGGCCCTCCAGCAGCGCCTTGATGGAATGCGCACCGTCATAGGGCAGCGGCGCATGACTGCCGGTCAGAAAGCCGAACTTCTCGTGCTCGGTGCCGATGCGCCACTCGGTCTTCGGTTTGCAGCCGGATTCGATCAGTTCGGCCAGTTGCTCGAACCGCTCGACAGCGCCGCCGCCAGACTGGGGAATGGACATGGGAAGGCTCCGTTCAGGGTCGCGGGAAGTTCGGGCGTCCACAGGTGGCGCGGGCGCGGGCTCAAGTCAAGGCTGGCCGCGCGTCGCGGCGCCAGATCACCGGGCCGAGCGTATCGGTGGCAACGGTCGGTTCGAAGGAAGAGGCCGGGCGCAGCACCCGCAAAAGTGCGGCCATGTCGATGCCGGGCAGCGCGGCAAAGGCATCATAGAGTCTCTCGGCGCCCGCTGCATCGACCGGGACCAGCAGCGCCTGCCCGTCGGCCTGTTTCAGCCGCCAGAACCGATGGCCGCCACGGGCCAGCAGCCGCAGCTCCACCAGTTCCCGCAGCGAGACGAAGCCGCCCTCGGCCGGGCCGAAATAGGAGATCTGGCTTTCGTCGATCTCCACGAGCCCCGGCGCGGCGGTGTCCTGCCGGAAACGCAGCCGGCGCAGTGCCAGCAACAGAAGGCCCGCGCCGGTCACCATGACCGCAAGCCCGATCGGCGGGAGCACCCAGCCACCGAGGCGGGCGAGCCACAGCCCCGCCGCGACCACCGCCGCCGCGAAGCCCGCCTCGCCCCAACGCGCAACAAGCGCCAGTGCCTCGGGGCGAATCACCGCCGCTCTCCCGTCATCGCCAGTCTCCCATCGCGGCCTGCCAGAGCGTGAGCGCCGCCAGAGCCGCCGTCTCTGCGCGCAGGATGCGGGGGCCGAGGCTGGCCTGCACCACAGCGGGACATGCAGCCAACCGCGCCGCCTCACGCGGGGAAAAGCCGCCCTCCGGCCCGATCAGGATGGCCCATGATCCAGGGGGCTGCCCGGCGAGAGCCGTTGCCGCGCCGGCCAGCGCCTCGTTGCACCACAGGATACGGCGGTCCTCGGGCCAGGTATCGAGCAGCCGGTCCAGCGGCATGAGCGGGTCCACCCCGGGGACCATGGTTGCGCCGCATTGCTCGGCCGCCTCGCGGGCATTGGCCTGCATCCGCTCGCGGTTGAGCCGATCGGAACCGGTGCGCTCGGTCTGCACCGGGCAAAGCCGCGCAGCGCCCAGTTCCACCGCCTTTTCCACGATGAACACCGTCTCGGCCTTTTTCACCGGCGCGAAAAGCAGCCAGAGATCGGGCGGCGGCGCGAGCGGCCTGGTCTGTTGCCGGCAGATCAGCAGGCCGTGCCGCTTGGCCGCACCGGCCACCTCGGCCCACCATTCGCCGTCGCGCCCGTTGAACAACAGCACCGCAGCACCAAGGCCAAGCCGCATCACCGAGAACAGGTAAAGCGCCTGATCCGCGTCGAGCGGAACCGATTGCCCCGGCCCGAGCGGGTGATCTACATAAAGCCTGACTTTCGCATCCGCCATGAAAGGTACCCTATGACCGGAAGCGCCGATATGCCAGAGCGCGTCGCCGACGCGCCCGCCGGCAACTGGGTGGACCGCTACGCCCCCGCCGCCGCCCGCCCCTATCTGCGGTTGAGCCGGGCCGACCGGCCCATCGGTACCTGGCTTTTGCTGTTGCCCTGCACCTGGGGCCTTGGCCTCGCCGCCGCGGCGGATCCTGCGGGGTTCGGCTGGCGAGACCTCTGGATCCTTGTTGGCTGCACCCTGGGTGCTGCGGTGATGCGTGGCGCCGGCTGCACCTGGAACGACATCACCGACCGCGAGTTCGACGCCGCCGTCGCCCGCACCCGCTCGCGTCCGCTGCCCTCGGGGCAGGTCACGTTGCGGCAGGCGATAGCCTGGATGATCCTGCAATGCCTGATCGGTGCGGCAATCCTCGTCACCTTCCCTCCCACTGCCGTGGCGCTCGGGGCGGCCTCGCTCGCGCTGGTGGCGGTCTATCCCTTCGCCAAGCGTTTCACCTGGTGGCCGCAGGCCTTTCTCGGCCTCGCCTTCAACTGGGGCGCGCTGGTGGCATGGGCCGCCCATGGCGGAAGCCTTACGGCCGCGCCCGTGGTGCTCTGGCTCGGCGGCATCGCCTGGACGCTGTTCTACGACACGATCTACGCCCATCAGGACAAGGAGGATGACGCGCTGATCGGGGTAAAATCCACCGCGCGGCTGTTCGGCGACGAGAACACCCATCGATGGCTGCGCCGGTTCCTTGCGGCCTCGGTCGCGCTGATCGCGCTGGCGGCAGGAATGACGCTGAGCGGCGCGGCGCTCTGGATAGCGCTGGCGGGAACC
>JAIRJX010000178.1 GCA_031260425.1 Gemmobacter sp.
ATGGCGATCTGGGCTATGACCGCTATGTCCGCAAGGCACAGCCGGCCCTTGCACCGCGCTCTGTCCCGGCCGAGTAAGGGGGGGGATTGCGGCCCCGAAGAATGCCGCCCGCTGGTTCCTGCCGGACAGCCGGAAGGTTCCTGTTCGGGGTGGGAGAAAGGCCGCACATGGTGCAAGAGCAGAAGCGGGACACGATGTTGGTCGTCCGGGCAATCCTGAATGTCGATCCTGTCTGACCGACAAAGTTGAACAGCCTCCCATACGGCTCTTTTCCGGGCCGGTGGTGAGTGATCTTCGATTAGCCATTCCCCCACGCCCCTTCTGCGAAGAAATTGTCCCTCACCCCCGGCGCCGGGGAGTGGTAACCTGCTTTCATGCCCGCGCTTTGCCGCTCCTGCCTGGTCTCGTTCGACGGCGGTTCCCGCTGTCCGTCCTGCCGCAGCCCGCGGGTGCTGGCGCATCCGGAACTGTTCGATCTGTCCATCGCCCATATGGATTGCGACGCCTTCTACGCTTCGGTCGAGAAGCGCGACAATCCGGCATTGCGCGACAGGCCGCTGATCGTCGGCGGCGGCACGCGGGGCGTGGTGTCGACCTGCTGCTACATCGCCCGCATATCGGGCGTCCGTTCGGCCATGCCGATGTTTCAGGCGCTGCGGCTTTGCCCCGAGGCAGTGGTGATCAGGCCGCGAATGCAGGTCTATGCCGAGGTTTCGCGCCAGGTTCGCGCCATGATGGCCGGTCTTACGCCGCTGATCGAGCCGCTGAGCCTCGACGAGGCATTTCTCGACCTGACCGGCACCACCCGGCTGCATGGCGCACCGCCCGCCGTCGTGCTGGCGCGGCTGACCCGGCGGATGGAGGAGGAACTGGGGATTTCCGGTTCCGTCGGCCTCAGCCACAACAAGTTCCTCGCCAAGATCGCCTCTGATCTCGACAAGCCGCGCGGCTTCTCGGTGATCGGGCGGGCGGAGACGCTGGCCTTTCTTACGCCGAAGCCGGTGCGCATCCTCTGGGGTGTCGGGACGGCGACGCAGGCGGCGCTGGAGCGCGCGGGCATCCGCACCCTTGCCGATCTGCAACGCTGGGAGCCGGGCGACCTGATCGCCCGCTTCGGGCGGACGGGCGAGCGGCTCTGGCATCTGGCGCGGGGCGAGGACCACCGCCGCGTGGATGGCGACGAAAAGCCGAAATCCATCTCGAAAGAGACGACCTTCGACGAGGACATTGCCGATATGGACCTGCTCGACGGTCATCTCTGGCGGCTGGCGGTTGGGGTGGCGGACCGAGCGAAGGCGAAGGATCTGGCGGGCCGCACGGTGATACTGAAGCTCAAGCGCGGCGATTTCAGCCAGATCAGCCGCCGCCACAGCCTACCCGCGCCGACCCAGATCGCCGATTGCATCTACGGTGAGGCGCGGCGGATGTTCGATCAGATGCCGAAGGGCGGCGCCTACCGGCTGCTCGGGGTCGGCATCGCCGATCTGGCGCCGGGAGGGGCGGCGGACCCGGCGGGCGACCTGCTGGACCCGCAGGCGGCGGCACGGGCAAAGGCCGAACGCGCGACCGACGCGATCCGCGCCAAGTTCGGCCGCGATGCCATCATCAAGGGAAGGGCGCTGCGGTAGGGCAGCCGCCACCTCGGCCTGCGACACCCCCGCACAACAGAGGGCACCCGGCCGCGAGAGGGCGCATACGCCGATTGTAGTCTGCATTTTATGGCGTAATCACGCCTATGCCCGATCCCCGCGCCAGCGTTCCCAATGCGCCTGCCCCGGGGGGGGCCGGCCGGGCGTTGCCCGACGGGGCTTACGCGCCTTGTTCCGGGCAGGGGAAGGCATATGCGGCGCACCGCCTTTCGGCGGATTTGACAGCCGTGCTCCGTGCCACAATAGTTGACATGTCGTGGAACGGAGGAGCCGCCGATGTGTGAGCTTTTTGCCAAGCAGAACCCTGCCCGCTATGTGCCTGTGACCCGGCGTGTCCGGTTGAACGGGCAAAGCACATCTGTCCGGCTGGAGGCGGCATTCTGGACCATCCTGGACCAGATTGCCATCGAACAGGGGGAATCGACCGCAGCCTTTCTGTCGACCCTGCATCGCGAGGTGCTGGAATTTCACGGCGAGCCGGTGAATTTCGCCTCGCTTCTGCGGTGCACCTGTCTGGTGCGGCTGGAAAAGAGACCCGCAGTTCTGCCGGCGAAACGGTCGAATGCGGCCTGAGCTGACAACCGCAAAAGACAACACCCCGGACGTTGCCGCCCGGGATGCAATCTGGTTGCGCGTCGGTCAGAGGTTCTGCCTGCTCAACTCGCCTGCGATGAAATCTGCTTGGCGGATCGCCAGCGCTACGATGGTCAGCGTCGGGTTTTCCGCAGCCCCCGAGGTGAACTGGCTGCCGTCCGACACGAACAGGTTGGCGATGTCGTGGCTTTGTCCGTGCTTGTTGACCACACCGTCGCGCGCCTTTTCCGACATGCGGTTGGTGCCCAGATTGTGGGTCGACGGATAGGGCGGCGTCGGGAATGTGCGCGTGGCCCCGGCCGCCCGATAGACCGCCTCGCCCAGCTTGTAGGCATGGTTGCGCATGGCGATGTCATTCGGATGGTCGTCGAAATGCACATCCGGCACCGGCAGGCCATATTGATCCTTGACCGTCGAGGACAGGGTGACGCGGTTCGTCTCCTGCGCCATGTCCTCGCCCACGATCCACATCCCGGCCATGTTCTCATACCCGTCCAGCGCCGAGGTGAAGCCGCGCCCCCAGCCGCCGGGATCAAGGAAGGCCGCCATGAACGGCAGGCCCAGCGACAGAGTTTCCAGCTCATAGCCGCCGACGAATCCGCGGCCCGGATCGTGGCGCGCCTCGTCCTGGATGATGCCGGCCATGGTGGTTCCGCGCCACATCCGCACCGGTTTTTCGAACACACCATAGACCGATCCGGTCACGTGCCGCATGTAGTTGCGCCCGACCTGCCCCGACGAATTGGCAAGGCCGTCCGGGAACATGGCCGAGGCCGAGTTCAGCAGCAGCCGCGGGCTTTCGATGGAATTGCCCGCGACACAGATGACCCGCGCCTTCTGCACATGCTGGTTGCCATCCTTGTCGACATAGAGCGCACCGGTGACACGGCCCTTGTCGTCATGTTCGATCTTCAGGACATGGCAACGGTCACGCACCTCGAGGTTGCCCGTCGCCTCGCCGCGCGGAATGTCGGTATAGGCGGCAGACCATTTGGCGCCCCATTTGCAGCCCTGGAAACAGAAGCCGGTCTGCTGGCATGACTGCCGTTCGTCATAGTCGATCGAGTTGATGGCCATGCGGCCGGTATGCACCTCCTTGTACCCAAGCGCCCTGGCGCCCTTTTCCAGCACCTTGAAGTTGTTGTTGCCCGGCAGGCCCGGCCGGTCGCCGGTGCGCGTCACGCCCAGCTTGGTCTCGGCCTTTTCATACCAGGGGGCCAGCTCCGCCCCGTCGATGGGCCAGTCGAGCAGGTTCGCCCCCGCCACATGGCCATAATGCGATGCCGTCTTCCATTCATGATCCTGGAACCGCAGGCTGGCTCCCGCCCAGTGGATCGTGGTGCCTCCGACGGCCTTGACGATCCAGGCGGGCAGGCCGGAAAAGTCGCGCGCCACACGCCAGTCGCCCGATGTGGTGCGCGGATCCACCCAGGCCAGTTGGGCAAAGCTGTCCCATTCGTCGTTGATGTAATCCTCGGGCAGATAGCGCCCGCCGGCCTCGAGCGCCACGACCTTGACGCCCTTTTGGGCCAGTTCGTTGGCCAGCACCCCGCCACCCGCGCCGGTGCCGATGATCAGCACGACCGAGTCGTCGTTCAGGTCGAATTTCGCAACCATGTTCCGTTCCCTCCCCGGTCAGAGCCAGTTGATGTCGTCAAAGCCGCGGTTGATATAGCCGCCCTGGCTGAAGGATTCCCCTTCGTATCCAAAGAGCGGCCAGACCGCTTTCTGATTATAGAGACCCGTCACCAGACCCCCGCGGATCTTCTGGAAGAAGGCCGATCGCTCCATCCCGCGCAGGATCACCACGCGGTCATCCTCCCAGCCGGCATCCAGATAACCGGCATGGCCCGCCCCTTGGGCAGCGGCATTCAGCGCGGCGATGCCGGCCTCGATTTCCGGCGCGGCCTCGGCCGTGTCATACCCCTTGACCGCGAGGACATAGAATTCGTCGCCCAGCCGGTCATGCGGATAGATGTCGCGTGCCATGCGGATCAGGGTCGCCATGGTTTCGGGCTTCAATGCCGTCGCCTCATAGGCCCAGGCGGCATCGGGGGCGGCGACGAAACCCGCGCCGACGATCAACCCCGCGCCGGCGGCGAAGCTGCGAGCGATCAGTTCGCGGCGCGTCAATCCGCGCCGTTCCGGTGAATTGGTCATACTCTCCTCCTTGCTGTTCTTGTCGGCCGGGAGTTTCACTGCGGCTCCTCCTTTCCGCAGTGAAAACCACGGGTCTACAGGTAGCGCCCCCCCCGTTTCAGGACTTCGATCTGGTATCCATCGGGATCGGCAATGAAAAAGAACCGCGCGATGACCGGCGTGCCGGGGCCGCCGGGGGCGAAATCCACCAGCTTGCGCGGGGCCAGACCGGCGGCGGTCAGGCGCGCGTGTTCGGCATCGACGTCATCGACCGAAACCGCAAGATGGCCGTAGCCGTCACCAAGCGCATAGGTTTCCGTCCGGCCCTTGTTCACCGTCAGCTCCAGTTCGAACCCGGTTTCGGCGTTGGACAGATAGATCAGCGTGAAAGTCTCGAAATCCAGTCGCTCGGCCACTTTCAGGCCAAAGGCGGTCTCGTAGAATTGAACCGACCGCGCCTCGTCCAGAACACGGATCATGGAATGGATCATCTTTGCCATGGTCTTCCTCCTTGTCAGGATCAGAAGACGGCATTTCGCGGCGGTGCAGGTAGTATCCTTCTACCCGCACCCCGTTCAGGGGAATTATTCCTGTGTGATCAGATCGGCCCTTCAAATCTGGAAGATCGCGCGCAGCCGGGCAGGATCCAGTGCCCGGCAGATCCCGCCCTTCGGCCTGACCGTCGGCACGTCCTCGCCGGCGACCATCGCATTGACCACCGCTTCCTCCACGGATTGCACCGCTGCAAGATAAAGGCCGTCCAGCAGCTCGATGTTCAACTCCTGCTTCACGACCAGAGCGGGGGCGAACTGCGGCATCGGCCCCTCGTTCGCGGTGGAGAAGGCAAGGAAGATGTCGCCCGAACTGTTGCCGCCGGGTGTGCCGCCCCGGCCGATGCCGATTGCGGCACGCTTGGCGATCTGCCGAAGCGCGAGGCCCGAAAGGGGGGCATCCGTGGCGAGGATCACGATGATCGACCCCATCTCCCCAGAGCGGAGCGCCCCCTCGGGGATCAGTTGCCCCACGGGCCGGCCCAGGATCGTCAGCCAGGGGCGGATGCCGTGGTTGGCCTGCACCAGGGCCGCGACCGTATATTCGCTCCCGCCAAGGGTGATCCGGCGCGAGGCCGTGCCGGTGCCGCCCTTGAAATCGTAGCAGATCATGCCGTTGCCGCCACCGGTCGACCCCTCGGTCACCGGACCGGTGCTGCGCGCCTCAAGAGCTGCGACGGCGTGGTCGGGCTGGACGTGGAGGGCATTGATGTCGTTCAGGACGCCGTCATAGGTTTCGGCCACCACCGGCATCGCCCAGGCATGCTCGCGGGCGAAATAGTCGGCGTAATGCGCGATCATCCAGCGCGTCGCGCCCAGATGCGCCGCGCCGACGCCATGGGTATTGGTGATCAGGATCGGCCCCAGGAAATACCCGGCATCATTGATCCAGTGCGTCCCGGTCATCTCGCCGTTGCCGTTCAGCGCATAGTGACCGGCCCAGACCGGCTGCGGCTCGGCTCCCGGGCGCGGCAGGATTGCGGTAACGCCGGTGCGCATGTTGCGGGCCGGGTCGGTCAGCGTGCAGAAGCCTACGGCGACGCCGGGCACATCGGTGATGGCGTTCATGGGCCCGGGCGTGCCGGGAAACGGCAGGCCCAGGTCACGGGCACGGGCGGAAGGGGGCGTCATGTCAGTCGGCCTTTCTGCTGCGGAGCCACAGGCCAAAGGCGGCAATCACCACCGAAGCGAGGATGATCAGCGTGGCGATGGCGTTGATCTCGGGCTTAACTCCGCGGCGGATCATGCCGAAGATGAAGACCGGAAGTGTGGTGTCGCCGGTGCCCGAGACGAAGTAGGTGATGACGAGATCATCCATCGAGATGACGAAGGCCAGCAGCGCCCCGCCCAGAATGCCGGGCGCAAGCTGCGGCAGAAGCACCTTGCGCAGCGTAACCCATTCGCTTGCGCCCAGATCGGCCGACGCTTCCTCCAATGCCGGGTCGAGGCCCGCGATACGGGCCTGCACGATGATGAAGACGTAGGAGGTCAGGAAGGTGCAGTGACCGATGATGATCGTCAGCATCGACAGCTTCATGCCGATGCTGACGAAGAAGATCAGGAGCCCGATCCCCAGCACGATGTCCGGCATCATCATCGGCAGCATCAGGAAGCCGTTATAAATCCCCCGCAGGCGGAAGCGGTAGCGGGCAAGCGCTATGGCGGTTGCGGTTCCGATCACCGTCGAAATCGTCGTCGTGATCACGGCAACGGTCAGTGAGGTGCGCAGTGCCGCGAGCATCTGGTCGGTGCTTTCGACATAGGCCGCGCGGTTCGACACGTCGGTTGCCCGGTTCGACAGGCCCAGGAGGCCGGTATACCAGTCGAAGGTGAAATGCTCCCAGATCATCATGTTCACCGGGTTCGAATTGAACGAATAGCCGATGATCACGAAGAGGGGCGCATAGATGAAGGCGAAGAAGACCAGTGAAAAGGCCGTCAGCGCGGCCCAGCCTGCAGGGTTACGCATGGCCGCCCGCCCTTCTGGCCCGTGATACCGACAGCATCAGCACGGCGAGCACCACGGCCATGATGATCATCGACAGGGCCGAGCCGAAAGGCCAGTTGCGCGCCGAGAGGAACTGTTGTTCCACGAGGTTGCCGATCATCAGTCCCTTGGCCCCGCCCAGCACGTCGGGCACGACGAAATTGCCCACCGCCGGAATGAAGACGATCACCGAACCGCCGGCGATGCCGGGCAGCGTCTGGGGCAGGATCACCTTGAGGAAGGTCTGCACCCGGTTTGCGCCCAGATCCTGCGAGGCTTCGACCTGCGCCCGGTCCAGCGTGTCGACCGAAACGTAGAGCGGCAGGAACATGAAGGGCACCATGACATAGACCATGCCGAGCACGACGGCGGTGGGAGTGTAGAGGATCTCCAGCGGTGCGCTGACAAGCCCGGCCCGGAGCAGGATGGTATTCAGAAGACCCGTGGGTTTCAGGATCAGAAGCCAGGCGTAAAGCCGCACGATCAGGC
This sequence comes from Gemmobacter sp., assembly GCA_031260425.1. Lineage (GTDB taxonomy): Bacteria > Pseudomonadota > Alphaproteobacteria > Rhodobacterales > Rhodobacteraceae > Gemmobacter. The sequence goes on from JAIRJX010000178.1 coordinate 7,410, forward strand.
TGCAGAAGAAGGGCAGCGTGATGAGGAACAGAAAGAGCAGCCGCCAACGCTCCGACAACCGGCTGACCCAGAAGGCGACGGGATAGCACAGGATCAGGGTCAGCACGACCGTCAGGGCTGCGAAGCCCAGCGAGCGGATCAGGATCTTCAGATAGATTGGCTCGAAGATTTCGTTGACGCCATCCGCCCAGCCGAAGATGCGGCCATAGTTCCAGTGATAGAAGGTCCATTCGACCCCGCCATAGAGGCCGGGGGACAGGAACGAGAAGAGCGCGATGATCAAGAGCGGAAGCAGGAAGAACACGCCCAGAAACAGCGTGACAGGGGCCAGCAGCACCGCCAGCACCACGGACTGCCGCCTGAGCGCCATCACATGGCCTCCAGCACATGGACCCGCGTCGGGTCATGGGCAAGATGCACGGCGGCGCCTTCTTCCGTGCCTGCACCGTCGCGGGCGATGACGCGGATTTCCGGCCCTCCGGTCTGCGGCTGGACGAAGATGTAGAGGTCGGAGCCCAGATAGACGACCCGCGTGACACGTCCGGGGATACCGCCGTTGCCAAGGGTGAAGTCGGTCGGCCGCAGAATCGCCGTGACCCGTTCCCCGACCGAGCGGCCCGTCGCCGGGAGGTGCATTTCTACCCCCTCGCCGGTGCGAGCAAGGGCAAGGCTGCCCTCGATCCGGTCCACCGTGACCGCAAAGAGGTTGGTCTCGCCGATGAATTCCGCGACGAAACGGTTCCGGGGGTGACGGTAGATGTCGCGCGGGGTGCCGATCTGCTCGACCCGGCCGGCGCGCATGACCACGATCCGGTCGGACATGGTCAGCGCCTCTTCCTGATCGTGGGTGACAAAGATGAAGGCGATGCCGAGGGAATGCTGAAGCGTCTTCAGTTCCAGTTGCATCTGCTGGCGCAGGTTGCGGTCCAGCGCCGACAAGGGTTCGTCCAGAAGCAGGAGCCGCGGTTTGGCGATGATGGCCCGCGCGAGCGCCACGCGCTGCCGTTGGCCACCCGAAAGCTGGCCCGGCCGCCGCGCGCCCAATCCCGACAGGCCCACCTTTTCAAGCGCTTCCGCCACCTGCCCTTCGCGGACAGTCCGGGACGCCCCGGCCACTTCCAGCGCATAGCCGACATTGCGCGCCACGGTCATATGGCCGAAAAGGGCATAGCTCTGGAACACCGTATTGACCGGGCGCCGGAAGGGCGGCAGCACCGTCAGGTCGGCCCCGCCCAGCCGCATCGTGCCGCTGTCCAGCATCTCGAAGCCCGAGATGGCGCGAAGGAGGGTGGTCTTGCCGCAGCCCGACGGACCCAAGAGCGTGACGAACTCGTTCGCGCCGACCGTCAGGTCCACCCCGTCGAGGGCCGCGAGCCGCCCGCCCTCGGGCGTGACGAACTCCCGCCGCGCCGCGTTGATTTCCAGCAGGGCAGACACGGTTACTGCGCCGTGCGGATGGTGTTCCAGGCCCGGTCGTAAAGCTTCAGCGCCGCGCCGATATCCGCAAAGATCTGCAGACGGGTTCTGGTCTCGGGACTGACGTTGATGTTCGGGTTCGATCTGATGAATTCGGGCGTCAACTCGTTGGCCGGGATGTTCGGCGTGCCGTTGAACTGCTGGCTCACATTCAGGGCGGCAATCTCGGGTTTCAGATAGAACTCCATGAACTTCCTGGCATTTTCCTTGTTCGGGGCGCTGGCCAGAACGCAGATGTTTTCCTGATACATCGTCCCGCCTTCCGCCGGGATGATGTATTTGATGTTCGGCGTCTCGGTGAAGAAGACGTTGCCACCGACGAAGAAATGCCCGGCTGCGATATCGCCCGAGGCGAGCATCGGCGGCACCTCGTAGGTAAAGGCGTTCACAGCGGCCTTGTGCGCCAGAACGTAGTCCGCTGCAGCCTGGACCTCTGCCGGATCGGTGCTGTTGACCGAAGTGCCGTTCATGATGTGGCCTATGGCCAGCACCTCGCGCATATCGTCCAGAAGCGTGATTTTCGCCCCGGTCTTTTCCGGGATCGCGAAGAAATCCGCCCAGCCGGTGACCGGGCCGGTGATGTCCTCGTTATAGAAGATGCCTACCGTGCCCCAGGCATAGGGCAGGCAGTATTCGCCGGCCGGATCCTCCTTGGCGAGCAGGAAGGCCGGGTCGATGTTCTTGAAGTTCGGGCTTTCGTTGATGCCGGTCTTTTCCAGCAGGCCCAGCTTGATCATGATGTCGTTCATGTGGACCGAGGGAAAGACGATGTCATAGCCCACCGCCCCGGCCTGGATCTTGGCCAGCATCTCCTCATTCGAGGAATAGGTGTCCAGCGTCACCGCAATGCCGGTCTCTTCGGTGAATTTCATGAGCACTTCGGGGTTGATGTAGTCCCCCCAGTTGTAGAGCGCGAGCGTGCCTTCGGCCTGCGCCATGCCGGCGGCCGTGACCAGGGCGGCTGCCAATCCAAATGCTTTCATGATCTTCTCCCGGCTGGTGCCTTCGTGCCGATGCGCCTGACAACAGAGGCTTGGCGTATGCGACTCGGGCATGCTATATTTATGACAGAACGCTACCATCAAGATTTTTTGCTGTAAACTCTGTCATGAACGATCTGTCGCCTCCCGATCCGTCACCTCTGGCCGAGGACTCCCCGCTTGCCGCCAGATTGCGCGGCATTTTCGGCAGCCTGACCAAATCCGAGGCCGTGATCGCCCAATGGCTGGTCCTGAACGAGGCGACGCTTGGCCTCGAAACCGGTGCCTCGATCGCCTCGAAGACCGGTGTCAGCGAGATCACTGTCAGCCGTTTCATGAAACGCGCGGGCTACAAGGGGTTGCAGGGACTGAAGGAAGACCTGCAGGCGGCGCTGGTTCATGCGCATGTCTCGCCTTCGGATCGCTACTTCCGCCTGCTTGACGGTGAGATTGGCGCGATCCTGAAGCGGGATGCCGATGCGGTCCTGGCGCTGGCACATGAGGTGGAGAAGCCCGCCTGGCCGCAGGCTATCGACACCATCGCGGCAGCGGACGAGGTTTTCGTCACCGGGTTCCAGACGATTCGCGGCATCGCCGAGGATTTCGCCCGCCGCCTTGCCATCGTTCGCGGCTCGGTCCGGTTCATGTCGCCGCATGATAGCGGCCTGGTGGAGTGGATCCCGTCCTGCCGTCGTTCCGAAGAAGCGTGCTGTCTGGTGATGATCGACATGGCGCCCTATGCGCGCGAGGCGCTGCCCATCGTGCAGACCGCACGGCGCCTGGGTATTCGGGTGGTGGTTGTCACCGACGAGCTGAACACCTGGGCCGGAGCCGAGACCCCGTTCGTCTTTCATGTCGCGACGAAGGTGGATGCCTTTCTGGAAAGTACCGGCCCCATGACCACGCTGATGAACGTCATGATCCACGAGGTCGCCGGCCGGTCGCCGGAGAAATCGCGAAAGCGCATAAAGGACTGGCCGCCGATCATGCGGGGGCTCGGGCTTTACTGACGGTTTGGGCAATCGGCGGTCTGCCGTTGCGAACCCTCACGGATCCAAGGAAGGATCTCCGCGGCGGCGATGCGCGTTTCATGGAGTGCCGCCCCTCGCCCCCTCGCCGTGTGTGGCCCCTTCGCCGCCGTCCGGAACGCACCGGACAGCGCTATGCCCGCGCGGGCGGGTGCTTTGGTGAGGTTGGCGCGGGATTGAACATAAACACAGACGGTCCGCCACCATAAAAGGGGTGACCACAAATGCGGCCAGTACCCCCTGTGGGCCGGCACCGCCCGTCCGTATGTAGGGAACGGGATAGCGGGTTCGACATGACCTGCACGCCACCCGGTTCATCCCCGCGCATGCGGGGAACAGGATGGCGCTCGGTATCACGCGCCAATGCCTCGCGGTTCATCCCCGCGCGTGCGGGGAACAGCTCGCCGTCCTCCGGCTCCCGCAGCGCGAAAACGGTTCATCCCCGCGCGTGCGGGGAACAGCATTGGCGACACGCAACCGGCTGCTTCTCCCACGGTTCATCCCCGCGCGTGCGGGGAACAGGAATGACTATGTTGGGCGCGCGCTAGCGGAAGCGGTTCATCCCCGCGCGTGCGGGGAACAGCTAGTGGACTCCTGGCTCGGCACGCATACGCCCGGTTCATCCCCGCGCGTGCGGGGAACAGGCAGCGTGCAGGGCTGGGGCTGGGGCACAACACGGTTCATCCCCGCGCGTGCGGGGAACAGCAGAAGCGCAGGCGTTCGTTCGTGAGGAAGCTCGGTTCATCCCCGCGCGTGCGGGGAACAGAACCCGGATGCGCGGGACAGTATTAAGTCCGCCGGTTCATCCCCGCGCGTGCGGGGAACAGGGGCGAGACACCAAGGGCGAGCACCACGCCGCCGGTTCCTCCCCGCGCGTGCGGGGAACAGTTACCGATGAAGGGTTGCAGCACCTGGAACGCCGGTGCATCCCCGCGCGTGCGGGGAACAGGCGGCAGAGTGGCTGGTGTTGTTGGGTTTCGACGGTTCATCCCCGCGCGTGCGGGGAACT
>JAIRJX010000185.1 GCA_031260425.1 Gemmobacter sp.
GGGCCACGGCTCATGGGAGAATTGCTCCGGTCCCTCGCGCTTCGTCGAGGAAGGCGCGCAGGAACCTCTGGTCAGCGGTATCAAGGCACTGACGTCGAAGCCAGTCGTGGGGGTGGGCCGCTTCACCTCGCCCGACGCCATGGTCAGCCAGATCCGCCGTGGCGTGCTGGATTTCATCGGCGCGGCGCGGCCTTCGATTGCCGATCCCTTCATTCCGCTGAAGATCGACCAAGGCCGGATCGAGGACATCCGCGAATGTATCGGCTGCAATATCTGCGTAACCGGCGACATGACCATGTCGATCTCGCGCTGCACCCAGAACCCGACCTTCATGGAGGAATGGCGAAAGGGCTGGCATCCCGAGAAATTCGCCCGCCGGGGTGCCGCCGAAACGGTGCTGGTGGTCGGCGCCGGTCCGGCCGGACTGGAGGCCGCCCGCGTGGCGGCGATGCGCGGCTATGAGGTCGCCCTGGCGGAGGCCGGGACCGAACTCGGCGGCCGCGTCCGGCTGGAATCTCGCCTGCCCGGACTTTCGGCCTGGGGCCGGGTGCGCGATTACCGCGCACATCAACTGGCCCGGCTTGCCAACGTCAACATCTATTTCGACTCCCGCCTTTCAGCACAGGATGTGCTGGATTTCGGCTTTCACCATGTCGCCCTTGCCACCGGCTCTACCTGGCGGCGCGACGGGGTGGCGCGACACAATCTGCATCCGATCCCGATGGATGCGGCAATGCCGATCCTGACCCCCGATGACCTGATGTCAGGCAATCTTCCGACCGGGAACGAAATCGTGCTTTATGACGACGACCACTACTATATGGGCGGTGTTCTGGCGGAACTGCTGGTGCGGGCCGGCAGGAAGGTGACGCTTGTTACGCCTTCGGCGCTGGTCTCCGAATGGACGATCAACACGCTGGAGCAGCACCGAATTCAGGCCCGCCTGCTGGAACTGGGGGTGACGGTGATCACCAACCACGGGCTGCAAGGCATCGGCGCCCAGAGTGTGACGATCGATTGCACCTATACCGGCCGCACCCGGGATCTGCCCTGCGATGGTGTGGTTCTGGTGACCGCCCGCCGGCCCGAGGACAGTCTCTGGCACGATCTGACCGCACGAGAGAGCGAGTGGGCCGGCGCCGGTATCCGCTCGATCTGCCGGATCGGCGATGCCGAAGCCCCGGCGCCGATTGCCTGGGCCACCTATGCTGGCCACCGCTTCGCCCGCGAACTGGACACGGAACGCCCTCCTGGCACTTTGTCGTTCCGCCGCGAAATCGCGGAGCTTGCCCCCGCAGACGAGGCCCGCACCAATGACTGAACCCACCCGTCGTAAATGCGTGGAAATCCGGGCGGTTTCCAAGAATTTCGGCAGCCATCAAGCGCTGAAATCCGTTTCCTTCGACATCTATGACAATGAGTTCATGACCTTGCTCGGCCCCTCGGGTTGCGGCAAGACCACGCTTCTACGGATGCTGGCCGGGTTCGAAAGCCCCAGCCAAGGCGAGATTCTGATCAACGGCAAGAATATCAGATCGCTACCGCCGCACCGCCGCCGCGTGAACACGGTGTTCCAGTCCTACGCGCTCTTTCCGCATATGACGCTGGCACAGAACATTGCCTACGGGCTCGAGAACCTCGGCTGGGACAAACCCCGCCGGCAGGAGCGCGTCGCCCGGATGCTGGACATGGTGCATATGGCGGACTTCGCCAGCCGCCGGCCCTCGGAACTCTCGGGCGGACAACGGCAACGGATCGCGCTGGCCCGCGCACTCGCCCCGGAACCCGAGGTGTTGCTGCTGGATGAGCCGCTCTCGGCGCTGGATCTGAAGCTCCGCCAGGCCATGCGCGACGAATTGCAGCAATTGCAGCGGCAGGCCGGAATCACCTTCATCTTTGTCACGCATGACCAGCAGGAGGCGCTGGACATGTCCGACCGGATCTGCGTGCTGGGGCGCGGCGAGGTGCAGCAGATCGGCACGCCGGCGCAGATCTACGAAGAGCCTGCGAACCGCTTCGTCGCGGATTTCATCGGCGATACCAATTTCCTTGAGGTAACGGTTCTGGCGGCCGGCAATGGCAAGGCGCGGGTCCGCACCCCCTTTGGCGCCGAAATTGAAGCGCCGGCGCAGGATTGCCACCCCGGCGAGGCCGCGACGCTCTCGATCCGGCCCGAGCATATCGGATTGAGCACCGAGGCGCAGGGCGCCCTTGCTGAAGGCAGGGTCGTCACCCGTAAATACCTCGGCACCCACAGCCAATATGTGATCGACATCGGCGGCACAAATCTTACCGTCGCCCGCTGGAAGGAGGCCAGCCGGCTGGATGTGGGCGATCTGGTCCATATCGGCCTGGACCCGGCCAAAGCCAGGGTGCTCGGCTCATGAAGCGGCGTGGTTTCACCTTCTGGGGCCTGCTGCCCGCCCAGTTGCTGATGGTCGTGATGGTGATCCTTCCGCTTGGGATTGTCGTCGCCGTCGCCTTCTCGACCCGTGGTGCCTATGGCGGATTCGAGTTTCGCTTCTCGGCTGAGGCGTTCCGTAGCCTGCTATTCTCCCGCGGCTGGACCGACGAGCTGGAGTTCAACCCGCAATACCTGATCATCATCGGCCGCAGCATAGCCCTCGCACTGGCAACCTCGGCCATCTGCCTGCTTGTAAGCTTTCCCGTCGCCTATACGATCTCGCGCCAGAATGATCGCAACAAGACCCTG
>JAIRJX010000193.1 GCA_031260425.1 Gemmobacter sp.
CTGCGGCATCAACTCTTCCGATCTGACTGAAGCGGTGGCGATCAACCGCGCCCGCGCGGCGAAGGCCATGGAAGCCGAGGCCGAGGCGCTGGTCACCGTCCACCAGACCCATTCGGCCGAGGTCTTCACCGTCACCGCGCCGGCCTCCGGCCCGGCCCCGCGGGCGGATGCAATGGTGACGGCGGTGCCCGGCCTCGTGCTTGGTGTGCTGACCGCCGACTGTCAGCCGGTGCTCTTCGCCGACCGGCAGACCGGGGTGATCGGCGCCGCCCATGCCGGCTGGCGCGGCACGAAGGACGGCATCCTTGAGGCCACGCTGGAGGCGATGGAGGCGCTCGGCGCCATGCGGGGCCGGATCACGGCGGTCATCGGGCCCACGATCAGCCAGACGGCCTATGAGGTCGGCCCGGAATTCCTTTACGCATTCCTTGACGACGACCGCGACACCGCCCGCTTCTTCGCGCAGGGGAAGGGCGACCGGGCGCTGTTCGATCTGCCGGCCTATGCGCTCTGGCGACTAAGGACGGCCGGGGTCGGCCATGCCGAATGGACCCGGCACTGCACCTATTCCGACCCGGAGCGATTCTATTCCTACCGCCGCGCCACCCATCAGAGCGACGCGGATTACGGCCGGCTGATCTCCTGTATCCGGCTGTAACGCCACCGGATTGCCGCAATTGCGGAAACAATCCAGTCGCACCTTTCCCGCAAAACCGGCGGATTGTCGCGAAATTCGCGATCATCGGCCATGGTGCCCTCCGCCACAATCCGGGCTGGATGGCGCGCAAAGTGCCACAATCAACGCCAAAACCCTGCCGCAATGCACTGCCATATTGCTCCCATGGCCAGAAAGGCCTGTGGGGTTGCAAGGTAGAAAGGACAGAAAAATGAAAAAGGAACGCCGCTGGCTGAAATCGGTGATCGCGGCTTCGGAACAGCCGCTCCCCGCCCTGCCCTGGACGCGTGGCGTCCGCCGCAGGCCAGCCGTATTGAAGGGTACCGCCGCCAAGGTGCAGCTCCCCATGCCGGCCCGGGCGGCCTGATCCGGCGCGGGGTTCATCTGCGGCTCACACGGTAACGAGGTGAAGCCCTGTGCGCACGATCATCGCCACCCGGCGAGACAAAGGGCAGAACCCGACCATGGGCGAGCACTACTGCACACGTTATGGCTCAACCACATCCATGATTGATCCCCGAATCAACGCCCCGAAGCGCACGTCCGGGGGGCGGGCTTATACGTAGGGCAAGTGTGAACCACTGAGGGAAAACCACAGCCTCCACCCTCGCCATCCCGCGCGACGAAAGGGAAGCGCCCGACCGTGGATGGGCGCTCTTACGGTTGTGGTAGCCGCTTTATGGTACAAAATCCGCCTGCCCCCGATCCCCGCGCCAGCGCCCCCAAAAGCGCCCGGGCAGGCGTTGCCAGGGCCGCTTTGCGGCTGCTCCGGGCTTGGCACGAAGCTCATACGCGGCGCGTGCTGGACTTGGGGAAACCGCGCGCGCCCACGCCGCATACCAGAAAGCCCGCCCTCTCAGGCGCTGCGGTTCAGCCGCGCCTCCAGCACGTCGAAGGGCAGGCCCGGCTCGTCCTTGGCACAACGGATGACGAGGCTGGTCTTCACCGAGGCCACGTTCTCCGCCGCCGTCAACTCGGCGGTCAGGAAGCTCTGGAAGGTGGAGAGATCGGGCGACACGCATTTCAGGATGAAGTCGATCTCGCCATTCAACATATGGCATTCGCGCACCAGCGGCCAGGCCCGGCAGCGCGCCTCGAAGGCGGTCAGATCAGCCTCGGCCTGGCTTTGCAGCCGCACCATGGCGAAGACCTGCACTTCGAAGCCCAGTTCGCGCGCGTCGATATCGGCGTGATAGCCCCGGATATAGCCCGCCTCCTCCAGCGTGCGCACCCGGCGCAGACAGGGCGGCGCCGAGATGCCGACACGCTTTGCCAGCTCGACATTGGTCATCCGCCCATCGGCCTGAAGCTCGGCCAGAATCTGGCGGTCGATAGGATCGAGTCGGTGCCCGGCCATGCAGATCTTTCCTTGGGTCGCACCCGTCGCTTTCGTGGCCCGGGCGTCTTGTTCGCGCGGACATTAGGATTATGCCATCCCGGACGCAATAATATTTCGTCAGATGAGGCCGTTTGGAAATGGCACAGGCGGAGTTTGCCTCTCGTCCCCGCCCGGCCTATATGGGGTCCGTCAGGGAAACGAGGGCATCATGGGCGAGCACCGGCACACACGGCTTCTGATCATCGGCTCCGGCCCGGCGGGCTATACCGCCGCCGTCTATGCGGCGCGTGCGATGCTCTCACCCGTGCTGGTGCAGGGCCTGCAGCCCGGCGGGCAGCTTACCATAACCACCGAGGTCGAGAACTGGCCGGGTGACGCGCAGGTGCAGGGCCCGGACCTGATGGCGCGGATGGAAGAGCATGCCCGCGCCATGGGCGCCGAGATCATCGGCGACTATATCACCACCCTGGATCTGGGCTCGCGCCCCTTCACGGCGCAGGGCGACGGCGGCACCTCCTATACGGCCGATGCGGTGATCCTCGCCACCGGGGCACAGGCCAGATGGCTTGGCCTGCCCTCGGAGGAGAAGTTCAAGGGGTTCGGCGTCTCCGCCTGCGCCACCTGCGACGGTTTCTTCTATCGCGGCAAGGAGGTGGTGGTGATCGGCGGCGGCAATACCGCCGTCGAGGAGGCGCTGTTTCTGACAAATTTCGCCAGCAAGGTAACGCTGATCCACCGACGCGATTCCCTGCGCGCCGAGAAAATCCTGCAGGAGCGGCTGTTCCGGCATCCCAAGGTTACCCTGCTGTGGAACCATGAGGTGACCGAGGTCCTGGGCACCGAGGCACCGCTTGGCGTCACGGCGGTGCGCGCGCGCGATGTGCAGACCGGCGCGGCCACCGATCTGCCATGTGACGGCTTCTTCGTGGCGATCGGCCATGCCCCGGCTTCCGAACTGGTGAAGGACCAGTTGGAGTTGCACAATGGCGGCTATGTGAAGGTAGAGCCCGGCAGCACCCGCACCTCGATCCCCGGCGTCTTCGCGGCGGGAGACCTGACCGATCACGTCTACCGGCAGGCGGTCACCTCGGCCGGAATGGGCTGCATGGCGGCCCTTGACGCCGAACGCTGGCTTGCCGGGCACTGAATGCTGCCGCATCAGACGCCAGTCCGCGAGCTTTTCGTCTCGGTTGATGCGGCGGAGGCGCTGCTTCGTGACGCCGCCGGTCTGACAACGTGGGATCTGACGCCTCGGCAGATTGCCGGACTCGACCTCATGCTGCATGGCGGCCTCGCGCCGTTGCGGGGCTTCATGACCGAGGCGGATCACGACGGCGTGATCAGGGACATGCGGCTCCCGCATGGCATGTTTTGGCCGCTGCCGGTCACGCTGGACGTGCCGGAGAGCTTCGCCGTCCTGGTCGAGCCGGGTCAGGACATCGCCCTGCGGGACGGTGCGGGCGCGATTCTGGCGCTGCTCTCGGTCACCGACAGATGGCGCCCCGGCGCGGCGGAAACCGTATGGCAGGGGGATCCCGCCGGCCCGATCCGCCTTGGTGGCCCGGTGGCCGGTCTGCGCGCACCCGATCTGCCGATGCGCCAGACCCCGAATACCCTGCGCAGCCTGCTCCGCCAACAGGGTATTGAGCGGGTGGTGGCGATCACCACCGGGCAGGACATTCCGCCGCATCTGGCCGGTGCCCCCGGCATCACCCTGCTGGTGCAACCGATGGACGGTCACGCCGGCCTGCCACCGAACGCCATCCCGCTGCCCCTCGTCCCGGAGGTGGCCGGGACGCGCGGCAGGCTCTGGCAGGCGCTGGTTCTGCGCAATCACGGCGCAACCCATCTGCTGCCTTCTCCCGACGATCCACCGGAGCTGGTGCGGCTATATGCAGAAACCGGCCTGACGCTACTGGAGCGGACCCGAATTGAGGATTTCCGGCGGGGGCAGTGAACGTGAAGCCCCATGCATAGCCCCCGCCCCCCCGTGTGAGCCCTCCCCCGCCCGGAACAAGGCACAAAGTGCCGCCGGGCAGTACTACGCCCCCCCCGGGGCGCTTCGGTGACATCTGCGCGGGGATACGCGGGGACAGGGATTTGGCGGAATGTCACCATAAAGTGACGACCACAACCGGAGGCAGCACTCACCCGCGGTCTGGTCTGCCCTTCCGTTGCGCGGGGTGACGGGGCACGCTTCCTCCAAGAGGAAACACCCTGGATGAATGCCGATCCGGCTCAGGTTCCGGCCTGCCCTGAAGAAAGGCCGCTCTCCGCCGGTCAGCCGCTCAATGCGTGCTCACCGGCGCCAGGTCGTTCGCCCTGGCGAGGACGAAGGCGAGCGCCCGGTCGCGCACCAGCGCCAGCCGCTCGCCATCAGGGCGATGCAGCGCATATAGCGTCTCGCTTCCTCCTGCCTGTGCCCGTATCTCGGCGGGCAACTCGGTCACCGGCACAGGACGGACGTAGACGATGCGCGCCTCGTCCTCGGGAAAGAAGTCGACTTTGGTATCCATGATCGTTCCCCCTTACTTCGCCTCGATCCGCTTGACGGGTGGCGGAGCGGCCTCCGCGCGGCCCGAACGGATCGGAATCGTCTGCACCACGACCTCCGGCACCACACGCTGCAGATCGACATGCAGCAGCCCATGCTCCATATGGGCGCCCGCAACCTCCACCCCGTCGGCCAGCAGGAAGCTGCGTTGGAAGGCACGGCTGGCGATGCCCCTATGCAGGAAGATGCGCCCATCCGCCTCTTCCTCGGCCTGACGGCCACGGATCACCAGCTGCCGGTCTTCGATCGTGATCACCAGTGCCTCTTCGCGAAATCCCGCGATGGCCAGCGTGATGCGATAGGCGTTCTCCGCCACCGCCTCGATATTGAAGGGGGGATAGCCGTCCCCCGAACCCTTCGCCGTTCGTTCGACCAGCCGTTCGAGCTGCTCGAAACCCAGCAGATAGGGATGGGATCCGAAACTGATCTTGGTCATCGACTTGCCCTTGCATAAGCGACACATCGCGCCGGAACCCCATTCGCGGCCGCCCCGGCGTGCACCGAATATGGGAGCCGCCGCGGTCCGGCGCAAGCCCCGCCCGGCGCGCGGATTTCTTCCCAAGGCACCGGAAAAAAGCTATGTTTGTCGGAGGGCGGGTCACCGACTCGCATGCAGCACGCCATCAGGATCCGCCATGAACGTTTCGACCCAGATAAACGCCTCTCCGGAACTGAACTCCGACGAGATGCTGCGCATCCGGCTCGAGGTGCTGCGCCGTGAACACCGCGACCTTGATGAAGCGACCGCCGCGCTGGAAGGCACCGGGCATCCCGACCAGTTGACCTTGCGCCGCCTCAAGAAGCAGAAGCTCGCGCTGAAGGATCAGATCGTGAAGATCGAGGATCGCCTGATCCCCGATATCATCGCCTGATCCACGTCGCATCTCAGGCTGCCGGCCAAGGGGGCTTTCCGCCCCTTCGGCCTGCGGCCTTATCCCCGAGGATATTTTCAAACGGAAAATGAGGAAGAGCGCACCTCTCGTTCATTTTCTGTCTGAAAATATCCTCAGGGAGGGGAATTGAGCCGAAGGCTCAAGAGGGGGGCGAGCGCCCCCTTTCTTCGGTGATAGGCGGCCGACAGGTGGCAAGACCGGGTGGGACGGGAAGAGGGCGCGACACCGCCCGGGCCTGCGCGCATGATCGGACAGGCTGTCCCGGAGGGTGGTCACCTCCCGAAAAGATGACGGCCTGCCCCTACGGCAAGGCCGGCGCCGGCGGGGAAAGCCGCGAAATGGATGCTTCCTTTTTGGGCGGAGCCGCTTTAGCTTGGCGTCAGAAAGCTAATCCGACACGGGAGAAACTTAATGAAAAAACTGTTGCTCGCTTCTGCCGCCACCATGCTGATGGGCTCGGTCGCCGGAGCGGAAGAGATCAAGATGGGCGTCCTGCTGGGCTTCACCGGGCCGCTGGAATCGACGGTGCCGAACATGGCGGCCGGTGCGGAACTGGCGATGAAGGAAGTGAGCGAGTCGGGCAAGCTGCTCGGCGGCAGCACCGTGGTTTCGGTGCGCGGCGACTCGACCTGCGTCGATGCGGCGGCCGCGCAATCGGCGGCGGAGCGCATGGTGACCTCGGACAAGGTGTCGGCCATCATGGGCGCCGACTGCTCGGGCGTGACCGGCGCGGTGCTGCAGAACGTGGCGCGCCCCAACGGCATCGGCATGATCTCGGCATCGGCCACCTCGCCGGCGCTTTCGACGGCCGAGGATGACGGCCTGTTCTTCCGCACCTCGCCCTCGGACGCGCGGCAGGGCGAGATCATGGCCGACGTCATCTGGGATCGCGGCCTGAAGACCGCGGCGATCACCTATACCAACAGCGACTACGGCAAGGGTCTGGCCGAAAGCTTCCAGAAGGCGTTCGAGGCCAAGGGCGGCAAGATCACCCTGTCCTCGGCGCATGAGGACGGCAAGGCGGACTATTCGGCCGAAGTCGCGGCGCTGGCTGCCGCCGGTGGCGAGATCCTCGTGGTGGCCGGCTATGTCGACCAGGGCGGCAAAGGCATGATCCAGGCCTCGGTGGACAGCGGCGCCTTCAGCACCTTCTACCTGCCCGATGGCATGTTCGGCGAGTCGCTGATCAAGGCGATCGGCCCGGCGATGGAAGGGTCCTTCGGCGACGTGCCCGGCACCGACAGCGAGGGTGCGGCGATGTATTACGAACTCGCCAAGGCTGCCGGCTTCGACGGCTCCACCGCCTTCTCGGCGGAAAGCTATGACGCGGCGGCGCTGATGATGCTTGCCATGCAGGCGGCCGGATCAAGCAACTCGAAGGATTGGACGGCGAAGGTGATGGATATCGCCAACGCACCGGGCGAGCCGATCCTGCCGGGCGAGCTGGGCAAGGCGCTGGATCTGATCGCCGCCGGCACCGATATCGACTATGTGGGCGGCACTGCGGTGGAGTTGATCGGACCCGGTGAATCCTCCGGCAACTTCCGCGAATATCTGGTGAAGGACGGCACCTTCGAAACCGTCGGCTACCGCTGATCGCGCAGCGGACCCGTGACTGGCGCGGCCCGGGAGCACACCCCGGGCCGTTGCCGTGATGAAACAGGAGGCCGCGCAGAACTACCGGAGACCAACTCCGGAGGAAAACCTGCGGCCGAAGGGGACACACATGATCGTTGTCGAGAATTTGCACAAGCACTTCGGGGGCTTCCATGCTGTCGACGGTGCTTCGATGGAGATCCGTTCGGGTTCCATCACCGGGCTGATCGGGCCGAACGGTGCCGGCAAGACCACCCTGTTCAACGTGATCGCCGGCCGCTACCAGCCGACCTCGGGTCGGGTGCTGATGGCGGGTGAGGACATTACCGGCCTGCCGCCCCACGAGCTTTTTCACAAGGGACTGCTGCGCACCTTCCAGATCGCGCATGAATTCGGCTCCATGACCGTGCGCGAGAACCTGATGATGGTTCCGGCACAGCAGGCGGGCGAGACGCTCTGGCACGCCTGGTTCGGGCGGGGCCGGGTTTCGGCCGAGGAAAAGCGCATCCGCGACAAGGCCGATGAGGTGCTGGACTTCCTGACGATCAGCCATCTGGCCGATCAGAAGGCAAGCCAGATTTCGGGCGGACAAAAGAAGCTGCTGGAACTGGGACGGACCATGATGGTCGACGCCCGGATCGTCTTCCTCGACGAGGTGGGCGCCGGGGTGAACCGCACGCTGCTGAACACGATCGGCGACGCCATCGTGCGGCTGAACCAGGAGCGCGGCTATACGTTCTGCGTCATCGAGCATGACATGGATTTCATCGCGCGGCTTTGCGATCCGGTGATCGTGATGGCCGAGGGCAAGGTGCTGGCACAGGGCACGGTCGATCAGGTGAAGAATGACGAGCGTGTTATCGAGGCCTATCTCGGCACCGGGTTGAAGAACAAGGTCAAGGAGGAGCTGGCCCATGGGCAGGCTTGACGCGAAGCGGCGCACGCCGGAGGCCGTCCGCCCCGACGCCGGCCGGACTGGAGCCGAGGATGCCGGACGGTGTGCGATCGGCGACCTTGCCGGGCGCATGTCCCTGCAGGGGAGGCAGTCACTTCCGAACAGAGGGCAGCACCCGGCCGCAGGCGGGCGATCCGCCGATCGTGGTCGTCGCATCATGGTGCAACCTCACCCAGGTTCGATCCCCGCGCAGATGTCACAAAAGAGCCCGCCCGAGGGGGCGGTCGGGCGCTGCCCGGCGGCGCTAGGTGCCTTTGTTCCGGGTGGGGGCAGCGCTCACGCGGCGGTTGGGCAAGAGCATACGGTATTCGGCAAAACACTCATGGCGCGGCAGAACGGCAAGCCTGAATATCGCCCCTGCCTGGCATTCCCCGAGAATAATTCTGGACCGAAGACGACAGGGGCCGTGCAAAGCGCGGGGGTTCGGCATGGCTGAGCCCTTCCTGATCGGCGAGAACATGACCGGCGGCTATGGCGGGGCGGATATCCTTCATGGCTGCACCATTGCGGTGGAGAAGGGCCAGATCGCGGTGATCGTCGGCCCCAACGGCGCCGGCAAGTCGACCGCGATGAAGGCGGTGTTCGGCATGTTGAAGCTGCGCGCCGGCCGGGTGATGCTGGATGGCGAGGAGATCACCCGGCTCAGCCCGCAGGCCCGGGTGCACAAGGGCATGGGCTTCGTGCCGCAGACCCACAACATCTTCACCTCGATGACGGTGGAGGAGAACCTGGAGATGGGCGCTTTCATCCGTACGGATGATTTCGCCGATACCATGACACAGGTCTATGACCTGTTCCCGATCCTGAAGCAGAAGCGATATCAGGCGGCGGGCGAGCTCTCGGGCGGCCAGCGCCAGCAGGTCGCGGTCGGGCGTGCGCTGATGACACGGCCCAAGGTGCTGATGCTGGACGAACCGACCGCCGGGGTTTCCCCCATCGTGATGGACGAGCTTTTCGACCGCATCATCGAGATCGCGCGAACCGGCATCTCGATTCTGATGGTGGAGCAAAACGCGCGGCAGGCACTGGGGATCGCCGACAAGGGCTATGTGCTGGTGCAGGGTGCCAACCGTTTCACCGATACCGGCAAGGCGCTGATGGCCGATCCGGAAGTCCGCCGTTCCTTCCTGGGGGGCTGAGCGATGATCCGGTTCGGTTTGATCACTACCCCGCCACTGACGGCGGGGTGCGCAGGAGACGCCGTTTTGCGGCCCATGCGGAGGTGCCGGGTTGACGGCCGCCCGGCCATGCGGGACGGGGACGCCCCGGTCCGGTCGCACGGCCTCGGGGGCTGCGCTGCGGTGCCATACCGCCGCCATGCCGGCGGGGATGTGCCTGTGCGGCACAGGCGGCATGACGCCCCCCGGCAATGGCGAGAAAGCTTTGCAGCGCGCCCCGCAGGGCCCCTCGCCGGGTGCCGACGGGACGACGCTCTTCTTTATCTGCGCCGGCCGGCTGGCCGGAACTGGACGGCCACCGGCCGCTGTGAGGTGCAGTGATGGATATTCTCAACGCCTTCGTGACATTTCTCAATTTCGTCTTCGTGCCGGGCCTTGCCTATGGCAGCCAGCTTGCACTCGGCGCGCTGGGGGTGACGCTGATCTACAGCATCCTGCGCTTCTCCAACTTCGCCCATGGCGACACCATGGCCTTCGGCACCATGGTCACGATCCTCATGACCTGGCTGCTCCAGTCGAGGGGGATCGGCCTCGGGCCGCTGCCGACCGCGCTGCTCGCCCTGCCCTTCGGCATCGCGGCCACGGCGGCGCTGGTGCTGGTGACCGACCGGGTGATCTACCGCTTCTATCGCCGGCAGAAGGCGGCGCCCACGATCCTCGTCATCGTCTCGCTGGGGGTGATGTTCGTGATGAACGGCATCGTGCGCCTGATCATCGGGGTGGAGGACCAGAACTTCGTCGACGGCGCGCGCTTTCTGATCTCGGCCGGCGATTTCAAGGCCTGGTCGGGATTGAACGAGGGGCTGGCCATCCGGGCGACGCAGGCGGTAACGGTGGTTACCGCGCTCGCGACCGTGGCGGCCCTGTTCTGGTTCCTGCAAAAGACCCGCACCGGCAAGTCGATGCGCGCCTTTTCCGATAACGAGGATCTGGCGCTCCTGTCGGGGATCAACCCCGACCGGGTGGTGCAGGTGACCTGGATCCTGGCGGCAGCACTCGCCACGATCGCGGGCGTGCTCTACGGCCTCGACAAAAGCTTCAAGCCCTTCACCTATTTCCAGCTTCTGCTGCCGATCTTCGCGGCGGCGATCGTGGGCGGGATAGGCAATCCGCTCGGGGCCATCGCGGGCGGCTTCGTCATCGCCTTTTCCGAGGTGACGGTGACCTATGCCTGGAAGAAGGTGGTGACCTATCTGGTGCCCGAGTCGCTCGCGCCCGACGGGCTCGTGCAACTGATGACGACGGATTACAAGTTCGCGGTCAGCTTCTCGATCCTGATCCTCGTGCTGATCTTCATGCCCACGGGCCTGTTCAAGGGGAAATCGATCTGATGTCGAAGAACCTGTATCTTTTCGCAGGCGTGGCGGCGCTTTATCTGCTGACCGGGCTGTTCCTGACAAGCTGGAACCAGACGCTGCTGATCCTGAACTTCGCGCTGGTCTCCTCGATCATGGCGCTCGGGGTGAACATGCAATGGGGCTATGCCGGGCTGTTCAATACTGGCGTCATGGGCTTTGCCGCACTTGGCGGACTGGCGGTGGTGCTGGTCAATGTGCCGCCGGTGCATGAGGCGTGGCGGATCGGCGGCCTGGGCATCTTCGGCGGGCTGGCCATCGGGGCGGCGACAATCGCGCTGACCATCCTGGTGCGGGGCCGGATGGCGAAGGGCCGCGCACGCGGGCTTGCCACGGCGGCGCTGCTGATCGGCGGCTTCCTGCTGTTTCGCTGGATCTACGACCCGGCGGTAACGGCGGTTGAGGCGATCAATCCTTCGGTCACCGGCAATATCGGCGGATTGGGTCTGCCGATATTGCTGGCCT
Organism: Gemmobacter sp.; assembly: GCA_031260425.1. Taxonomy (GTDB): domain Bacteria; phylum Pseudomonadota; class Alphaproteobacteria; order Rhodobacterales; family Rhodobacteraceae; genus Gemmobacter. Next base: position 11,012 of record JAIRJX010000193.1, read on the forward strand.
GGCCGGCGGGCGGGCTGCTGGCCGCCGCTGCGGCATGGGGCATCGGCAAAACGGCGCTCGGCCTGCGTTCGGACTATCTCGCCATCGCGACCCTCGGCATCGCCGAAATCGTGGTCGCGGTGATGAAGAACGAGGACTGGCTGGCGCGCGGCGTGAAGATGATGAACCTGCAAGAGCGGCCCTGGCCGGTGCCCTTCGAAGTCGAGTTGCAACGCAGCCCGCACTTTCTCGATCTCGCGGCGAGCTGGGGGTTCGATCCGGTCTCGGCCTCGTCGGTGGTGGTGAAGCTGACCTATATGATGATGATCCTCGTCGTGCTTGGCTTCGTCATCTGGCTGTCGGAGCGGGCGCTGAAAAGCCCCTGGGGCCGGATGATGCGGGCGATCCGCGACAATGAGGACGCCGCCCGCGCCATGGGCAAGGACGTGACGCGGCGCCATCTGCAGATCTTCATCCTCGGCAGCGCGGTGATCGGGATTGCCGGCGCGATCCTTACTTCCATGGACGGCATCCTGAACCCCGGCACCTACCAGCCGCTGCGCTTCACCTTCCTGATCTGGGTGATGGTGATCGTCGGCGGTTCGGGCAACAACTGGGGCGCGCTTCTGGGCGGGCTGCTGATTGGCTGGCTTTGGCTGATCGTGGAGGCATTGGGGCCGATGGTGATGGGGGCGATCACGGCGGGCATGGCGCCGGGGCCGCTGAAGGCCCATCTGATCGACAGCGCGCAGCATATGCGGCTGCTGACCATGGGCGCGCTTCTGCTCCTGGTACTGCGCTTCAGCCCGCGCGGCCTGCTTCCCGAGAAGTGAGACCGTGAAGGGCGCCTGCGGGCGCCCTTTTCACAGGATGCGCCATGAAGCGGAACCGACATATCCATGTCGCATTCTCCCGCGCAAGCCTTCCACCTACCCGCCATGTTGCGCTGAACTGGCAGGAGGTGCCCCATGAAGACCCATACCCGCGTTCTGGTCATCGGCGGTGGCGTCGTTGGCTGTTCGGTGCTTTATCACCTGACGAAGCTCGGCTGGTCGGACGTGATGCTGGTCGAGCGTTCCGATCTCACCTCCGGCTCCACCTGGCACGCGGCGGGGGGCTTCCACACCCTGAACGGCGATACCAACATGGCGGCGCTTCAGGGCTACACGATCCGGCTCTATCGCGAGTTGGAAGCGATTACCGGCATGTCCTGCGGGCTGCATCATGTCGGCGGCATCACGCTTGCCGACAATGTGGCGCGGTTCGAGATGCTGAAGGCCGAACGGGCGAAGCACCGTTATATGGAGCTGGACACCGAGATCCTCGGGCCGGAGGAGATCGCGCGCCTCACCGACGGCATGGTGAACCTGGACGGGATCATCGGCGGGCTCTACGATCCGCTGGACGGCCATCTCGACCCTTCGGGGACCACCCATGCCTATGCCAAGGCGGCGCGGATGGGCGGGGCGGAGATCGTGCTGCACAACCGCGTGCTGGAAACCAACCCGCGCCCCGATGGAAGCTGGGAAGTGGTGACCGAGAAGGGCACCATTATTGCCGAGCATCTGGTGAATGCGGGCGGTCTCTGGGCGCGCGAGGTGGGGGCGATGGCCGGGGTCTACCTGCCGCTCCTGCCAATGGCGCATCAGTATCTGGTCACCGACGACATCCCCGAGATCATGGAGATCCTGAAATCGGGCCGCGAGTTCCCGCATGTCATGGATCCGGGCGGCGAAAGCTATCTGCGGCAGGAGGGGCGCGGCCTCTGCATCGGTTTCTACGAAAAGCCCTGCGAGCCGTGGAGCCTTGACGGCACGCCCTGGGGCTTCGGCCACGAGTTGCTGAACGAGCAATGGGACAAGATCGAAGACAGCGTGGCCTTCGCCTATCGCCGCTTTCCGGTGCTGGAACGTTCGGGCGTGAAGCGGGTGATCCACGGCCCCTTCACCTTCGCCCCCGACGGCAATCCGCTGATCGGCCCGGTGCCGGGCTTGCGCAACTACTGGTCGGCCTGCGCGGTGATGGCGGGCTTCAGCCAGGGCGGCGGCATGGGTCTGGCGCTGGCGCAATGGATGATCGAAGGCGAGGTGGAGCGCGATCCCCGCGGCTTCGACGTGGCGCGTTTCGGCAACTGGACCTCGCCCGGCTATACCGTGCCCAAGGTGATCGAGAATTACCAGATGCGCTTCTCGGTCTCTTACCCGAACGAGGAGCGCCCGGCGGCGCGGCCGTTCCGCACCACGCCGATGTATGACATCTTCGACGGCATGAACGCGGTCTGGGGCCAGCAATACGGGCTGGAAGTGGTGAACTATCACGCGCTTCCCGGCGAGCCGCGCCACGAGGAGCCAAGCTTCCGTCGCTCCAACGCCTGGGAGGCGACGCGGGCCGAAGTGCTGGCGGTGCGCGAGGGCGTCGGCATCAACGAGGTGCAGAATTTCGGCAAATACCGGGTGACGGGGCCACGCGCGCGCGCCTGGCTCGACCGGATCATGGCGGGTCTGATCCCGAAGCCGGGGCGGCTGTCGCTGACGCCCATGCTGGCGGAAAGCGGCAAGATCATCGGCGATTTCACCGTCTCCTGCCTGTCGGAAACCGAGTTCCAGTTGACTGCGAGCTATGGCGCCCAGGGCTGGCACAGCCGCTGGTTCGAGCAGCATATGGAAGAGGGCGTCGCGGTCGAAAACATCTCCGACGCGCGCTCGGGCTTCCAGATCGCGGGGCCGAAGGCGCGCGAGTTGCTATCGCGCGTAACACGCGCCGATGTCGGGCCGGAGGCATTCCGCTTCATGGACGTAAAGCGGCTGACCGTTGGCATGGCCAACTGCATCGTGCAGCGCGTGAGCTATACCGGCGATCTGGGCTTCGAGATCTACACCGACCATATGAGCGTGCGGCATCTGTGGCATGTGCTCTGGTCCGCCGGGCAGGATCTTCGCCTGCGGCCCTTCGGGATGCGGGCGATGATGAGCCTGCGGCTCGACA
>JAIRJX010000229.1 GCA_031260425.1 Gemmobacter sp.
CGATCACAAGACCCGCCAGCTTCTTCGCAATGCAAGTCGTCCGCATCAAGCCGCCGACCAGCGCCTGGGAGACGTCACCGCCGCCATCGATCACGAGCACATAGCCCAGGCGCGCCATCATGAGCGCCTTGTGGACCATCAGGTTGTCACCCGGCCGAACTCGCACGGTCAGAGCGGGTCCGCACAGCACTTCACGGGGATCGGCATGGTACTGCTTCAGGCCGATGGTACCGATATTGCGGCTCATCACGTCGCCGATCGCAGCCACCGGTATTTCTCGAAATGCCGCGACCGTCTCGACGGACGGGCCAGCCGCAAGCGGAACGATTCGATACCCCGGCGGCCATTTGGCAGCCTCGGTCTGCAGTTCTGTCAGCATGGTATCCCTCCTCGCCTCAAGGCTCGAAACCGATTACGGCTTTTCACACTAGCGGCGCCGGGTGCAACGAAGCCCAATGATGCGCGAGATCAATGCGCCGACACACCCACACCCCCGGATACCGGTCGATGTGATCCAAGAACCTCTGAAGTGCCAAGAACCTGCCAGGACGCCCGATCAGCCGGCAATGCATGGCGACCGTCATCATCCTGGGGGACTCCAACCCTTCTTCATACAGGGTATCGAAAGTGTCCCTGAGGTACGCGAAAAATGGCTCGCCATAGGAAAAGCCGTGCGGCAGCGAGAAGCGCATGTCATTGCAGTCCGCCGTGTAGGGCACCACGAGTTGCGCCACGGCCGTACCGTCCGATTTCTGGACCTTCATCCAGAACGGCAGCTCATCGCCGTAGTAGTCGCTCTGGTATTCGAATCCGCCGTAGTCAGCGACCAGTCGGCAGGTATTCGGGCTGTCACGCCCCGTGTACCATCCCAACGCGCGCTGTCCCGTCATGCGTTCGATCGCTTCCATCGCCAGGCGCATGTGCTCGCGTTCCTTGTCCTCTTCGACGTTCTGGTAGTGGATCCAGCGCAGACCGTGGCATGCGATCTCATGACCCAATGCCGTGAAGGCGTGGGTGACCTCGGGATTGCGCTCCAGGGCGTTCGCGACGGCAAACACCGTCATAGGCAAGCCGCGGGTCTCGAATTCACGCAGCACGCGCCAAACCCCTGCCCGCGAGCCGAATTCATACATGGCCTCCATGCCCATGGACCGGCCCGCGACGAGTGGCGGATTGAACACCTCGGATTGCCCCTGCTCCGCGGATGCGTCCCCGTCCAGCACGGATCTCTCCGCCCCCTCCTCATAATTCAGGACGAACTGCACGGCGATGCGTGCATCTCCAGGCCAGACCGCTCTGGGGGGAGTCGGACCATAACCAACGAGGTCGCGGGGATATTCCGCCGTCGCGTCGTAGAGCACTGCCACTGGTTTCTCCTCGTGGCTCAGTCCAGCTTCAGTCCGATCGCTTTGACCACGGCACCATAGCGACTGCGTTCGTCATGAATGCGGGCCGCGAGTTCCTCCGGTGACCCGGGTGCAGGGGTCAACGCCATTTCCTGCAGCTTGGCGGTCACATCAGGTTCGGCCAAGGCACCCCGTATGGCGGCATTCAGCTTCTGGACGATCGCCTTGGGCGTCTTGGCAGGAGCGAAATATCCGAGCCAGACGTCCGCCTGGACCCCAGGAAGTCCAGACTCGGAAAAGGTGGGAACGTCCGGATAAAGCGAGGAGCGCTTCGCGCCAGCGTTCGCGATGCAGCGAACCTTGCCGGCACGAACGTGCGGCAGGACATCGCCCCCTGTCATCACAGCCATCTGAACCTCACCTGTGATGAGCGCCACCGACAACTGGGGGCCACCACGGTAGGCAATATGCTTGTACTTGGTCCCCGCCTCTCGGTTGAACAGTTCTCCCGCCAGGTGAGACAGGCCTCCATACCCCGGTGACCCAAAGTTTACGTTGGCCCCCGTCTTGCCGGCCGCCACCAGATCGGCCGGTGTGTGTATCGGCGAATTGGCCGGCACGCAGAACAACAGCGGCAAGGTTCCGGCCAATCCGATCGGTTCGAGATCCCGCTCCACGTCGTAGGGAAGCTTGGTGAAGGCAGATGCCGCAATCGCGTTGGGGCCGGGGTTTCCGACGAAGATCGTATAGCCGTCAGGCTTGGCCCGGGCGACTGCCGCCGCACCGATGGTGCCCGAGGCCCCAGGGCGAGCCTCCACGATGACAGGTTGCCCCAGGCTTTTCGACATCTTCTCGGCCAGCATCCGGGAGAGCACATCCGACATGCCACCGGGAGCGTAGCCATCGATGATCGTGATGGTTCGAGCCGGGGGGGTTTGCGCCTGTACAAAGGGTGCCATCAGCAGTGTCGCGACCAACGCGAGCGGAATGAAGCGCCTCACTATTTCGTCTCCTAATTTGAATCAAGGTGCTGCTGGCCTTGCACCCATGCAAGTACCTCACACTCGAGAATGATCGTCGCCGATGATGGATCGCAGAAGCGAATTTTGGGGGGGGCCAGGATTTCCTGGTGGTCACCTCTGGATGGTCTGTGCCCAACGCGTGCTGGGGCAACTGAGCGTC
>JAIRJX010000246.1 GCA_031260425.1 Gemmobacter sp.
TCGGCCAGGCCGATCTCGGCGCAAGGCTGCTGGCGACGGCGGACGACGCAGAGGCGGCGGCGCTGGCGGCGCGGCTGGATGCGCTGAACGGCGAGCGGCGCGAGGTTGAGGTCGCCGTGCGCGCCGCCGCGCTGGCGCAGGCCGAGGCTCGGGGAACGGACCAGCCGCTGGTCTGGGCAGCCGGAAAGGGCTGGCATCCGGGCGTCGTCGGCATCGTGGCCGCGCGGCTGAAGGAGGCGACCAACCGTCCCGCCGTGGTGATCGGGCTGGAAGGTGGCATCGGCAAGGGGTCCGCGCGCTCGGTGAGCGGGGTCGATCTCGGCGCCGCAGTGCAGCGGCTGGCGGCGGAGGGCCTGCTGCTGAAGGGCGGTGGGCACCGGATGGCCGCCGGGCTGACGGTGGAGGAAAGCCGGATCGAACCGGCAATGGCGCGGCTGGCCGAACTGCTGGCGCGACAGGGCGCCGGTACGGGCGGCCCGGCCGACCTGCGGCTGGACGGGCTTTTGGTGCCCGCCGCCGCCACCTTGCCGCTGGTCGAACAACTGGAGGCCGCTGGCCCCTACGGCGCCTCTGCCCCCGCCCCGCGTTTTGCCTTCGCTGATCAGGCGATCAGCGCCCGGCGCATCGGCGAATCGCATCTGCGACTGAGCTTCGGCGATGGCCCGGGCCGGGTGGAGGCCATGGCCTTCGGCGCCTTCGACGGCCCGCTCGGCCCGGCGCTGGAGCAGGCAGGGCATCAGCGCTTCCACCTTGCGGGGCGGCTGGAGATCAACGGATATGGTGGCCGCAACCGGGTGCAACTCCGGCTGGAGGATGCAGCAAGGGCGTGATCCGCCGCATTTTCCCCTTGCAGCCCCGGCGGGCCACAGCTACATACCCGCCACCGGCTACGGCCCGTTCGTCTATCGGTTAGGACGTCAGGTTTTCAACCTGAAAAGAGGGGTTCGACTCCCCTACGGGCTGCCATTTTTCCTGTAATATTGATTTCTGCGAGATATTTTCTTGCGCCCATCTGAGAGCCCCGATGGATTGAACAATATTCCTGGTTTTTCGGGAGAGCCGGCTCTCCAGCAGCCCCGCCCCTTGACACAGCGGCCCGCGCGGCCTGACGAGACGGGCCGCCCGCGAAAACCTGCGAACCGGAAGCCGGCCCCGATCAGCCCGCGGACCTTCATCACAAGCAGCCGGATGCTGGCCAATCGGGACGGAGATGTCCGCATTCAACGACGGCGACGGATAAGGGGGATGCGCGAGGGAGCGTAGGCGGGGGATGGCGGCGCGCCGCCGCTGCGGCTCCAGTAGGCCGGACCACCACCGCGCAGCCAGACCGGAAGGGCAAGCGCCAGACCGGAGAGAAATCCGCCGGCATGGGCCCAATAGGCAACGCCGCCGAGCTCAACCGGCGCAGCGAGGCCACCCAGGATCTGGATCACGAACCACAGGCAGAGCACGATCCAGGCCGGCATCGCGATAATCCGGACAAAAATCACAAGGATCACCAGCACATCGACCTGCGCCCGGGGGAACAGCAGCAGATACCCGCCCATCACCGCCGCGATGGCACCGGAGGCGCCAACCATCGGAATCATCGAGACCGGATCCATCGCCACATGCAGCGCCGCCGCCCCCGCCCCGCCAAGCAAGTAGAAGGCGAGGAAGCCGAGGGGGCCGAACACCCCCTCCAGATTGTCGCCGAAGATCCACAGAAACAGCATGTTGCCCAGCAGGTGCAGCCAGCCCGCATGAAGAAACATCGAGGTCAGCACCCCGCCATATTGGCCCCGCCGCGTCACGTCGAGCGCAAGAAGGCCCCATTTCTGGAAGAGGACGGCGGTGTCCCAATCGGTGCCAAGCCGGGCCCAGGTCAGCAGGAACACCGCCACATTGACCGCGATCAGCGCCCAGGTGACATAGGGGGTCCGCCCGGAAGGATTGTGGTCGCGGATGGGGAACATGAGGCCACGCTTCCCGATCCGCGCCCCGCCGTCAAGGGGCGCCGGATTTTGGGGTTTCGGATGGCTGTCATGGCCGATGATGATGGCAGGTAGTGCACAAAACATGGCGCCACAGCCGCGATAGCCCTCCAGACCGACCCGCAGCGGGTTGAACAGCGCACCGCACTAGCACGGTCGCTGCCCGACGGTTGATGATGCTCCGCGGCACTCTCGGGGCACATATGGCTCGGACGCGGCGATCCGGCCGCTCGCCTTGCCACACGATACACCACGGCGGATCGGATCCCCTGCCCCGGGGCTTCCCGATCCGCGTGATGGCGTCAGGCTCCGGCGGAGACCTCGGCCAGCAGTTGCGCATTGCCGCCCGACGCGGTGGTGTCGATGCAGACATGGCGTTCCAGCGCCACATGGGCGGTATCGGGCAACCCGCCGATCAGCGGCAGGATCGGACCGGACCGGTCGGCCAGCGCCCGCGCCTCGGCGCGTGGCGCCGCGCCCCAGTGCAACGCGCCGCTGAAGCCGTGCAGGCGGCTCAGCGCCGCGGGATCCAGACCCGGCGCCTCGACGGCGAGACCGCCAAGCGCACGCACCGCCTCGGCCTGGGCCAGCGCCGAGGCCGGATCGGGGCCAAGGCAGAGAAGCGGCAGGCGCTGACAGGCCGATAGCCGGTTGCTCTCGCCGGTCGGCCCGGGCAGATCGCGCACGGTGAGCGCCTGCCTCGCCGGTGTGAGCGCGTTGAGCCGGCGCTGCACGTCGGCCTCGGCACTGGTGCCCGGCAGACCAACGGCGGCGGGTGCGAAGCGCTCGGTGAAGCGGAGCAGGTAGTCCGGCCCGCCCGCCTTCGGCCCGGTGCCCGAAAGCCCCTCGCCGCCGAAGGGCTGACTGCCGACCACCGCGCCGATCTGGTTGCGGTTCACATAGATATTGCCTACATGCAGGTTTTCGACGATGCGCTGCACCCGGTCGTCGATGCGGGTATGCAGACCAAAGGTCAGGCCGTAGCCGGTAGCGTTCACCGCCTCGATCACCTGGTTCAGATCGCTGGCGCGGAAGGTCGCCACATGCAGCACCGGGCCGAAGATCTCGCGCCCCATGGCGGCGATGCCGGGCACGCGGATCATGACGGGGGCAATGAAGGTGCCCCCCGCCGGGGCCTTCATCTCTTTGATGATGCGACCGGCGGCACGGGCGGCCTCGATATGGGCGCGGATACCCGCCTCGGCTTCGGCGTCGATCACCGGGCCGACATCGGTCGCAAGGTGCCACGGGTCGCCGATGGCCAGTTCGTCCATCGCGCCGGCCAGCATGTGGAGCAGAGGCCCGGCGATGTCCTCCTGCACATATAGGCAACGCAGCGCCGAACAGCGCTGCCCGGCCGACTGGAAGGAGGAGGCAATGATATCGCGCACCGCCTGTTCCGGCAGGGCAGTGGAATCGACGATCATTGCGTTCAGGCCGCCGGTCTCGGCGATCAGCGGCGCCGTGGGGGCGAGGTGCTCGACCATCGCGCGGCGGATCGCCAGCGCGGTCTCGGTAGAGCCGGTGAAGGCCACGCCGCCCACGCGGGCATCGCGGGTCAGCAGGGCGCCGACCGAACCGTCACCGGGCAGAAGCTGCAGCGCCGTGGCAGGTACCCCGGCCTTCAGCAGCAGATCCACCGCGAAAGCGGCGATGAGCGGCGTCTGCTCGGCAGGTTTCGCCAGCACCGCATTGCCGGCAACCAGTGCGGCGGCAATCTGGCCGGTGAAGATGGCGAGCGGGAAGTTCCACGGGCTGATGCAGGTGAAGATGCCGCGCGGCGCGGCACTCAGCCCCTGCCCCTGATCGGCGTAGTAGCGCAGGAAGTCCACCGCCTCGCGCAGTTCGGCTACGGCGTCAGCAAGGCTCTTGCCCGCCTCGCGCGCCAGAAGGGCGAAGATCGGACCGAACTCCGCCTCGTAAAGATCGGCGGCGCGGCGCAGCACCTCGGCTCGATCAGAGGCGGCGGCGTCCCAGGGGTGGGCGGTGGCAAGCGCGGTTTCCACATCTGGGGCAGCGGCGGGGATCACATGGCCCACCCTCTCTCCCGTCGCCGGGTTCGCCACCTCGATCTGCGGCGCCCCGGCCACCGGCCCGGCAAGGCGCGGACGGGCCGCGAAACCGGTATGCAGATGCGGCGCGCGCGCGGCCTCGATCGCCGCCAGATCGGCGCTGTCGGTCAAATCCCAGCCCCGCGAATTGCGGCGCTGGCCAAAGAGCGCCGGGCTGGCAGCGATGGCCGGGTTCGGGATCGGCGAGACCTGCTCCATGAAGGCAATCGGGCAGGCGGCGACATCCTCCGGCGTGACCTCCTCATTGACGATCTGGTTCACGAA
>JAIRJX010000294.1 GCA_031260425.1 Gemmobacter sp.
TCCCGGAATATCCCGGCTTCGACAGGTTCAACGGCCGAGTGCTGCACGCCCACGATTTCCGCGATGCGCGCGAATTCACCGGCAAGGACCTGCTGCTGCTCGGCTCCAGCTACTCGGCCGAGGATATCGGCTCGCAATGCTGGAAATACGGGGCCAAGTCGATCACCGTGGCCTACCGCCATGCGCCGATGGGCTTCAACTGGCCGGACAACTGGAAAGAAGTGCCGAAGCTCGTGCGGATGGACGAGACCACGGCCCATTTCGCCGACGGCACCTCGAAGAAGGTGGACGCGGTGATCCTGTGCACCGGCTACCAGCACCACTTCTCCTTCCTGCCCGACGACCTGCGGCTGAAAACCGCAAACCGGCTGGCGACGGCGGATCTCTACAAGGGCGTGGCCTGGGTGCACAATCCGAAGCTGTTCTATGTGGGCATGCAGGACCAGTGGTTCACCTTCAACATGTTCGATGCACAGGCCTGGTGGGTGCGCGACGCCATCATGGGCCGGATCGCCATCCCCGGGGACAAGGCGATGCTGATGAAGGATGTGGAAGACCGCGTGGCGGGCGAGGATGCGGGCAAGGACACGCACGACGCCATCCACTATCAGGGTGATTATGTGAAAGAGTTGATCGCGGAAACCGATTACCCCTCTTTCGATGTGGACGGCGCCTGCGAAGCATTCTTCGAGTGGAAGGATCACAAGAAGAAAGACATCATGGGCTTTCGCAACCACGCCTACCGCTCGGTCATCACCGGCTCCATGGCGCCGGTCCATCACACGCCGTGGAAGGATGCGATGGAAGACAGCATGGAAAGCTACCTGCGCAACTGACCTCGCTGAGGGCAGGCGCACGGCCCCCGGGGTGATCCGGGGGTTTTTGCGTTTTTGTCGGGTATGGACGAGGCAACCGCCGGGCAGAACCGGTTGTCCCGCCGCACCTTTCCAAATCTCCGGCAGCGGCCAATTCCACAATGCCGGAGGCCGACTGCATGCGCCATGATTGGCGCCCCCTATCCTTGGGTAACACCACTCCGCGTGAGCCCTTCCCCGGCCCGGAACAAGATGCGCAGCGCCGCCCGACTGCCCCCCGAGGCGGGCGCTTTGGGGAGGCAGACGCGGGGAACGGGCATGGGAGTGTTTGCGCCATGAAGTGCAGACATCAACCGCAGGAGCGCCCCCCGCAATCGGACGCCGCCCTCTGTGGCGCGGGAGGGCCAAGGATGGAATACTGATTTTCTTCGGGAACCACGGAAGCGGTGTATGGGCACCCACCAGCTCCTGCGTCCGCCATGGAGCAACACCCCTCCCCTGCCCGGCCTCAGCCCCAGCGCAGCCGCATCCGTTCGCGCTGCAGCCAGAACGCCGTGATCAGCAGCGGTGCATTGTTCACTTCGCCCCGCGCTACCAGCGCCATGAGCTGGTCAAACGTTACCAGATGGCTGCGGATATCCTCCGCCTCCGCCTCTACCCCGAAGAGGCCCGTCACGCCGTCCGGCAGGTCGCAGACCGCGACATAGGAATAGAGGTATTCCGACTTCGCCCCCGGCGAGGGGTAATAGTCCGCGACCTTCTCCAGCGTGCCGAGCCTCAGTCCCGCCTCCTCCATCGCCTCGCGCCGTGCCGCGGCTTCTGGTGTCTCGTCCGGATCGACCCGGCCCGCGATCGGCTCCAGCAGCCACGGCTGGGGATCGCCGCGGCCGTAGGGGCCGGCCCGGAACTGCTCCACCAGCAACACCCGATCGCGCAGCGGATCATAGGGCAGCACAGTCACCGCATCGCCCGACAGGAAGACGGCACGGTTGATCCGCGCGCCCATCGTCCCGTCAAAGCGGCGGTGACGCAGGTCATATTCCTCGACCGCAAAGAAATGCGCATAGGGTTGGCGGAAGTGCTCCACCACCACGTCACCCGGCCCGGCCTCATGCCGCAAGGTAGCAGGCGCCGCCACGGCCGCGCGCAGCCGGCTGGCGCCGCGCACCAGCATCTGCCGATAGCGCCGCACCAGCACCTCCGCCGGCACCTGGCCATAGAGCGCCATGAAATCACCCGCCGTCGCTACCGCGATGGCGCCCCAATCGCGCACCCAGTCGGCCAGACACCAGGGGTCCGCCACCGGTGCGCCTCCGGGCGGCAGATAGACCAGCGCCTGCGCCGGCCCCACAGCCCCGCGCACCGCCAGATGTGCCGTGGTGTACCCGAAGCCCCCCTCGTAGAAGTCGAGCCGCGCCACATCCTCTGCGCTGGCCCCGCGCAGCAGCATCCCGCGCGCGCACCCGGCCCCTTGCCGGATCACCGGCCACGGCCCCTCGGAGGACCAGAGCACCTCATGACCGTCGAGTTCCGCAGGCTCGACCGGCACCGCATGTCCCAGAACTCTGTCCAGAAGCGGTTGGTGGCACAATGTGCCGTAGAAGAACATATCGGTCATGATCAGCGCACCTCCTCCGGCATCCGGGCGAACCAACCGCAATCCACGCCGAGCGCGGCGCAGGCCCGGCCGAAACCGCTACCCTCCTGCACCGGCCCGAACCGCCCGGCCAATAGCCAGACCAGCGCCGCGCACACCACTACCACGCCCACAAGCCTGCCTGCCATCCTGCCTCCTCCCGCGCGGGCCTCAGGCGGGCCGCGTCATCGTGATCTGCGTCACATCGCAATTTCCGCCCTGGAAGGCGCCGGCACAAGAGGTGAGGTAGAAGTTCCACATCCGCCGGAACCGATCATCAAAACCCTGCCCCTGCACCTCGGGCCAGCGCGCGTTGAAGCTGTCATGCCAGCGCCGCAACGTCTGACTGTAGCTTTCGCCGAACTCGATGGAGCCCTTCAGGTGCAGCCCGGCCTGCGCGATCTCGCGGCGCAGCGCTCCGGGAGAGGGCAGCATCCCGCCGGGGAAGATGTATTTCTGGATGAAATCCACCGTGCGCCGATAGGCCTCAAAGCGGTGATCAGCCACGGTGATGATCTGGAGCGTGGCATTGCCGCCCGCCTTCAACCGGTCACGTAGCGCGGTGAAATAGACCGGCCAGTATTTCTCCCCCACCGCCTCGAACATCTCGATGGAGGCGATGCCGTCATAGCTGCCGCGCTCGTCGCGGTAGTCCTGAAGGCGGAACTCCACCCGGTCGGCCAGCCCCGCCCGCTGGATCCGCGCCTGCGCGTAATCAAATTGCTCCTTCGAGATGGTAAGACCGGTCACCCGCAGCCCGCGCGCACCCGCTGCATATTCGGCAAAGCCGCCCCAGCCGCAGCCGATCTCCAGCACATGATCACCCGGCGCCACCCCCAACTGGTCAACCATCGAGGCGTATTTGGCGGTCTGCGCCGTTTCCAGACTTTCCTGCCCGCTACGGAAGATCGCGCTGGAATAGGTCATCGTGTCATCAAGCCAGAGCCGGTAGAAATCGTTCCCCAGGTCGTAATGGTAAGAGATGTTCCTGCGCGCCTGCCGCCGGGAATTCGAGCGTAGCCAGTGCCGCATCCGCTCATAGGCGCGCACCAGCCCCATGCCGGGAAAACCGTCGTTCACCCCGTTATTCATCGGCGCCTGCACCAGATCCATGAAGGCCTGCAAATCCGGGGTGTCCCAGTCACCGTCGAGATAGGCATCACAAAAGCCCAGGTCACCCTCGCGGATCAGCCGGGCGAAGACATCGGGATTGCGCACCCGCACCTCCGCCGCCGGCCCCGGCTCCCTCCCCTCGGAACGGAAGCACCGCCCGTCCGGCAGAACGAAATCGAGCCGCCCTGTCTGGAGCTTTTCCAGAACCCGGAGCACCTGCACGAAATAGCGCGGCAAATTCCCCTGGCCCCGTGTGGTCTTCAGAACCGTCATGCCCGACACCTCCCCAAGTGCTTTATCGGCCCAGATATTTTTCCGGATGATCCCCGAACCGGCGCGCGCACTCAAGCATTTCCTTGCCCGAGGCCAACGCATCACGATCCCGCCCAGCCCCCATTTTCTGCCGACAGGAGTGGAATTTGCCCTTCCCCTCCCCGTCATCTGTTTGGAGGAAAATGACGAAAGCACTCTCTTCCTCCTTCATCTGTTCAAAAATATCCTCAGGGGGTGAATTGAGCCGAAGGCTCAAGAGGGGGCGCGAGCGCCCCCTGCGCCGCTCGAACCGCTCTCACCTCACCTGTGGCGGCATCCTGTGGCGCTGCGGTCGGCTCATCGCCAGAACCAGCTCTTCGACTGCACAGCGATTCGGCGGAGGATCGCGGCGGTTCTGCCGCAATCGCGCCGCACTTTCCGATCCGGCTCGGAGGATCAGCGCCACCTGGGCAGCAGGGCGGAATATCTTTTCCCACGAAATCATGGAATTACGGCTTCCCCGCGGCTTTCGGCCAGTTTTCCCGACAGCCCCGGACGGCCCCAATGCTTCCCAACTCCCGCCACAGGTCCGGGCCAGAGTCATCCTTGCGGTGTTGAAGCCCGCCGAGACCTCAGCCGGCCACCCGCAAGAACGGCACCGGCGAAACACCCCCGAACGGAAGGAACCGGAACCATGGAACGGCCGAACAGCTTCAAATCCTTCGATCCTGCCGGGCCGGGCGTCCCGACCGTCGACTGGGTGGTGCTGGCCGCCGCCCTTACCGGCCTGGCGATCGTGGTAATGAGCACCGTCTCGCCCTCGATCGATACGACCGCCGCACGGATCGGAGCCGCGGTGGAACCCGGCCGCCACTGACCCCCTGTCCGCGTTGCGGGAAGCCGTTTCACGCGCCGGAAAACCGGATCTCTCCCCACCGGGGCCGCGCCGTTTTACATGGCCGCGCGGGGATCGTTGCGCTTGGCCCGGGCTGCTTCCGGAACGGAAAAGGCCTGCCGATGGCAGGCCCCTTCACGTTCATGTGTGGAACCGGCGGCTCTCAGAGGCTTGCGTCGAGCGCCGCCACGATGGCATCGCCCATGGCGCCGGTCGAAACCGGGGTACCGCCCTCCGGCCCCATCAGGTCGGCGGTGCGGACACCATCGGCCAGCACCTTTTCCACCGCCTTCTCGATCCGCTCCGCCTCGTCGCCCAGATCGAAGCTGTAGCGCAACGCCATGGCGAAGCTCAGGATGCAGGCAATCGGATTGGCCTTGCCCTGCCCCGCGATATCGGGGGCCGAGCCGTGGACGGGCTCGTAAAGCGCCTTGGGCCGGCCATTCGCCATCGGCGCACCGAGGCTGGCCGAGGGCAGCATGCCGAGTGAGCCGGTCAGCATCGCGGCGGCATCCGACAACAGATCGCCGAACAGGTTGTCGGTCACGATCACGTCGAACTGCCGGGGCCAGCGGCAAAGCTGCATGGCGCCGGCATCGGCATACATGTGGCTGAGCT
>JAIRJX010000030.1 GCA_031260425.1 Gemmobacter sp.
GGCAGCGCGATAACCCATTCTTCCTGTTCATCAAAAGACCATATCCCGACAGAATTGATGGTCTGGAGCCCTTCAGAACAGATGAAGCCGCGGGCGCCTCTCTGTTCATCATCTGTTCAAAAATATCCTCGGGGGGAGGCCCGAAGGGCCGTGGGGGGCGGAAAGCCCCCTTGTCCGGTCTGTGTCCCCGCGAACCGCTTGGGAGGGGCGGGTTATTTCCGGCCGATTCTCGGCTCTGTCCCGGTGCGCAGCCGCCGGATATTCGCCGAGTGGCGATAGAAGACCAGCAGCGTCAGGATCGTGCTGAGGACGAGTCCCCTAGAGTGATCGAAGACCAGCATCCAGCCGCTCGAACTTGCCGCCGCCGCCAGAGCCGAGAGCGAGGAGATGCGCGACAGCGCCGCCGTCAGCAGCCAGACCGCGCAGCAGGCGAGGCCGATCGGCGAGGCGAGCGCCAACAAGATGCCGAGGAAGGTAGCCACCCCCTTGCCGCCCCTGAAGCGCGCGAAGATCGGGAAGAGGTGGCCGAGAAAGGCAGCAAACCCGGCAAGCTGAGCCGCATCTTCGCCCGCAATCCAGCGCGCCGCGAGCACTGCCACCGCTCCCTTGGCGCCATCGAGCAGGAGTGTTGCTGCCGCCGCCGCCTTGTTGCCGGTGCGCAGCACGTTGGTAGCGCCGATATTGCCCGAGCCGATCTGCCTGAGGTCCCCCAGTTTGAGCAGCCGCGCAATGACGATGCCGAAGGGGATGGAGCCGAGCAGATAGGAGAGCAAGGCCACCAGCGCGAGGAGGGGGCCTGCGGTGGTCAGGTCAGGCATGGATCACTCTTTCCGCGAAAAGACACACTGGCCGCCGACATAGGTAGCAAGAACCTTACCCTCCATCCGATTGCCGTCAAAGGGGGTATTCTTGGATTTCGAGCGCAGGGTGAAGCGGTCGAGCACGAAGGGTGTGTCGGGGTCGAAAAGCACGAGGTCGGCGGGCGTGCCCGTCGTCAGCCGGCCCTGCGGCAGGCCGAGGCGGCGGGCGGGGTTCAGGCTCATCGCCCGCCAGAGCTGCGGCAGGCTTAGCGCGCCCGCGTGATGAAGCCGCATCGCGGCGGGAAGGAAGGTTTCCAGCGCCACCGCGCCGGAGGCCGCCTCCTCGTAGGGCAGCCGTTTGCTTTCCTCGTCGGCGGGGGTGTGCATCGAAGAGATCACGTCGATCAACCCGCTGCCCACGGCCTCGACCGCAGCCATCCGGTCTTCCTCGGACCTGAGCGGCGGGGTCAGCTTGAAGAAGGTGCGGTAGTCGCCCACGTCGAACTCGTTCAGCGTCAGGTGGTGGATCGAGACGCCGGCGGTCACGTCAAGCCCGCTCCGTTTCGCGCGCTTCAGCGCCGGCAGGGTGCGGGCCGAGGTGACCTGATCGGCGTGGTAGCGTGCGCCGGTCATCTCGACCAGCGCCATGTCGCGCTCAAGCCCCATGCGCTCGGCCATCGGATGCACGCCGGGCAGACCGTAGAGCGAGGCGAACTTGCCGCTGGTGACGGCGGCGCCTTTCGAAAGGCCCGGCTCCTGCGGATGGCCGATCACCAATGCGCCGCAGGAGCGGGCATAGACGAAGGCGCGGGCCAGCGCCTTCGTGTCGGTGGAGGCCGCATCGCCATCGGTGAAGGCGATTGCACCGGCATCGAGCAGGAAGCCGATCTCGGTCATCTCGCGCCCCTGCCTGCCCTTGGTCAGCGCCGCCATGTGGCGGATGCGCACCAGGCTTGCCTCCGCTGCGCGGCGGGTGACGAATTCCAAGAGTTCCGGCGTGTCGATGGGGGGAAGGGTGTCAGGGCGAGCGATGATGGTGGTGACGCCGCCCGCCGCCGCCGCGAGACCGGCGGAGCGGAAGGATTCGCGGTGCCGCTCACCCGGCTCGCCGATCTTCACGCCCAGATCGACGATCCCGGGGGCAAGGCATCTGCCGGCACAATCGACGATCTCCGCCCCCTCCGGCACCGGGCCGTTCCGCGCGGCGATGGCTCCGTTCGCAACGGTAAGGCTGCCTGGCGCGTCACTCAGCGCCTCCGGATCGATCAGGCGGGCATTGGTGAAATGCAGCGTGGTCATGCGGCACCTTTCTGGATGTCGCGGATCAGGGCCAGCACCCGCCGGGCCTCGCTGATCCGTGTGAAGGAGAGGCTTTCGGTCGTGGCCCCGCGCGGACCGGTCACGAGATTGCCGAGGGTGAGCGAGGCGGGATCGCCCTCGTCCAGATCGACCATGGTGGCGGGGGTGATGACAAGTGCGCGGGTCTTGCGGCGCAGGATCGGCCAGCCGGTCTCCACCAAAGCGCGGCGGTCGGTCAGCATGTAGGTGGAGAAGCGGGCGCGCAGGCGCGGCCCCCAGACCCGCCAGACCGAAAGCCGCAGGCCGATGGCAAGGAAGGGCAGGCCGGCCAGCCACATCAGGTCGCTTTCTCTCATTGCCCGGTCCATCCAGAATACGGCGAAGGCGATGAAGGCGAGGCCGAACACCACCTCGTCCGGGCGCGACATGTCAACCGGAATGCGCCCCTCGGCGCGCCCCTGCCAGAGGAGCCTTTCACCGGGTTCCAGCGGGATCATGGCCGCACCCCCTTCGGGGCGGCATAGAGGGCGACGAGGTATTTCGTGGTCTTCCAACTCAGAAAGGGAAAGCGGATACGGCTGCAGTCGGGGGTGGTGGAGGTCATGGCGCCCCGCCAGAACCCGTTGAGCGGGTTCGCCCAGGTGCCGGCGCGGGACAGGGACCGCAGGCGCGGCTTGCCGAAGAAGGGGTGATTCCGCGTGAGGATGCGGTGGTCGGTCAAGGCGTAGGCGTCGTGAGCGACAAGGAAAAGCGGGATTGCGAGCGGGACCGCCACCGGCAGAAACACCGGCCCTTCAGCGTGAAGGCCGGCCAGCCCGATCCCTACCATCAACAAAGGTATCAACAGATTGGGCCGCCCGGCCCAGAGCAGCGTTTCGCCCGGCTCCAGCAGGCCGGGCCAGTCGGGGGTGCGGAAGCTCTCGCGGGTGGGGAAGATCATCGCCGCCCGCCTTCCAGCGCCGCGATAACCGCAGCGGCATCGGCCTGATACTTGATGAGGTGCTTGTCGCCGGCGCGGGTGATCACCATCACGTCACCGAACACCCGGCGCGCCTGCGAGATCTGGCCGCGCGGGATCGTCTGCCCGCCGGGGCCGAGCAGGCGGCGGTCGGTCAGTCGCCATTCCGCCGCCAGCGCCTCGGAGGCGAGATAGGCCGCGCGCGCGCCGATGGCGAGGATCGCGGCCACCGGCCCGGCCCAGGGATGCGGATTGCCCATCGCGAGCAGCACGAGGCCCGCCCCCGTGCCGAACACCACGGCAAGGATCAGCGTTGCGCGCAGATAGGCGGCGCGGTCGGGGTGGAAGCTTGCCTCCACCACCTCGCCTTCGGCCAAGAGTTGCGGCCCGGGAAACAGGCTTTCACGTGGGGTCACACCATCGCCCCGATGGCGCGGGCGCCGCGTTCGGCCCGCAGGTTTCGCGCCAGCAGGTCCATGCAGGCCATGCGGATGGCGACGCCCATCTCGACCTGATCCTGGATGACCGAGCGGTTGATGTCGTCGGCGATCTCGCCGTCGATCTCGACACCGCGGTTCATCGGGCCGGGATGCATCACGATGGCGTCCGGCGCGGCATGGGCGAGCTTTTCGGCATCGAGCCCGTAGCGGTGGTAATATTCGCGCTCCGACGGGATGAAGCCGCCATCCATCCGCTCTTTCTGGAGGCGCAGCATCATCACCACATCGGCGCCCCTCAGCCCCTCCCGCATGTCGTCGAACACCTCGCAGCCGAATTCGGCGACGCCTGCGGGCATCAGGGTCGGCGGGCCGATCAGGCGGATGCGGTTCTCCATCTTGCCAAGCAGGATGAGGTTGGAACGCGCGACGCGGGAATGCGCGATATCGCCGCAGATCGCGACGGTCAGCCGCTGGATGCGCCCCCTGGCGCGGCGGATGGTCAGCGCGTCGAGCAGCGCTTGGGTCGGATGCTCGTGCCTGCCGTCGCCCGCATTCAGCACGGCGCAATTGACCTTGGAGGCCAGCAGATTGACCGCCCCCGAATGCGGGTGGCGGACCACCAGCAGGTCGGGATGCATTGCGTTCAGCGTCAGCGCGGTGTCGATCAGCGTCTCGCCCTTCTTCACGCTCGACGAGGCGACGCTCATGTTCATCACATCGGCGCCGAGCCGCTTGCCGGCCAGCTCGAAACTCGCCTGGGTGCGGGTCGAGTTCTCGAAGAACATGTTGATCTGGGTCATCCCCGCCAGCGCGTCGGAGCTTTTCACCGTGCGGCGATTGAGTTCCACATAGCGTTCGGCGAGGTCGAGGACGGCGCGGATTTCGTCGGGGGAGAGATGTTCGATGCCGAGCAGGTGGCGGGCGCGGAAACTCATGGTCATCTCCCTCGTCGGCGGCTGTCCTGGCCTTATAGGCGGGGGGGCGGCAGGCGGCAAGGGAGGGGTGTCCTTGGTGCCGTGTGAGCCCGGTCCGGCGGATGAGGGAGGGGGTCTCCGGGCGGGAGGGTCTCCCACGCCATGCATGAGTTACGGAACGTATCGCTTCTGCCCAGACCCCGTGTGAACTCTTCCCCTTGCCCGGAACAAGGTGCGTAGCGCCATCAGGCCGCGCCCGACCGCCCGTCGGATGGGCGCTTTGCTTGATACCAGCGCGGAGGTGTGGTTGCGCCGCAAGGCGGCGCTCCAATCGTCTCGGCGCCCACCCACGGTCGGGCACCGCCCCCTGTGGTGCGGGGAGGGATGGACCGTTTTCCCGAGGAGCCGCATCAGCCCCGGAGGAAAGCCGGTCCAACCAAATCCCTGTCCCGCCCCTCGGTTGTGGCGCATCCCGATCCGGCCTAGGGTCAAGCCATGGGAATCGCCTCCGACATCCTCGCCGACCGCGATGCCGCCTGGGCGGCGCTGCAATGGTTGCAGGAGCTGGGGGCGGTCGATCCGGTGGGCGACGCGCCGCTCGACCGCTATGATCTGGCCGAGCCGGTGCGTGAGGCGGCCCCGGAGCCGCGCCGTCCGGCAGCCGCCACGGAGCCTGCCGCCATGCCCGCGCCGAGGCTCGACCCGGTGGTGGTGGCGCGGGATGCCGCGTTGCGGGCTGCCACGCTGGAGGCGCTGAGCGAGGCGATGGCTGCCTATCCGCATTGCGATCTGCGCAAGGGCGCGCGCAACACCGTTTTTGCCGATGGCAACCCGAAGGCGCGGGTGATGATCATCGGCGAGGCCCCGGGGCGCGACGAAGACATGCAGGGCCTGCCCTTCGTCGGCCGGGCCGGGCAGCTGCTCGATCGGATGTTCTCCGCGATCGGCATGGGGCGGGACAGCCCCGACACTGAAAGCGCGCTCTATATCACCAATGTCCTGCCCTGGCGGCCGCCTTCGAACCGCGACCCGGCGCCTGAGGAAATGGCGATGATGGTGCCTTTCCTCATCCGCCATGTCGAGCTTGCCGACCCGGAGGTCATCGTGGTGATGGGCAATACGCCGGCCATGGCGGTTTTGCGCCAGCGCGGCATCACCCGGCTGCGCGGGAACTGGACGCAGGCCTGGGGCAAGCCGGTGCTGCCGATGCTGCATCCGGCCTATCTGCTGCGCAACCCCTATGCCAAGCGTGACGCCTGGGCGGATCTGCTGGTGCTTCAGGCCCGGCTGCGGGGATGAGGTAAAGGTCTGCCCGCAGTCTAATGCCGTGAGCCCCGATTAGCCAGGTAAACCACCTGAGCCACGGGCCGGCCCCGATCCGCGCTGCTAGCGGGGCGACGGTTGTAAGGGTCCGAACGCAATCGGACGCCGTCGAGGTCAGAGGTCAGGCTTGTCTTGGTCGGCGCGAGCGGCTATATGCGCTGCCGTGGCCCTTGGGCTGCGTATCAACAAGCAAGAAATGCCGTGTTGCCCGGCTCCCGTCGCAGGGGAGGGCGTTCCGGCCAAGGAGATGCGACATGAAACTGAACGAACTGCACGACAACGAAGGCGCCGCCCGCAAGCAAAAGCGCGTTGCGCGTGGCCCGGGCTCCGGCAAGGGCAAGACCGCCGGTCGTGGTATCAAGGGCCAGAAATCCCGCTCGGGTGTGGCCATCGGCGGTTATGAAGGCGGCCAGATGCCACTCTACCGTCGCCTGCCGAAGCGCGGCTTCACCAAGCCGAACGCCAAGCAGTATGCGGTGATCAACCTCGGCCTGATCGAGAAATTCATCGCCGCCGGCAAACTGAACGCCGCTGAGGAGATCACCGAGGATGCGCTGATCGCCTCAGGCATCACCAAGGGCAGGCATGACGGCATCCGGGTGCTCGCCAAGGGCGAGATCACCGCGAAGATCACCCTGAAGGTCACCGGCGCCTCGAAGGCCGCCATCGACGCGGTGGCGAAGGCGGGCGGCACGCTCACCGTGGCGGAAGTTGCCGGAGCTTCGGCAGAATAAGAGTTGTGAGCGGTCCGCGAACCGCTTACATCACGCAAGAGTTTTCCTGCGCCGCCGACCGGAAGACGGTTCGGCGGCGCCGTCCATGAAAGAGACTGGCGTCTCGGAAAGAGTCTGGGCATGGCATCTGCTGCGGAGCAAATGGCGGCAAACCTGAGCTGGGGGGCGCTCGGCAAGGCGAGTGATCTTCGCCAGCGCATCTTTTTCACCATCGGCTTGCTGATCGTCTACCGATTGGGCACCTATATTCCGGTGCCCGGTATCGACGGCGTGCAACTGCGTCAGTTCATGTCCGAGGTGTCGGCCGGTCTTGGCGGGATCCTGAACATGTTCACCGGCGGCGCGATCAGCCGGATGGGGATCTTCGCGCTCGGCATCATGCCCTATATCTCGGCTTCGATCATCGTGCAGCTTCTGGCCTCGATGGTGCCCGCACTCGAACAGATGAAGAAAGAGGGCGAGCAGGGCCGCAAGAAGATGAACCAGTATACACGCTACGGCACCGTGGCGCTGGCGCTGTTTCAGGCCTGGGGCATCGCGGTCAGCCTGGAGGCGGGTAATCTCGCGCATGAGCCGGGGTTGTTCTTCAAGGCCTCGGTCGTCATCACGCTGGTCGGCGGCACCATGTTCCTGATGTGGCTGGGCGAGCAGATTACGGCGCGCGGCATCGGCAACGGCACTTCGCTCATCATCTTCGTCGGTATCGTGGCCGAGATTCCCAGGGCGCTGGCACAGTTCTTCAGCCAGGGCCGCTCGGGCGCGATCGCACCGGCCGTCATCATCGGCGTGCTGGTGATGGTGGTGGTGGTGATCGCCTTCGTGGTGTTCATGGAGCGCGCCCTGCGCAAGATCCATATCCAGTATCCGCGCCGCCAGGTGGGGATGAAAATCTATGACGGCGGGTCGAGCCACCTGCCGGTCAAGGTGAACCCGGCGGGCGTGATCCCGGCGATCTTCGCTTCGTCGCTCTTGCTGCTGCCGACGACCATTGCCGCTTTCTCGCACAGCCAGAGCGGGCCGGTCATGGCGACGATCCTTGCCTATTTCGGGCCGGGCCAGCCGCTTTACCTGCTGTTCTTTACGGCGATGATCGTGTTCTTCACCTATTTCTACACCTTCAACGTGTCGTTCAAGGTCGATGACGTGGCCGAGAACCTGAAGAACCAGAACGGCTTCGTGCCCGGCATCCGCCCCGGCAAGAAGACCGAGGAGTATCTGGAATATGTGGTGACCAGGGTTCTGGTTCTGGGGGCGGCCTATCTCGCCTTCGTCTGCCTGCTGCCCGAAATCATCCGCCGCGAACTGGCGATTCCGTTCTATTTCGGCGGCACCTCGGTGCTGATCGTGGTCTCGGTGACGATGGATACGATCAACCAGATCCAATCGCACCTGCTGGCGCATCAATACGAGGGGCTG
>JAIRJX010000063.1 GCA_031260425.1 Gemmobacter sp.
CTGCGCTTCGTGCGCGATGCGCAGGCCGAAGGCGCCACCCTCGCCATCGGCGGCGCCCGCATCCTGCCGGAGACCGGTGGCTGGTATATGGCCCCCGCCATCCTCACCGGCGTTGCCCCCCACCATCGCCTGTTCCGCGAAGAGGTGTTCGGCCCCGTCCTCGCCGTCACCCCCTTCACGGTCGAGGCCGAGGCAATCCGCCTTGCCAACGCTACCGATTACGGCCTTGCCGCCGGCGTCTGGACCAGTGACCTCGGCCGCGCCCACCGCATGATCCGCGCGCTGCGCGCCGGGGTGGTGCATGTCAACACCTATGGTGGCGCCGACGGCACCGTGCCGCTCGCCAGCACCAGGCAGTCGGGCAACGGCGCCGACAAATCGCTGCACGCCCTCGACAAATATACCGACCTGAAAACCGCCTGGATCCAGCTCTGATCCTCAACCCGACCCCGGACCTCGAGGTTCGGGACAAAGCCCGGCGATGGCCCACCGGAGGCCCCCGATCCAGCA
This sequence comes from Gemmobacter sp., assembly GCA_031260425.1. Classification (GTDB taxonomy): domain Bacteria; phylum Pseudomonadota; class Alphaproteobacteria; order Rhodobacterales; family Rhodobacteraceae; genus Gemmobacter. The sequence goes on from JAIRJX010000063.1 coordinate 511, forward strand.
GGAGAACCCCATGACCCGTTGCATCCTCGTCACAGGCACCTGGGACACCAAGAACGATGAACTGAGCTACATTGCCGGCATAATCCGTGCCCAGGGCGGTGCGGTGCTGACCATGGATGTCTCCGTCCTCGGCGACCCGGTGGAGCCCGCTGACATCGGCAAGCACGAGGTGGCCGCCGCCGCCGGCTCCTCCATCGCCCAGGCCGTCGCGGCGGAGGATGAGAATGCAGCGATGCAGATCATGGCAACCGGAGCGGCGAAGCTCGCCGCGCGGCTTCACGCCGAGGGGCGCATCCATGGCGTCATCGTGCTGGGCGGCACCATGGGCACCGACCTCGCGCTTGACCTTTGCGCGGCACTGCCACTCGGTGTGCCCAAATACGTCGTCTCCACCGTCAGCTTCTCGCCGATGCTGCCACCTGAACGGCTGGCCCCCGACATCCAGATGATCCTCTGGGCCGGCGGGCTTTACGGGCTGAACTCGGTCTGCAAGGCCACGCTCAGCCAGGCGGCGGGCGCGGTGCTCGGGGCCGCGCGCGCAGTCGAGCCGCCGCGCCGCCACCGCCCGCTGATCGGCATGACCAGCTTCGGCAAGACCGTGTTGCGCTATATGGTCGCCCTGAAACCGGCACTGGAGGCGCGCGGCTTCGAGGTGGCGGTGTTCCACGCCACCGGCATGGGGGGACGCGCCTTCGAGAGCCTTGCCGCCGAGGGCGCCTTCGCCGCCGTGCTCGACCTCGCGCCGCAGGAGGTGGGCAACCACCTCTTCGGCTCGGCAATCAGCGCGGGGCCGGACCGGATGACCGCGGCCGGGCGTCGCGGGCTGCCGCAGATCGTCTCGATCGGCTGCTACGACCTGGTTGATCTGGTCGGCTGGCACCCACTGCCGGAACGGTTCCGGGCCAGCCCCTCCCATGCCCATAACCGCATCCTGTCATCGGTGGTGCTGAATGCACAGGAACGCCGCGCCGTCGCTCGCGCGATCTGCGACAAGCTCGCTGAGGCGCAGGGACCGGTCACCCTTCTGCTGCCACTGCATGGCGGTAACGAGTGGGACCGGACCGGAGGGCCGCTGGCCGATGCCGAGGGGCTCGCCGCCTTCTGCGCCGAATTGCGCGCGGCCTGCCCGCCCAATGTCGAGTTGGTCGAACTCGACAGCCATATCAACGACCCGGATTTCTCCGCGGCCGCCCTCACCGTCATCGACCGCTGGATAACGGACGGATGGCTTCCACCCTCCGCCTGAGGCCACACCCCGCACCCTTTCCGGGCGGCCGGACAATGGTTTCAGCCGATCCGCGTGGACGCTTCGGGAATTGCCTCACCCAATGCCCGGAGGCTGCATCGCTGCACCCTTTGCGGACGCGGGCAGGCAGCGGTTCCAGCCGCTCCGCGCGGGCGCTTCCTCGATCTGGCGGAACAGTGCGGCGCTATCGGGTGCAAGGCGGGGCGCCCGAAGCTGGCGGTGCCGCGGCCCCTTGCCTCATCGCGCGGCACAGCCTACCTCTCGGCTGTCGACCAGGCCCGAGTGCAGATCATGACTACCCAGTCCTCCGTCTCCGATACCGCGCCCCACCAAACCCGGCTGCGGTTTTCCGAATTGTTGATGGAGATCGCCGAAAGCCATGAGGGCAAGCGTATAACGGTTGATGATCTGCTGCAGGCGATGGAAGGGCGCGCCAGCGCCGCGCTACTGTTCATCTTCGCCTTTCCGAACATCCTGCCCACACCGCCGGGAGTCGCCGCCATTCTCGGTCTGCCGCTGATCTATCTGTCCCTGCAACTCCTGCTGGCGCGGCACCCGTCGCTGCCCGGCTTCATCGCCCGGCGCTCGATGACGCGTGAGGTGTTTCGCATGATCGTCGAGCATGCCGCCCCGACGCTGACCCGTGCCGAAACCCTGCTGCGCGAAAGATGGAGGCCGCTGGTCTCGCCCGTAGCCGTGCGGTTGCTCGGCCTCGTCTGCCTCGCGCTCTCGGTGTTGCTGTCGTTGCCGGTCCCGTTTGGCAATCTGATGCCGTCGGCCGCCATCTGCATTATTGCGCTGGCGATCCTGGAGCGGGACGGGCTCTGGGTCATCCCCGGGCTGCTGGCGACGGTGGCGGCCTGTGCCTGGGTCGGCGGTATCGCCTATGGGCTGATCAGATCAGTGATCTTCGTGGTAATGAACGCCTTCTGATGCGGCTGCCCCATAGCGGCCATGATTGCGGCATGAAACGCCCATATATCCCCTGCCCAAGTACTGTCAGAGTCCGCAACCAGACATGCATGCAGCCGAGGCAGTGTCCGACCTCTGGCGAGCGCTCGCACGGGGGGGGGCGAACCTGGGCGGAGTTGCGCCATAAGGTGCATACCACATCTCGGCAAGCGCCCGCCCACGGTCGGGTGCGGCCCGTTATGGCGCAAGGCGTCCGGGGAATGGTTTTTCCGAGGGCTGCATGCCCCCTGGACGAATGTTGCTCCGTCTCCAGACGACAGGGAGCCGGCATTGGTTTGACGGATCCATATGGCCGGGTCCCCGCTTTCGTGCCAGAGCAACCCCGCGATATACCAGACGGACGGTATCCTGGCCCGGCGGATCGACGCTCCGGCCCGATCGCCATCCAGGTTCAGCTCCCGATTGCCCCAGCACCCCCCAGAACCTCGGCGGTAAGCGCCTCTACCACTGCCGTTCCTGCGGCTTTCCGCATTCCTCAATGCGCCTGAGACACTCATGACGATACGTTCCTGCCCCTATGGTCGCTATGTGACCAACGCGAATGGTGACGAGCGCGCCAGTCTGTTTATCCGCCTTGAACACCTGTATGAGGACCTCGCGCCCCTTGAGACCCATCTCGGTTTCAAACTTCGCGAGATTCCGCACGAGAATCGTTCTGATCGAACGGCCGATTGGCGAGGCTACTACAGCGCATCAGATGCCGAACTCATCGCCAAGGCTTGTGCGGCGGATATCGACCGCTTTTCCTATAGCTTTGATCAATACGCCCCACGACACCAGCCCTTCCCGGGCCTTCGGAACGACAGCGGATGATTTCTGCGGGGTGAAGCATTGGATTGCTCGTAAGATCACGCGGCCTGCCATCAATCAGCACCCGTCAGCACCCCCAGAATCTCGGCGGCGAGCGCGCGCGCCTCGGCTGCAGCCGCACCACGGCTTTCCGCCGCGCCGAGGCCCTGGCCCAGCGTCTCGGCAAAAGCCACCCGGGCGGCAAGGCGGCTCCGCGCCACCTGCGCCACACCCCCGGCGGCCCGCGCCACCTCCTCGGCCAGGCGCGTGCCACTGCTCATCCGGTTCAGCACGATCAGCGCCCGGCCGCTTTCCCGCGCCACCAGATCGAGAACACCATCCGTCGCCCAGAGATCGACATGGCTCGCGGCTACCGGCACCAGCACAAGGTCCGCCTCGCGCAATGCCGGGCGCAGATCGCTATCCACCTTGGGCGGGGTATCGACGATCACCACGTCATGAGTGTCGCGCAATTTGCGACACTCATAACCCACCCCCCAGGCCGAGGCGGTGGAGAAGGTCATGTCCGGCGCGCCCAGCCGGTCGAGCCGGGCCATGAACCATCGACCGAGGCTGCCCTGCGGATCGCTGTCGAGCAGCGCCACGCCAAGCCCCTGCCGCACCATGCAGACGGCAAGATTGACGGCCAACGTGGTTTTGCCCGCCCCGCCCTTCTGCTGCGCCACCGTGATGACTTTGCCCATGCGAATCCTCCATGCTGCGTCGCAGCATAGAGGGAAACCACCGGAGAATACAGCCTCAGCGCGCCACGGTCACCGTGCAATGCGCCCGCGCCACCACATCGGCAGCGACCGAGCCCAGCATCAGCCGCGAAATCCCGCGCTTGTCGCCGGTGCCGACCACGATATGGTCATAGCCATTCGACTCGGCGTAATGCACGATGCCGGTTGCCGCCTCACGACTGATGAAATCAACGCCGGTCGCATCTGCCTTGCCATGTGATGCCGCCAGCGCTACCGCCGCGGCGAGCAATGCCGAAACCTCATCGTGTGTCCAATGATGAATCAGGGGGCCCCTCGCCCCGCCATGAGCGACATTCACCACGCAGACCGCCAGATCGGCTCCGAATTTATGAGCCAATTCAGCGGCATGAGCCACCGCGAGATTCGAATGATCGGTTCCGTCGGTCGGGCAAAGGATCTTGCGGGTCATATGGTCCTCCTTGTCTGTTGTCCGCGCACTATATCGGAGTGCAACAAACTTTCACCTGAGGATTTCCGACGCGCCATGACCTGCATCAAGCCTCACTCGGAGGCTGCGCCGGACCTGAGGCCCAACCTGCGCAGGACCGAGATTGCCGGGCAGAAGCCGGTATATGAGGTCAGCAACAGGTTCAGCCCGATGAACGCGGTAAACCAGACGAAATAGGGCGATACCCAGAGCGTGAGCACGGCGCTCAGCACCACCATCACCCCGGCAATACGCAGAATCACTCGTTCCAATGTCATTGCGGATCTCCTTGAACCGGGCGTCCCATACACCCTTTGCGGCGAGATAGCATGTTACATAAACAAATTCAACTTAATGAATTTAAATAGTCCCAACCTGCGGTCGATGCTGATGGCAGTCCGGGCACGGCGCCGGTATGCGCAACCGGCCGCCTTCTCCTGCTTGCCGGATATGGGCTTTGCTACTTGCCCAAATACTCAAGAGAACGCTCCCGGACTGCGGCAGTGGTCAGCCGCGCGGCGTGCCCACATCCCGAACCAGCACCGCCTGCCGGAGTTTCTGCAGCGCCCCGGAATTTTGCCGCGTCGCAGCGAATTGACACCGCCACATTCTTTCAAGCATAACAGCCTCCAAGCAATAAAGTTGCCAAATCGATTCACGAGGCTCCGACATGACCGCTGCGAAGGAAATCCCCTGGCTGTTCCGCACCTATGCCGGCCATTCCACGGCGAAAGCGTCAAACGAGCTTTACCGCACCAACCTTGCCAAGGGGCAGACCGGGCTCTCGGTCGCCTTCGACCTGCCAACCCAGACCGGCTATGACAGCGACCATGAGCTGAGCCGGGGCGAGGTGGGCAAGGTGGGCGTGCCGGTCAGCCATCTGGGCGACATGCGGGCACTGTTCGATCGGATCCCGCTGGAGCAGATGAATACCTCGATGACGATCAACGCCACGGCACCCTGGCTACTCGCACTTTATATCGCGGTGGCCGAGGAGCAGGGTGCGGATATCACCCGGCTGCAAGGCACGGTGCAGAACGACATCATCAAGGAATATCTCTCCCGCGGGACCTATATCTGCCCGCCGAAGCCCTCGCTGCGGATGATTACCGATGTGGCGGCCTATACGCAAAGGCACCTGCCGAAATGGAACCCGATGAACGTCTGCTCGTACCATTTGCAGGAAGCCGGGGCGACACCGGAGCAGGAGCTCGCCTTCGCGCTCGCCACCGCCTGCGCGGTGCTCGATGATCTGAAGGGCAAGGTTTCCCCGGCAGAATTCCCGAATATGGTCGGCCGGATCTCGTTTTTTGTAAACGCCGGCATCCGCTTCGTGACCGAGATGTGCAAGATGCGGGCCTTCGTCGACCTGTGGGACGAGATCCTGCAACACCGCTACGGCATCGCTGACGCCAAGTATCGCCGGTTCCGCTACGGTGTGCAGGTCAATTCGCTCGGCCTGACCGAACAGCAACCCGAGAACAACGTCTACCGCATCCTGATCGAGATGCTGGCAGTGACGCTTTCGAAGAAGGCGCGGGCGCGGGCGGTGCAGTTGCCGGCCTGGAACGAGGCACTGGGCCTGCCCCGGCCATGGGACCAGCAATGGTCGCTGCGGATGCAGCAGATCCTCGCCTATGAGACCGATCTTCTGGAATACGAGGATCTGTTCGACGGCAACCCGGCGGTGGACGGCAAGGTCGAGGCGCTGAAAGAGGGCGCACGCACGGAACTGGCGCAGATCGACGCGATGGGTGGCGCGGTGGCTGCCATCGAATACATGAAGGGCCGGCTGGTCGAGGCCAATGCCGAGCGGATCGCCCGGATCGAGGCGAAGGAAACCGTCGTCGTCGGGGTGAACCGCTGGACCGAGGCCGCCCCCTCGCCACTGACCGCCGGTGACGGTGCCATCATGGTCGTCGATGCGACGGCGGAGCGCGACCAGATCGGACGGCTGCGCGCATGGCGCGCGGGCCGCGACGAGACCATGGTGCAGGCCGCGCTCGCAGCATTGCGGGAGGCCTGCGCGGGCGGCGCCAATGTCATGCCCGCCTCGATCGCCGCCGCGAAGGCGGGCGCGACCACCGGCGAATGGGGCGCCACGGTGCGCACCGCCTTCGGCCAGTATCGCGGCCCGACCGGCGTGTCGAAAAGCCGTTCCAACCGCACCGAGGGGTTGGAGCCGATCCGCGAGGCAGTCTCGGCAGTGTCGTCGAAACTCGGCCGGCAGCTCAAGCTCCTTATAGGCAAGCCCGGGCTCGACGGCCATTCCAACGGTGCCGAACAGATCGCCGCCCGCGCCCGCGATTGCGGCATGGAAATTCATTACGAGGGCATCCGCCTGACCCCGGCAGAGATCGTCAGCGCCGCCAGCGACCAGCAGGCGCATGTCGTGGGCCTCTCGATCCTGTCGGGCAGTCATCTCCCGCTGATCACCGAAACTATGGAACGGATGCGAGAAGCCGGCCTTTCCCACGTCCCCGTCGTCGTCGGCGGCATCATTCCCGAGGAGGATGCACGGCAGTTGCGCGAGATGGGAGTGGCCGCTGTCTACACGCCGAAGGATTTCGAGCTGAACCGCATCATGCTTGACATTGTAGCGCTGGTCGCCGAGGCGCCTCTGGCAGCAGAATAGCGCTTCTGCCCGGCGCAGGTCGCTGGTGGAGACCGGTTTTTTTGAGTATTTGGGCAAGAAGCAAAGGGCAGGCGCCGACGCGGGGGAGGCCGACCGGGGACCCGATACGGGGCCGCGCGGGGGGTGGGAGAGTTGGCAGGTGAAGGGCGGCGCGTCAGCCGGATTGCGCCACCATTCGTCCCATGGGCCGGCCGCCAAGGATATGCAGGTGGAAATGCGGCACCTCCTGCACGCCATGCTCACCGGCATTGGTAATGGCGCGGAAGCCCAGCCCACCCTCGCCCGGCTGCAACCCGGTCATCTCGCAGATCCTCGCCACGGTGCGGGCAAAATCGGCCAGTTCGGCGTCGGAGGCATCGCGGCAAAAATGATCATAGGTGACATAGGGCCCTTTCGGGATCACCAGCACATGCACTGGCGCCTGTGGCCCTATGTCGTGGAAGGCCAGCGAATGGGCAGTTTCCAGCACGGTCCTGTTGGGGATCTCGCCACGCAAGATGCGGGCGAAGATGTTCTGCGGGTCATAAACGTAGGGCATCGGTCTCAGTCCACAAAAAGATAATGGGTCTCGGCGATCTCGCGCGCCTGATCACTCGAAATACCGAGGAATGCAGACAGTACGCCGGCATTCTCTTCCACCGTGGCAGATTGCCGGAACCGATGGAAGTTCTCGAAATCGGCATCGCGGATGCGGTCGCTTTCGAATTTCACGTCATAGCGGATGGTCGGCAGCAGCCGCTCCAGCACATCGGGCGGGCTGCTGTCGCTGGCAAGCCCGACGCGGCGGGCATGGCCGAGCAGGTAATCATCCGAAAACAGGCACTCGATCTCCAGCAGGCGAACCACCGACTTGTCGCTGTAGAAATCCTGAATCAGTTCGATACTGCCCGGATCGATGCAAAGCAGAAGCCGGTCGGTCGACCAGTAGTCGAACAGCATCCGCACCAGCGCCCGGTGATGGCGGGTGCGCTTTTCGATGGTGGACTGGATCCCGCCCAGATCGGGCAAGGGGGTGGAAGCTTCGTTGAACAGGTAATCCACCGCAGACATCCCGGTCACCCGCCGGATCTGTTCGACCAGGCGCTTGGCTACATGCCATTTCTTGCAGGTGACGATAAGCAACATGCGCTCGCGCCCGAGGCTCGCCTCGGCCTCCCAGAAGCGGGGGGCAAAGCGGCGGCCGACGCGCCCGCGGCCACTCAGGAAGCGGTAGAGGCTGCGCCCCTCGTTCGAGATAGTGAAGCGCGCGCCCTCGGTATTATAAAGCCGGCCCAGCCGTTCCTTCAGGTCCAGCGCATCGGAGGAGATCTTGCGGGCGAACAAATAGTCCTGCGAGATCAGCAGGTCATACTGGTCGTTGTAGAAATTCACCGGCATCCCGTAGTCGGAGAACATCAGGAACGTGAGCGTGCGGGCGCGAATCTCGTCCTGCGGCACCAGATGGCGCACCAGGGTCTGGAAGAAGGTCTCGTCGGGGATCCAGGTGGTGCGGAAGAAACGCATCACATCCGGGCGCTGGCGGCAGAAATCCAGGATCCATTCCACGGTCCGCCGCCGCAGGCACCACCATTGCGAGCCGATCTGGATCGACAGGTCCTCCGGGATCCGACGTTCCAGCCCGAAGCGCTGTTGCAGGCCGAGCGAGGTATAGAACAACCATTTCCGGGTGCGCTCGTTGAACCAGTGACGGTAGACCAGCCGTTCGGCCTTGATCCCGGTCTTGATCCAGTCGGAGGTGAAGAAATCGAAGCTTTCGATATAGTCCACATCCTCGCGGTCGAGGAAGTCGTGGGCGTATTCGGCGGACTTGACCGGCATGCAGTCGCCCGACAGCATGTAGAAATGCGTTGCGCGCGGAAAGGCGTCGACCGCCGCTCGCACCGCCTGAAGCGAGGCGTCAACCAGGCTCCACTCACCCCAGCCACATTTCAGCCGCTTCCCGGCGAAGGTGACCGAGGGGTTGGCCGCAAGTTCGGCACGAATCCTGTCATAATCCGCGCGTCGCGCCCGGGCGTCGAAATGGATGGAGACGAAGTCCCCCGCAGAGGTGAGACGCTGCGCCTGCGCGATGATCCCCGCCGGATCCTTGTGGCACAGCAGGATATAGGCGATTTTTGCCATTCACGAAACCAGGAGTATTCTTGCCGTTCCCTGTTTCCATAAAGTGCTTTAGGGGTCATTGAAAAGACCGAGTTTGTTTGGTCTTTTGCGGCATAGGCAGATGACCCGTCGCTTCTGGCGGCGTCGGAGCGATCGGAGGCAAGGCTTATGGGTTTCCCGGGCACCTGGATGACGGAGAGTGAGAGCGTCGTATATCGCGTCGTGCCGAAATGCGCCTGCTCCACGATCGGGCAGATCATGTACTATTCCGATCATGGCAAGTTTTTCGATGGCGACATCCACGATGCGACCTCCGGTCTGCA
>JAIRJX010000064.1 GCA_031260425.1 Gemmobacter sp.
CCGAGTGGACTTGTGGCGCACCCGCTGCCACAGCAGATCGAGATCCGCCCGCAGCCAGACCGAGATCCCCGTCCCGGCGATGAGATCACGGTTGCGCAGGCTGAGAAAGGCGCCGCCACCGGTGGACAGGATGCAGGGGCGCCCGCGCAGCAGCCGCGCGATGACCTCGCTTTCGCGGTCGCGGAAGAACGGCTCGCCGTCACGCTCGAAGATCTCGGCGATGCTGCATTGGGCGGCCTTGACGATCTCCTCGTCGGAATCGCAGAACGGCACCGCCAGAATCCGAGCCAAGGCGGTGCCCACGGCGGTCTTGCCCGCCCCCATCATGCCCACCAGAACGACCGTCTTCCTCAGACGCTCCATGCCCGCGCCACCCCTGCCTGCGTGCCCGAAGCCGACCATCAGCCGCCGGGCGCGCGAAGTTTCGTCCTGAATGGCGTGAACTTGATGGAATTGCCATATATAATCGTCGAAATACTCCGCGCACCGGGCTTAGCTTGGGCTTAGCTTTGGGCTTGGCTTCCGCCGGTGCAGGCGGCAAGAACGGGCAGAAGAGACGAAGGACGGAAAATGCCATGCTGAGGATCATCAAACTGCTTTCCCTGCTGGCCGTTCTCGGCCTCGTGGCGCTTGCGGGATACGCCTATTTCGGCATGACCCAGCCACAGCAGCAGGATGTGACCAGACCGGTGACGCTTGATGTCGATTGATCTGCGGCGGCCCGCTCTGACGCTCGGCCTTCTGTTGGCCCTGTCCGGAGCGGCCGGGGCCGAGGGGCCGCTTTCCGCGATCGACTGGTTGTCGAAATCGGTCGCCGCCCCTCCGCCCGAAAGCCGGCCGCAGGATGGCAGGCCCCCCAGTTCGGTGCCGCTGCCGCGCGCCGACAGCGCAGAGCCCGCCGTGACCAGAGACGCCAGCCCCGCCGAGGTCACGGTTTCTGTCCTTGGCGCGCCGACACCGGACGGGGTGGGGCTGCTCTCCTCAGCCCGGACCGGCCTGCCCCGGACCCTCTGGGGCCTGATGCGGGCAGAGGAGGTGGCGCGGCTGCTTTCCTCGGCGCGGACCGACAGCCTGCCCGCGCTTCGGGGGCTGATGATCACGCTTCTCCTCGCCGAGGCGGAGCCGCCGGTGGACAGTGGGCCGCAGGGGGTGGTGCTGCTGGCGCGGATCGACAAGCTGCTTGACATGGGGGCGCTGGATCAGGCCGGGGCACTGGCCGTGCTGGCCGGCGACACCACGCCGGAGCTGTTCCGCCGTCGCTTCGACATAGCCCTTCTGACCGGCGACGAGAGCGCCGCCTGCGAAGAGATGCGCGCCTCGCCGCAACTCGCCCCCACGCTGCCCGCCCGGATTTTCTGCCTCGCGCGCGCTGGCGACTGGAATGCGGCGGCGCTGACGCTGGGCACCGCACGGGCGCTCGGCCAGGTGGCGCCGGAGGATGAGGCGCTGCTCGAGCGCTTTCTCGATGCCGAACTGACCGACAGCCTGCCCGCCCTGCCGCCCCCCCGCCGACCGACACCGCTGATCTGGTGCATCTACGAGGCGATCGGCGAGCCGCTGCCGACGCTTGGCCTGCCGCTCGCCTTCTCGCGGGCCGAGTTGCGCCCGCAATCGGGCTGGAAAGCACAGATCGAGGCGGCGGAGCGGCTGGCCCAGGCCGGGGCGATCACGCCGAACATGCTGCTTGGCATCTATACCGAACGCAGTCCGGCGGCCTCGGGTGGGGTCTGGGACAGGGTGGATCTGTTCCAGCGTTTCGATGCCGCGCTGAGCAAGGGCGACAAGGCGGCGGTTTCTGCGATCCTGCCGCAGGTCTGGCAGGCCATGGTCTCGGCCGAGTTGGAGCCGCCCTTCGCTGCTCTCTTCGCCACGCGGCTGATGGATCTGGATCTGGAGGGCGAGGCCGGCGCGCTGGCCTTCCGCATCGGCCTGCTCTCCTCCGGCTATGAGGCCGTAGCTCTGCGCCGCAAGGCAAGGATGCCCAGACCCGATACAGAGGAAGCCTTCCTGATCGGCCTCGCACGGGGCGACATAGGCGGCCTGACCCCACCCGACAGCATGGCGCGGGGTTTGGCCCCCGCCTTCCTTGCTCCTGCGATCGGCGACAATGCCCGCAGGGCTCTCGACGATAAACGCTTCGGCGAGGCGCTGCTTCTGGCCATGGAGCAGGTGGAGCGCGGGGTGCAGGGTGATCCGCGCAGCGTGGCGGAGGGGCTTTCTCTCCTGCGAGGGATGGGGCTGGAGGAGACGGCGCGGCGCACCGCACTGGAGCTTCTGCTGCTGGAGCGGCGGGGATGAGCGCCGACGCCATGGCGCAACGCTGGATCTCCGCCTTCCTCGAGGCGCAGGCAGCCGAACGCGACGCCGCACGCAATACCCGCCTTGCCTATGGCCGCGACCTTCTGGATTTCGCGGGCTGGCTCGCGCAGCGTGGTGCTACGCTGGTTGGTGCGTCGCGCGGCGAGGTGGAGGACTACCTCGTCGCCTGCGAGGCGGAGGGGCTGTCGGCAGCCACCCGCGCCCGTCGGCTGTCGGCGATCCGCCAGCTTTATCGGTTCAGCCACGAAGAAGGGTGGCGCAGCGACAATCCCGCGCTGCGGATCGGCGGGCCCGCACGTGCGAAACGGCTGCCCATGGTGCTGAGCCATGCCGAAGTCGACCGCCTGCTGGAGGCCGCGCGCGACAAGGGCCGCTCGCTCGACGATCAGATCCGCAACCGGGCGCTGCTGGAACTGCTTTACGCAACCGGAATGCGGGTCTCGGAACTGGTCGAACTGCCGGTGGCGGCGGTGCGGGGCGATCC
>JAIRJX010000067.1 GCA_031260425.1 Gemmobacter sp.
CGATGACAATCCGGTGGCGGTCCGGCAGGAAAACGCCTAAAATTTCATCGCTCTGCAGATTGTGCCCGGAAATGTGGCTTTCACGCCCCGGGCGCGCATATCGTCCCGGAGTGACAGACGAAGGAATGCCGCAGGTGCCCATATCACTGGCCGACATGGCGCTTGATCCGCCGGTCTTCCTTGCGCCGCTGGCCGGCATTACCGACCTGCCGTTCCGCCGGCTGGTGGCCTCGTTCGGCGCCGGACTGGTGGTAAGCGAGATGGTGGCGAGCCAGGAGGTGGTGCAGGCGCGCCCGCTGGCCCGGGCCCGGGCGGAACTGGGATTGGGCGAGGCCGCAACCGCAGTGCAGCTTGCCGGGCGCGAGCCTTACTGGATGGCGGAGGCCGCGAAATATGTCGAAGGGCAGGGCGCACGGATCATCGACATCAACATGGGCTGCCCGGCAAAGAAGGTGACCAACGGCTATTCCGGCTCGGCACTGATGAAGGATCTCGACCACGCGCTGCGGCTGATCGAAGCGGTGGTGGGCGCGGTCTCGGTGCCGGTGACGCTGAAGACCCGGCTCGGCTGGGATGCGGGTCTGCTGAACGCGCCGGAGCTTGCGCGGCGAGCCGAAGCGGCCGGGGTGGCGATGGTGACGATCCATGGCCGCACCCGCTGCCAGTTCTACAAGGGGCGGGCGGATTGGGCGGCGATCCGGGCGGTGAAGAAGGCGGTCGGTCTGCCGCTGATCGCCAATGGCGATATCGTCGATGCAATGACGGCGGCTGAGGCGCTGCGGCTCTCCGGCGCGGGTGGCGTGATGATCGGGCGCGGCGCGCAGGGGCGGCCCTGGCTGCTGGCGCAGGTGGCGGCGGCGCTGCGCGGCGGCGCGGGCCCGGCGGTGCCGCAGGGCGAGGCGCTGGCCGATCTGGTGGTGGCGCATTACGAAGCGATGCTGTCCTTCTACGGCCCCGATCTCGGGGTGAGGATCGCGCGCAAACACCTTGGCTGGTATCTGGAGGTCGCGGGCCTGAATGCGGCGCGGGGCGAGGTGATGACGGGCGAGGTGCCCGCACAGGTCGTGCGCGGGCTTCGCCTCCTGTTCCGGCAACAGGCGCGGGAGGCGGCATGACGGAACTCCGCCCCGCTTCCGCTGCCATCTGGGCCTCGCTGCCGATACCGGCCCTGCTGATCGACGATACCGCGCGGATCATCGAGGCCAATCCGGCGGCGGAGCTGTTCCTCAACACCTCGTCCCGCAGCCTGCGGGGCCAGCCGGTTTTCGGGCGTATCCAGGTCGACGCCGATCTGGAAGGAGCCTTCGCGCGGGTGCGGGCCAACCGCTCGGCCCTCTTCATCAACGATGTCGAGGTGGGCAGCGCGGGCAAGGCCCCGGTGCAATCCATGGTGCAGGTAGCGCCGATGGCTGATGATCCGAAGGTGCTGATGCTTCTGATTTCACCGCGCGAGATCGTCGGGCGGCTGGGGCGGACCGGTGCAGCCCGCACGGCGGCGAAATCGGCGATCGGCATGGCGGAGATGCTGGCGCATGAGATCAAGAACCCGCTTGCCGGCATTTCCGGCGCGGCGCAACTGCTGTCGCCGAACCTCTCTCCCGAAGACCGGGAACTGAGCGGCCTCATTGTCGAGGAAACGCGGCGCATCGTGAAGCTGCTGGAACAGGTGGAGCAGTTCGGCAACCTGCTGCCGCCGGCACGGCGCGCGGTGAACCTCCATGACGCGCTGGACCGCGCACGCCGCTCCGCCGCGATGGGATTTGCCGCGCGGATGCGCTTTGTCGAGGAATACGATCCCTCGCTACCGCCGACCTGGGCCGACCCGGATCAGTTGGTGCAGGTCTTCCTCAACCTGATCCGGAACGCGGCGGAGGCGGCGGGCGAGGCGGGCGGCACCATCACGCTGCGCACCCGCTATGATCTTTCGTTGCGCCTGCGGCACAAGGACGGCACAGGCCGGGCGCTGCCCCTGCAGGTCGAGATCATCGACGACGGTCCCGGCTTGCCGCCCGGGATCGCGGCAGAGATCTTCGAGCCGTTCGTGTCGGGCAGGGAAAACGGCACCGGTCTTGGCCTCGCGCTGGTCTCGAAGATCGTGACCGGGCACGAGGGCTGGATCGCGGCCGATGCGGTGCCGGGGCGAACGGTGTTCCGGCTGTCGCTGCCGGTGCCGCCGCGCGGGATTGAAAAGGGGGAGGCAGACTGATGGATGGAACGGTTCTGGTGGCCGATGACGACCGCACGATCCGCACGGTGCTGACCCAGGCGCTGACGCGGGCGGGCTGCAAGGTTCATGCCACCGCCTCGCTGGTGACGCTGATGCGCTGGGTGGAGGAGGGGATGGGCGATCTGGTGATCTCGGATGTCGTCATGCCTGACGGCAACGGGCTGGAGGCGCTGCCCCGCATCGGCAGGCTGCGCCCCGGCCTTCCGGTCATCGTGATCTCGGCCCGCAATACGATCATGACCGCGATTCAGGCGGCGGAGCGGCAGGCTTTCGACTATCTGCCGAAGCCTTTCGATCTGCCGGATCTGATGAAACGTTCGGCCCGGGCGCTTGATATGAAGCGTCGGGCACCGGAGCCGCAGCCGAAAGCAATGGAGGAGGATCTGCCGCTGGTCGGCCGTGCGCCCGCGATGCAGGCGCTTTACCGGCTGGTGGCGCGGGTGATGAACACCGACCTTGCGGTGCTGATCACCGGTGAGAGCGGCACCGGAAAATCGCTGATCGCCCGCGTGATCCACGATTTCTCCGATCGGCGCGCCGGGCCTTTCGCGGTGGCGCAACCCTCGGATCTGCAGGGGACGGAAGGTCCGGCGCAACTGCTTGAGCGGGCGCGGGGCGGCAGCCTCGTCTTCGACGAGGTGGCGGATCTGGATGACGCGGCACAGGCCCGCCTCGTGCGGATGCTCGACATGCCGGGCGAGGGCGGCACGGCCCCGCGCATCATGGCGACCTCGCAAGGGGATCTTGCAGCGCGGACGGGGGCGGGGTTGTTCCGGCGGGATCTGTTCTACCGTCTCGGCGGCGTGACGCTGCAGGCGCCCAGCCTGCGGGAACGGGCCGACGATATCGCGGCTCTGACCGAGCATCTTCTGGCGCGGGGCGGGCGCGATTTCAGACTCTCGCCCGAGGCGCATGACCTGATGAAGGCCTATGGCTGGCCCGGCAATGTGCGCCAGCTTGAGAATGTGCTGAAGCGGCTGACGGTGACCGCGACCGGGCCCGAGATCGGCCGCGCGGAGGTCGTGGCCGCCCTCGGTGCGCTGCCATCCTCCGGACCGATGACGGGTCCGGGCACGGGGGACAGCCTTTCCTCCTCGGTTGCCCGGCATCTGCGGCGCTATTTCGATCTGCATGGCGAAGAGTTGCCACCGCCGGGCGTATGGCTGCGTATCCTGCGCGAGGTGGAGGCGCCGCTTATCGAGATCGCGCTGGAGGCCACCTGGGGCAATCAGGTAAAATGTGCCGATCTGCTTGGCATCAACCGCAATACCTTGCGCAAGAAGATCACGGATCTGGATATTCGCGTGACACGCCGCCGCAAGCTGATGTAAAATCGCAACATATGGCGTGTCTTTCCGGTCTCGATCGATTCACGCCACAGGATATGGCAGCGGGGGGCCTGGCCCTCCGGTTTCGGGGGTAGGCGGTTGCGGGCTGCGGCGGCAGGCGGGGCATGGGTTCTGAAACTGTCGCGGCTGCGGCGGCAGAAGCGTGTGCAGACCCTGATGACGCTGAGCCTCGTCGTGCTCGGCCCGGTCCTCGTCATCGCCACGCTGGCTGCCCTCGGGCCGCTGGATGACGGCACCGGATCAACGCTGCTGCGGGTGATCCTGCTGGTGGATTTCGTCTATGCGCTGGTGGTCGCGGCGCTGGTGCTGGCGCGGGTCATGCGCATGGTGGCCGACCGGCGCAGCCACTCCGCCGGGTCGCGGCTGCATCTGCGGCTGACCGGGGTTTTTGCACTGGTGGCCCTGATGCCGACGGTGCTGGTCGCGGTCTTTGCGGTGTTGACGGTGAATGTCGGGCTGGAGGGCTGGTTCTCGGAACGGGTGCAGCGGGTGGTGGGTGCCTCGCTCGCCGCCGCGGAGGCTTATGAGAGCGAGCACCGCGAGGGGTTGACCGCCGATGCGCGGGCCATCGCGGAAAGTCTCAACGCCGCCAAGCAATCGACCTTCTTTCTTGATGACGGCCAGTTGCGCCCGCTGCTCACGCAGGCGCAGGAAAGCATTCAGCGCGGCCTGCGCGAGGCGTTCCTGATCGACGGCGGCGGCGAATTGCGCACGCGCGGCGACAAATCCTATCTGTTCGACTTCGAGAAGCCCACGCCCGAGGAGATCGCGCGCGCGCAAGCCGGCGAGGTGGTGGTGATCCAGGACTGGGCGAACAACGAGTTCCGCGCGCTGGTTCACCTTGATGCCTACGCAGATCGTTACCTGCTGATCTCGCGCACGGTGGATGGCCGCCTGCTGAGCCTGCTTGACGAGACCAAGGAGACGGTGCGCTTCTATCAGCAGGTCGAACAGGCGCGTGGGCGCATCCTGTTCGAGTTCGGGCTGCTTTACCTCGGTTTCGCTCTGATCCTGATCCTTGCCGCAATCTGGCTGGGCCTGTGGTTCGCCGAACGGCTGAGCCGGCCGGTCGGGCGCCTCGCCTCGGCTGCCGCGCGGGTGGGTGAGGGCGATCTGAACGTGCGGGTGGTCGAGGAAGAGGGCGATGACGAAATCGCCATGCTGGGCCGTGTGTTCAACAAGATGACGCACGAACTGAAGGGCCAGCGCGATGCTCTGGTGGAAAATCACCGCCAGTCGGAACGGCGACGTCGGCTGTTCGACAGCGTGCTTTCCTCGGTCACCGCCGGGGTGATCGGCCTTGATGCCGAAGGCTCGGTGGATTTCGTCAACCGCGCGGCGGAGCGGCTGCTGGATTTCAGCGAGGGGCAGGGCGAGGTGGCGCTGGCCGTGGCGGTGCCGGAATTCGGCGCATTGTTCGAGCGGTTGCGCGCCGGGGGCGGCGCCGCGGTGCAGGAGGAAATCCGGCTCACCCGCGCGGGCCGGATGGAAAGCCTGCTGGTGCGCATGTCGAGCCGGCGGAGCGACAGTGGACGGCTTGAAGGCTATGTGGTGGCCTTCGACGATGTGACCGATCTGGTCAGCGCGCAGCGCATGGCCGCCTGGGGCGACGTGGCACGCCGCATCGCGCATGAGATCAAGAACCCGCTGACCCCGATCCAGCTTTCGGCAGAACGCATCAAGCGCAAGTTCCGCCGCGAGGTGGCAGCGCCCGAAGAGCTGGAACAGCTCGCCGATGTGATCGTGCGCCAGACCAATGACCTGCGCCATATCGTGGATGAGTTCTCCAAATTCGCCCGGATGCCTGAACCCGACCGGCGCGAGACCGATCTGGTGAAACTTCTGCGCGATGTGGTGACATTGCAGGATGCCGGGTTGCCGGGGGTGGCGCTGCGGGCCGATCTGCCGGACGGCCCTCTCCTCATGGAGCTTGACGCAACCATGATCGGCCAGGCGCTGACCAATCTGATCAAGAACGCGGGCGAGGCCATCGAGGGGCTGGTCGAGAAGGGCGCGCCCGAGGGTTTCCGCCCGGAGATCCGGCTTGCCTGCACGGTGGAAGAGGCGGAGGTCACCCTGACCATCGCCGACAACGGTATCGGCCTGCCGCCGGACCGCTCGCGGCTGTTCGAGCCCTATGTGACGACGCGCGAGAAGGGCACCGGTCTTGGCCTCGCCATCGTCCGGAAGATCATCGAGGAACACGGCGGGACGCTGGCGCTGCTCGACGCCCCGCACTTTGACGGCAACGCCCATGCGGGCGCGCTGGCCGAGATCCGCCTGCCGCGGACCGAACGCCCGCCGCGCCCGCGCGGACGCTTCACGGCCACGGGGGGAGGCCCGGGAGAGACATGAGCAATATTCTGATCGTGGACGACGAACGCGACATCCGCGAACTGATCGGCGATATCCTGAAGGACGAGGGCTTCCCGGTCCGCCTCGCCGCCAATTCCGACGACTGCATGGCGGCGATCAATGCCGAACAACCGGCGCTGATGATCCTCGATATCTGGCTGAAGGACAGCCGCATGGATGGGATCGACATCCTCAAGGTGGTGAAGCGCGACAACCCGGACGTGCCGGTGGTCATCATTTCGGGCCATGGCAATATCGAGATCGCGGTGGCGGCGATCAAGCAGGGCGCCTATGACTTCATCGAAAAGCCCTTCAACATCGACCAGTTGATGGTGGTGGTCAGCCGCGCCATGGAGACCTCGCGCCTGCGCCGCGAGAACAGCGAGTTGCGCCGGCGCGATGTGACCGCGTCGGAGATGCTGGGTTCCTCTGCCTCGTTCCGGGCGCTGAGGAACCAGCTCGACAAGGTGACGAAGTCGAATGGCCGCGTCATGCTCACCGGCCCCGCGGGTTCAGGCAAGGAACTGGCCGCGCGCCATATCCATGCCCATTCCAACCGTGCCTCGGCGCCCTTCGTCATCGTCTCCTCCGCCGCGATCGAACCCGAGCGGATGGAAGAGGTGCTGTTCGGCCGCTCTCTCCCCGAACGTGGGGTGGAGCACGGGCTGCTGGAACAGGCGCATGGCGGCATCATCTATTTCGACGAGGTGGCGGACATGCCGCTGGGCACCCAGTCGAAGATCCTGCGCGTGCTGGTCGAGCAGCAGTTCACCCGCGTCGGCGGGCAGGACAAGGTGCGGGTCGATCTGCGGGTGATCTCGTCCACCACGCATGATCTGCGCGCCGAGATCGCGGCCGGCCGCTTCCGGCAGGAGCTTTACGACCGGCTGAACGTGGTGCCCATTGCCGTTCCCTCGCTTGAGGAGCGGCGCGAGGACATCCCCGAACTCACCCGTCATTTCATCGAGATGCTCCATCGCGGCCAGGGCCTGCCGCTGCGGGAGCTTACCACCGCTGCCGAGGCGATGCTGCAGACCATGCGCTGGCCCGGCAATGTGCGCCAGTTGCGCAATGTGATCGAGCGGGTGCTGATCCTTGGTGATGGCACCGGCCCGATCGAGGCGCGCGAACTGCCCGGGCAGGACGGGCTGGCGGGCGAGGAGGGGCGGTTGGTGATCTCGGGTCAGGTCGCCATGCTGCCGCTGCGCGAGGCGCGGGAGCTTTTCGAGAAGGAATACCTGATCAACCAGATCAACCGCTTCGGCGGCAACATCTCCCGCACCGCGAGCTTCGTCGGCATGGAGCGCTCGGCGCTGCACCGCAAGCTGAAAAGCCTTGGCGTGGTGACCGGGGCGAAGGCCGGCGGGCGCGGGCTGGCCGGGGAGGACGGAGAGGAAGAAGGAGAGGGCGACGAGGAGTGACCGGGCTGGGCAGGGCGATCCGCCCGCAACTTTCCCCAATGGGCGGGGTTGCGGGTCATCCTTCACCCGGGAACTTTTCACGCGCTGACGGGCACCCCGCCGGCATTCCGGACGGGAGGACGCGGATTTTTCGCACGAACACCCTTGCGCCATCCGCCCCCCTTGGCTAAACACCGCCCCACGGTTGGGGCGTAGCCAAGCGGTAAGGCAGCGGTTTTTGGTACCGCCATACCCAGGTTCGAATCCTGGCGCCCCAGCCAGTCCGTCGTTCCGCCTTGCTCCGAACTGCCGGCGATGAGTATGAACTGCATTCAGTTTCAACCAAAAAGCCTTGATTTCAAACGGGAATGATCGGTTCTCTCGGGATGCGCCCTTCGCTGGGCCAACCATCCCGTTTGAGGGTCGTTCCGCCACGCCGCATGAATATTGGACCGACCGCCTTGGCACGATAAGGATGCGGGGCGCTCGTTGTTTGTCCCCTTTCCCGTTCCCGAAGCCGTAGCTCAGGCGTCCCGCGGGAAGATCCCGGCGCCAGAGAGACGGCTGGGCGCCAGCCTTATGGGGCAACTGCGCACCGCCCGGGACGCGTTCGTCACCGGCCCGGAAGTTTCGCGGCCCGTTCGCCGGTGGCCTGCGCTTCGGGGTCGAAGACGGCGAGGAAACCAGCCGGCCTTCCCGGGATCGGGGAAACCAGCTCCAGCCGTCCCCCGGCACTGCGCGCGATGCTTTCGGCGATGGCAAGGCCGAGACCGGAGCCGGGGCCATCCGTCCGTGCCCGCTCGAAGCGCTGCTTCAGCCGGGCGAGCGTGTCGGGCGGGATGGTGGCTCCGTCATTGGCGACGCTCAGCCTTCCCGATCCGGCAAGGACCACTTCGACCGCCGTCCCGGCCGGCGAGTGGTTCAACGCATTCTCGATCAGGTTCCGGGCCAGGATGCCGAAGGCGTCCGGATCGATGCGCGACAGGGCTTCGTCCGGCAGATCGGCCCGCAGGCGATCACCCTGGCCCTCGGTGCGGAAATCCTCCAGCGTCAAGGCAAGGATCGGTACGAGATCGCCCGGCGTTTCCCGCAGAACCCCGGCACCTTCGGCCCGCGCGAGTTGCAAAAGCTTTTCGGCAAGCCGCGCCAGGCGCTTGAGTTCGGCCTCCAGCGCCATCACCCGCGGCTTTTGCGGCCCCTGCTCCAGTTCGCGGGCGAGACGCTGGCTCTGGGCGAGGGCGGCGGCGATCGGTGTCCGGAGCTCATGCGCCGCCGCCGAGGTGAACGCCCGCTCGGCCGCCAAGGCCCGTGACATCCGTTGCATCAGACGATTGATGGAGGCGTTGAGCGGCAGAAACTCGGCCTGCAACCCCTGGGTCACGACCGGCGCGAGGTCGGTCTCGTCGCGATTGCGGACCGCTTCCGACAGCCGGTGCATCGGCTTCAGGCGGGCGCGGGTCAGCCACCATACCCAGAGGATGCTCAGTGGCAGCAGGGCGGCGATCGGCCAGGCCAGCATCGCCAGCGCACGCGCCAGGGCTTCATGCCGATGCTCCAGAGGTTCGGCGACGGCAATCCGATAGGCGCCGGAAACGGCTTCCGTTCCATAAAGCCGGTATCCCCCCCGGTTCCAGAACCCGAGCCGGGATTTGTCGGCGAACAGCTTGCGATGCGCTTCATGGGAGTAAAGCAGCACGCGGCCTTCGTCATCGTAGATCGCATAGGTCAGGTATTCGTCGTCTCCGTCGAGCGGGGAGATCAGGCGCGCGCGCGCATCATCCGCCGTATTCGTCAGTTCCACGACGGCAAGCGACAGGACACGTTCGGCAACCTCCTGAAGCGCGCCGTCCGAGGCTTCGTTCAACTCGTGCCGCAAGGACTGGCTGGCAAGCAGGATGGCCAGAAGCCACAGCACCACGATACCGAGTGCAACCCCGAGCGACAGGTCACGGCGCAGACTGCGCGGTCGCCTCATACGCCGGCTCCGGGTTGGCCCAGCCGGTAACCCAGACCGCGCAGGGTTTCGATGGCGTCCCGGCCAAGCTTCTTGCGCAGGCGGCTGACATAGACTTCGATCGTATTGCTCTCGACCTCGCTGTCGAAGGCATAGAGGCGGTCTTCGAGCTGCGGCTTGGTGAGGATCGAGCCGGGCCGCTGCAACAACGCCTCGAAGATCG
>JAIRJX010000110.1 GCA_031260425.1 Gemmobacter sp.
CCATGTCCCATAGGTCGGGCAACTCGCCGTGCATCGCGATCAGGTCGCGCAATTCGGAGTTTTCCAGCCCGCCCGTCTCATGGAGCGACAGGCGCAGGCCGATGGCCATCGTGTCGCCCACCGCATCCTTCGCATCCGAGATCAGTTCGCGCAAAAGGCGGGAGCGGTTCTCCAGACTGCCGCCATATTCATCGCTCCGCTGGTTGGTCAGCGGCGAGAGGAAATGCTGAATGATGCCGAAGCCATGCGCGCCATAAAGTTCGATGAGGTCGAAACCGGCGGTTTTCGCGCGGCGATAGGCTTCGAGATGCCAGCGGCGCAGATCGCGGATGTCCTGCCTGTCCATCGCCCGGGTCGAAACCGGATCCTTGAAGAAGGTCAGGATCGGCGAGGACATCGGCCCGCGCGGCACCTCCTTGGTATAGAGGTTGCTGCCGTTCACGCCGCTATAGGCCAGTTCAATTCCCGCCAGTGCGCCATGCGATTTCATCGCCTCGGACATGCGGGCCAGGGCGGGAATGTCCTTGTCTTCCCACAGGCGCAATTCGATGAAGGGGGCGATTTCCGAAGTCGGATGCATCTCGACCTGTTCGGTGAAGATCACGCCCCAGCCGCCTTCGGCCTTGACGCGGCGCATCTCGGCCACCGCCGAGGGGTCGCGGTAGCCGCCACCGTTGCAGTGCGGCACCTGATAGAAGCGGTTCTTCGCGGTGACCGGGCCGATCTGCACCGGCTCAAAAAGAATATCGTAGCGCGGGTTGCGCTGTGAGTGGCTGTCTTGCGTCATGTCAGACGACTTCCCCGTATAGGCTTCGGTGATCAGGTTCATTCGGCGGCCAGCCGGTCGGGCAGGGCATACCAGTCCAGGCTGCCATCACCGAGCCAGCGAGTCTTCTGCCGGGGCTCCAGGTAGCTTTCCAGCCCCCAGCGCCCCAACTCGCGTCCCATGCCGCTTTTCTTGATCCCGCCCCAGGGGGCTTCGATCACCACCATATTGCTGCAATTCTGCCAGATGATCCCGGCCTCCAGGGCGTCGCCCACCCGTTCGGCGCGGGCGCGGTCTTTGCTCAATACGCTGGCCGCCAGCCCATAGGGCGTGTCGTTCGCCAGCCGGACAGCCTCCTCCTCGGTGCGGAAGGTCATGACGCTGAGGACCGGACCGAAGATCTCCTCGGTCCAGATCGTCATATCGGGGGTGACATCGGCAAAGATGGTCGGGGCGACGAAATAGCCGGCGTTCAGGCCCGGCGGGCGGCTGCCGCCGGTTACCAGTCTCGCCCCGGCCTCCATGCCTGCCTGAACATAGGACATCACCTTGTCATGATGTGCCTGGCTGATCAGCGGACCCATCTTCACGCCCTCGGCACTGCCGGGGCCGATATGGATCGCCTCGGCCAGTTCGGTCAGGCGGTCGAGGAAGCGCCCGGCGATGCTTTCCTGCACCAGAAGGCGCGAAGAGGCGGTGCAGACCTGCCCCTGATTGACGAAGGCGCCGAAGCCCACCCATTGCACTGCGGCGTCAAGGTCCACGTCGTCGAAGACGATCAGGGGGTTCTTGCCGCCAAGCTCCAGGCTGACCCGCTTCAGATCCTCGGCGGCGATGCGCATGATCTGCTTGCCGGTAGCGGTGGAGCCGGTGAAGGACATCTTGTCCACCCCCGGATGACGCACCAGTGCCGCGCCTGCTTCGGCACCGGTGCCGGTCACGACGTTGATGACGCCCGGCGGCAGGCCCGCCCCGGCCATCAGCGCCGCCAGTTCCAGCGACGAAAGCGAGGTGAACTCCGAGGGCTTGACCACCGCGCAGCAGCCAGCGGCCAGCGCCGGTGCTACTTTCCAGGTGAATTGCTCCAGCGGGAAGTTCCACGGTGTGATCATGCCGATGACGCCGACCGGCCGGTAGGCGACGGTGGTTTTCATCGCGCCGCCGGACGGGCCGACCGCCTCTTCGCCGCGCGCATCAAGTTCTTCGGCCATATCGGCATACATCGCGAAGATCTGCGCGATGGTGTCGACGTCAATGAAGGCTTCCGGCAGCGGCTTGCCGTTGTCGCGGGTCTCGATTTCAGCCAGACGGTCGCGGTTGGCGGTGATCGCGCCCGAGATTGCCCTCAGGATTCGGGCCCGCTCCGCCCCGGTCGTGGCCTTCCAGGCCGTGAAGGCGCGCCGAGCCGCACATACCGCAGCGTCGATATCTTCCGCGCTGCCGGCAGCGATGCTGTCGAACGTCATGGCAGTGGCCGGGTCGATGCAGTCGATCTTCTTCCCCGAACCGCCCGGATGCCGGGCGTTGCCGATGAAATGGCCGCGACTCATCTTGCGATCTCCCTGATTAATTATTTATCGCAAGTCTAGGTTTTCCGGAGTTCTACGCTCAAACAGCTTTGCCCGATGCAGCGAATTGGAAAAGCTGAGCCAAGGCGCGTGCCCGTCTGTCCCGGGCGTTTCATATCAGGACATTCCGTATCCTTGCGCCGAAGGAACGACGCCGGAGCAGGATTTTTCGAGCCAAAGGTTCGGAACTTCGGAATTTTCCGAGGAGAGCCGCGATCTTACGGTTGCAGGGCACGCAACAGGGATATCAACTTCGATGGTTCATTTGCAGCCACTTTGCCCGCCGCCTGCCCGATCTGCGGCTTGGCCTGTCATCGTCAGGCAATCGCTTCCTGCGGGGCATGGCCTGCGTGGCGGGGTTCTGGCGCTTGGGAATTTCGACGGCTTTCACCTCGGCCACCGGGCGCTGGTTGCAGTGGCGCACAGGGTTGCCGGGGGCCGGCCGGTCGCCGTCATGTCTTGCGAGCCGCATCCGCGCACGTTTTTCGGTGTGCAGGATGGACCGTTCCGGCTGGCCTCGCCTGACAGTAAACAGCGGGTTCTGGCGGGTGAGGGGGTGGATTTCGTGTTCTCCCCACGCTTTGACGCCGCCTTTGCCGGACTTTCGCCGGAGGTGTTCGCGGCGGAAGTGCTGGCCGGTGCGCTTGGCGTCTCGGCGGTGGTGGCGGGGGCGGATTTCCGTTTCGGCCGGGGCCGGGCGGGGGATATGCAGAGGCTCGCGATGCTGGGGCAGGACTACGGCTTCCATGTCCATACCGCTCCCGAGATTGCCGCCGGTGGCGAACGGATTTCTTCGACCCGGATCCGCGCGGCTATCCGGAGCGGCGATCTGGCCGGAGCCGGGCGGTTGCTCGGCGCTCCGTGGCTGGTCGAGGTTCTGCGCGGCGCCGACGGGCGGCTGCATCTGCATCCGAGCCTTTGCCGGCCCGAAGCAGGGGTCTTCCTCGCCGCTCCCGAAGGCTACGAAGAGCGTGAGCCGGTTCGGGCCGAGATCACCGCCACCGGCCTGTTCCTCCCTGCCATGCCTTTGGCAGGAGGCGAGCCCGCCTTCTGGCGCCTGCACGCGGTGAGGTAAGAGGCTTTCCTTATGGTGACAAGTTTCCGCAGGCCGACGCTTGCCGGGTTCCCGTCAGCCTCCGGCGGGATCAACTGCCGCGAATAGACCTGCATTCGCATGATCCCGAAG
Organism: Gemmobacter sp.; assembly: GCA_031260425.1. Lineage (GTDB taxonomy): Bacteria > Pseudomonadota > Alphaproteobacteria > Rhodobacterales > Rhodobacteraceae > Gemmobacter. The sequence continues at coordinate 3,521 of JAIRJX010000110.1, forward strand.
TGCCCGCGTCCGGCTGGAATACAGATCCGACGCTGCGGCACCGTATGATCCTTAGCACCATCCGGAACAAGGCGCGAAGTGCCGTCTTGGCGGCAGGCGCTTTGGTAAGGTTGGCGCCGAGGGGCGGTATGATGCCACAAAGTGCCGAACAATTGTCGGGGGGCCTGCAGGCGGAGGTAGTCGTTTCCCCGCGGGCATACATGGACACAGCGGATGGTCGCCAATCCGCTGCATTCGCGTCGTCGGGGTGAGGTCCGCACCCGTTCTTTCTCCCGCGTCCGCTCCGGTCGGAGCGGACTGCCTTCAGGCGTCACTTGCCGGAAAGGTCTCACGGCAGAGGGCGATGAAACGCTTCGCCGGCGCTGAAAGCACGGCCCCTTTACGCCAGGCAATCGTGATTCGCGCCGGCAGGTGGTCGCCGAGCAAGGGGCGCGAAACCAGCCGCATCCCGTCATAGGTCATGTTGGAGGCCGGTTTGGTGGTCAGCAGCGCATAGCCCAGTCCGTGGCCAACCATGCCGCGCAGAATCTCGAAGGACCGCGTGCGCCATGCCACCAGCGGCTCGACCCCCGCCCTGCGCAACAGGCCCAGGAAATAGTCGGAGCTGCCCGGCGCTTCCAGAAGGACCATTGGCTCTTCGGCCAGTTCGGTCGGGTCGATCTCCGATTGCTGGGCCAGCCTGTGGCCATCCGCCATCAGCACGTAGGGAGACAGTTCCTGAAGCGCGATGGTCTCGAAGCCATCATCGAGTTCAATGTCATAGAGAAGCGCCACCTCGCTTTCGCCTGCCTTGAGGCTTTCACTCAGCCGGCGCTGATCACCTTCGACGAGGCTTACGTCGAAGCCTGTCATCTGCCGAAACAGCCGCGGAATGACGAAAGGCCCGAAGGTGTGGAAGCATCCCACCGTCAGCCGAGATCCCATCTGCGCCTGTGCCGAGGCAAGCGAACTGGCACCATCAATGCGGATGGAGGAGCCGTAGGCGCGGTTCGCGTAGATCAGCGGTGATCCGGCGCGGGCCACCTGCAGGTCGTGCACCTCGCACAGGAAGATGTGATGGGTGCCCACCTTTTCCGACGACAGAAGCCGGCAGTCGAAAGCCACCAGCGGATCCTCGATCCGGGGCGCACCCGAGGGCATGGCCACCCATTCGGCGCAATCGAACTTGTCGCCGACCTCGTCCCGGAAGCGGCCGGCGAAAGTATCCGAGATATAGGACTGGTCGTCCCGCAACACGTTCACGCAAAGCACACCGTTTGCCACGATCCTTGCCGCTGCCGGGCTAAGGTGATGGACGCAGACCAGGAGCGTGGGCCAATCGCTGTCGGCTGAAACCGAGGCCATCGCCGAAACCGTCACGCCTGCGCGCCCGGCGGGTCCGTCGGTGGTGACGATGTTCACCGTGCAAGCTGCATGGCTCATTCCTTCGAGAAACCTGTTGCGGATCCCTGAATCGAGCTTCCCATCCATAGCGAAACTCCTTTCCAATCTGGTGATTTGTGTGCTCTGAAGCGCTTCACCCATTCTTCCAGCGCGGTGGAGGATGGGAAAGAAGGCTTTTCTGGCGTTCGGCGTTAGAAAAAACGATTCCCGGCAAATCAATTGCCGGGAATCGGCATCATGCCGGGCAGCCCCTCGTCGCGGATGATTTCGCGGCAGAATTCTTCAAACGCTTCGCAAACCCGCGAGCGCTTGAGTTCCTTCAGATAGGCGAGGCCCAGTTTCATGGGTGGGTAATCTTCGGCCAGTTCGACATAGACCAGCGGGCGGTCATTTTCGGCCCGCATGTTTTTCGGGCGCACCGTCATCAGCGAATAGCCGATCCCGGCCCCCACGTAAGAGCGCAACACCGCCGGGGAGCTGGTTTCGGTGACGATGTGCGGCGCAATGCCAAGCCGTTCGAACAGCGAAAGGAAATATCGACGGCTGAGCGGCAGGTCCAGCAGGACGAAAGGCTCCTGCGCGATCTCGGCCAGTTTCAGATCGGCTCGCCGCGCCAATGGATGATCTGCCGGCAAAAGCACATAGGTCGGCAGAAATACCAACGGGACGAAGTTCATGTCGGGCGCGATGTTGTTCTCGTAGGTCAGCGCCACGTCAAGCCGCGCGGTGCGCAACCCTTCCAGCAACTCGCTTTCGCTGCCCTCGGTGACATGCATCTGCACATCGGGATGGCGGGTGACGAATGCCTTCCACAATTCGGGCACGATCAACGGCATGAAAGTGCGGAAGGCCCCGACATTGATCGGGCCGGCCACTTTTCCCATGGCGGAGTTTACTACGTCATAAAGCCCGTAGCTGTCGCGCAGAACCTCTTTCGCCGCCGAAAGAAGCCGCTGGCCTGCGGGTGTCAGGGAAAGGCCCTGGGCATGCTGGCGCACGAAGAGCTGCACCCCCAACTCCGTTTCCAGATGTGAAATCGCAGCCGAAATCGACGGCTGCGAAATGTTCACCTGTTCGGAGGCGCGGGTCACACTGCCGGTTTCTCCGGCCGCGACAAAATAGCTGAGTTGGCGAAGGGTGAAGCGCATGTTTGCTGGTCTCGTCCTACTCTCCAGGCGATCCGCGCCGGCCGGAGCCGTCCACCGGGTGCCTCAATCGGTCTCGTGCGCCGTCATCGCACGATATTCGCCCGCGTTCGGGCAAAAGGCCACATTCTGTGTTCCGGCCTGACCGTCCCCGTCCAGCGCCCGTGCGCAGGCACGCCGATGCTTGCACCTGTCGCAGGCTCTCGCCATGTCGAGAAGCTGCCAGCGGTCGGCCCTCGCAAGGGCGGGGGCCGCACCGAAGACCGCCGACATGCGCCGCATCCGGTCAGGCACGTCGATCTTCATGGTAAGCGCCGCAGTCAGATCGCCGGCCGTCATGCCGAAATCTCGGCAGGCATCGTCATTCATCTGGCCGGCTTCGCGCTGCTCGCCGATTCGGTGGCGAAGGTTCTGCATCATGCGCCTGATCCCGATCATTTTCGTTCTCCCGATCATAACGCGTTTCCGTGGGTCAGACTGCGGCATTCTGCACCGCCGGGAAAGCAGCATGATCGGAGGCAGGGCTTCGGCTTTTCCAATGTGCTCGCGGATGATCGGGGCCGGCATCAGGTATGATAGGGGCGCTGCCGCCCCCTCGACTCTCACATATCGCCCGGCACACCGTAGCTGGGCGCCTGCGACGGGTTCAGCGCGCGGGAGACGTAGGCTTCCATCTCGCCTTTCCAGTGCTGCCACAGGGCGGTGATCTTCGCGATCGGATCCTCGTCGGCCCAATCCACCCGCAGGTCCGCCACCGGCCAGGCAACGTCGCGCACGAGGATCATGCCGACCGAATGGACCGGCCCTTCCTCGCCGCCAGCTTCTTCGGCGGCGCGCATGGCAGCAAGCAGCCGGTCGCCCAGCGAGCCGCTCCCTGCGGTGAAGGCGGTAACCATCACTTCGGGCACGCCCGGATTCGACAGCAGATTCCCCGCCGCGATCACACCCGGCCCCGTCGCCACACGATGGGTGCCGAGCGTGTTTGCCCCCGAGAAAGAGGCCGTCCTCCCCTGCGCATCCACCAACGCAAGCTGGCGGTATTCCAGATGCGGGGCATCGAGTTTCAGTGCCTCCAGCGCATCTTGCGCCGAAAGACCCGAAGCCATCAGGTCAAGCCCCTTCGGGCCCAGGCGCGGATCGGTGATGTTCTGCGTCGCCACTGCGCCTACCCCCGCCCGGGCATGGGCGCAACGCGCCGCCACGCAGGGCGACGAGGAGGAAACCGCGATGCCGAACATGCCGGTATCGGGGCAGCGGGCCGAGATCGAGAAGGTCATCTTTCCTCTCCGCTCAGGCGGCGTCGGGGATGACGGCGGTCACCTCGATCTCGACCACCCATTCGGGCCGCGCCAGGGCCGGAACAACGAGCCCGGTCGAGCAGGGATAGACGCCCTTCAGCCATTTTCCCATTTCCTGATAGACCGCCTCGCGGTAGCGGATGTCGGTCAGATAAACCACGATACGGCAGATATGCTCCATCTGGCTGCCCGCTTCTTCCAGCAGCATCTTGATGTTGGCCATGGTCTTGGCGGTCTGCTTGCCCGCATCCCCCACATGCAGGCTTTCGCGGGTGTCCAGATCCTGGGCCACCTGGCCGCGCAGGAAGACCATGGTGCCGCGGGCAACCACGCCCTGGCTGAGGTCATTGTCGAGCTTCTGCTCGGGATAGGTTTCTTTCGTGTTGAAGGGACGAAGCCGCTTGTGGATCATCTGTCTGTCTTCCGGTTGGGTTGGATCGGCATGCGGCGCGCCCCGCATCCGGGCGCGCCGCGCGAAGGGTCATTCGGCCGCGGTACGCCGGGCGTGGGTCGAGATGTCGGTGGAGAACCAGCTCGAGATCGCGCTGTCGCCGGCGGAAAGCGTCCGCCCGCCCATCACCTTGTCGGAGAGGCCGGCCGCGTCTTTTACGAAGGCGAGGGGGCCGTCCCAGTCGAAATTGCGGTAGACCGCCGCCAGATGGGCGAAGGGCGGGCTCTGAGCGAAAAGCTGGAAGGTCAGCCGGTGCCCCGCGTAGTCCGAGTTCAGCATGTCACGGGCGAAGGCCAGCAGTTTGCGGCGATCCTCGGCCACCCATTCCTCGTTGATCGTATAGTATTTGTCGAGCCATGGCTTGGTCTCGGGATTCTCGAACGAGGCGACGTCCGGTGTGACGCAGATCTGGCCGCCGCAGAGCTCGCGGGCGATATGCATCATCTCATGAAGCTGGCTGCACGCGAGCACGCGCCCAGTATAGAGCAGCGACTGGTTCGGCATCATCAGCCCGGCCGGCGAGCGTTCGCCAAGCGCGATCGAGGCGGTCAGATGGGCGTTGATCCCCTCGCGGTAGACGGCAAGCTGGGCCAGTTTTTCCTGCACCGCCTGTTGCTTGTCGAGCCCGGTCTGGCGCGCGTTGAAGAGTGCCGCGCCGATCATCATATCGGCCAGTTTCAGGTTGCGCTGAACGAAAGCGAAAGCCGAATAGCGGTGCAATGTCGCGCGGATGAAGGTCGCGGCCTTGGTGTGCTTGTAGAACAGCACATTCTCCCACGGGATCAGCACGTTATCAAAGATAACGATGGTGTCGACCTCGTCGAACCCATTCGACAGCGGATAGTCGCGGGCATCGGCGCGGCCGGCGAATCCGGTGCGGCAGATGAAGCGCAGGTTCGGGCTGCCCAGGTCGCAGATGAAACCTACGGCGTAATCGGAAAGCGCGTTGTTGCCCCAGTTGGCGATGGTGGGCTTGGTGAAGGCCTGGTTCGCGTAGGCTGCCGCAGTCTCGTATTTGGCGCCGCGCACCACGATCCCGGCATCGGTTTCCTTCACCACATGCAAGAGCATGTCGGGGTCCTGATCCTGCGGCGCTTTGGAGCGATCGCCCTTCGGGTCGGTATTGGCCGAGACGTGGAACGGATCCGCCTTCAGCACGCGGTGAATGTGGGTTTCGATATTCTTCGAGAATTGCGGATCGACCTCGTTCAGCACGTCCTGACCGTCATAGAGTGACCACATCTCGCCCACGGTCTCGTCGCCGACACGGGTGACGACGCCCCGGATCTCGTTGAGCATGTGATCGGTGGCGCGACGCTTGGCCCACCAGTCGTCCTGACTATAGGGCAGGGCAGAGCCGAGCGCATTGCGCTCACCGTCCTGGGTGACGGTCATCAGATCCTGATGCGCCTCTTCATGCTGCATGTCGAAAATGCGGGCGCGGATGTCGACCAGCGGCTTGAACTGCGGATGGGTGGTCACGTCATCGACACGCTCGCCGTTGATCCAGATGCGGCGGCCGTCGCGGATCGAGTCCCGGTATTCCTGACCTGTCCTGATCATGGTGTGTCCTTCTTGCGTTTTCGGGGGTTGCGGATGTGAGTCGAAGCCGTAGTTCGCGGCCTTGCGGAGATGCTAGCAACCGCCGGGAGGGTATGGAAAATACGGGTTATTGGGGCTTGGCTACAGTTTTTTCGATACCGGCGCCCCGAAAGGCGCCGGCACCGGCAGTTCGGCTTTATTCCCCGCGCGAAACCCAGGCGCCGTTCTTCACTTCCTTGATTTCGATGGCGACCGGGATCTGGGTCTGGCCGTGATCGTCGAAAGTGGTGACGCCAAGCACACCGTCGTGCTTGATCGCACGGATGGCCTGCGCCAGCGCCGCCTTGTCCTCGATTCCGGTCTGGGCGATGGCGGCCAGCAGGATATTGGTCGCTTCATAGGCGTATTTGGTGTAAGGGCTCATATCCTCGGCAAAGCCTCGCGCGGTATAGTCCGCGTTCATCTTGTCGAGTGCGGGATTGGATTGTGCCGCAGGGTAGCTGACCATGGTGCCTTCGGCTGCGGCGCCGGCCAGTGCGATGAATTCGGGATCGTAGAAACCCGAGATGCCGATCATCGGCACTTCCAGCCCGACTTCGATCATCTGTTTACGCAGGATGCCCGCCTCTGCGATGACGCCGCCGAAGTAGAGTGCATCGGGGGCCGCGTCGCGCAGCTTGGTCAGGGTGGCGCGGAAGTCGACGGTGCCGACCGGGAACAGATCTTCGCCCACGATCTCGCCACCAGCTGCGGTGAAGAACTCACGGAAGGCGGCGGTGTTCGCGGTGCCGTAGTCGCTGGTATCGGCGATGATGGCGATCTTCTTCGCACCCAGTTCCGAGGCGGCCCATTCGGCGAGCGGCTTGTTCTCGGTCACCAGCGTTGGGGTGACACGGGTGATTTCCGGCAGGTTCTGCTCGGTGATCTTCGGGCTGATCGCGCCCCAGACAATCATCGGCATTCCGGCGCGGCTGAAGACCGGCATGGTTGCCAGTGCGACGGAGCTGTTCCAGTGCCCGGTTGCCGCGACAACATCGGGATCGTTCACCAGCTTCATCGCTGCCGAAACGCCGGTCTGCGGGTCTGCGGCATCATCGAGCACCACGCCCTCGACAGTGAAAGGATAGTCCCCGGTGGCATTGGCCTGCTCGATGGCCAGCAGAAACCCATTCTGTGCCCCAAGGCCCTGCTGGGCGTTGCCGCCGCTGATCGGGCCGATGAAGCCGAGCTTGATCAGCGGTTTATCCTGCGCAAACGCCGGTGCGACCGCCAGCGCAGCAGAGAAGATCAAGCCGGTCAGCGCCGACCGGCGGGTGGTATTTGGATATGACATAAGCGACTCCCTGTGTCTGTCTTCGGACGTTCCGCGACGGACCATCCGGGCGGGAGCGCCGCCGGATCAGCCCGCCGGCCGCGTTTGTTTCGTCGCTGCAGGTTGTTGGATCGGGTCTGCGTCAGAAAGTCGCAATTTCTGATCTGCTGCCTCAGAAAAACCTTGTCGCAAGAAGAACCTTTTGTTTTGCGCCAAAGGGTGGGCTCCGACTATTCGGAATCAAAAAGCAGCCGCGACACAAAATACGGGAGGAGTCTGATGGACGCTCTGCTTGCGCAGCATGTGCTGAACTGGCTGGTGCTCGGCAGCATCTACACATTGATTGCACTGGGCTTCAGCCTGCTGTTCGGTGTGCTCGACGTGATTCACTTTTCGCATGGCGACGTGTCGATGGCGGGCCCCTTCGTAGCGCTTGCCGCGATACAGGCCGTCACCGCATGGGCTGTGCCGCTGGCCGGGGCGGGCACTCTCCTGGTGGCGATCCTGGTTTCGACGGTGGTGATCGGGCTTCTCGGTGTGGTGCTGGAATGGCTGGTGATCCGGCGCTTCCGCGCGGCGCCGGCAATGATGGCGCTGGTGGCGACGGTCGCGCTCGGCACTGTGATCCGGGAACTGATCCGCACGCTCTATCCGCAGGGCTCGAACCCGAAGCCGTTTCCCGCCATCGCGACCGACGTGATCCGGCTGGGCGATATCGTGGTGCCGGTGTTCAGCCTGATCGTGATCGCGGTCAGTGTGCTGACGGTCGTCGCGCTGTTTGCGCTGCTCAACCATACGCCGGTGGGTGTGCGCATCCGCGCGGTGGCCGAAGACCGCGCGGTGGCCCGGCTGATGGCGATCCATCCCAACCGCATCTTCGCCGTGACCTTCTTCATCGCCTCTGCGGTGGGTGCCGTGGGGGCGGTGTTCTTCGTCAGCCATGCCGGGGTGGTGCGCTTTGACTACGGCGTTCAACTCGGGCTGATCGGCTTTTCGGCAGCGGTGATCGGGGGGCTCGGCTCGATGCAGGGTGCGATTCTCGGTAGCCTGCTGATCGCGGGGATAGATACGCTGGTGCAGATCGGCGTGCCGGACGGCGCCTCTTACCGGCTGGTCTTCATCTTTGCGCTGGTGATCGCAGTTCTGGTGCTGAAACCTTCGGGCATTCTCGGCAAGCCCGTGTTCGAAAAGGTCTGACCCGATGGCTGATACCGCAGAGGCGATCCCCGGCCTGATCCGCCGCAACGGCGCGCCGGCCAATCCCGCCATCGTGGCCGGGGTGGAGCTGTTCAGCGCCGTCTTGCTCTGGGCTTTCCTGCTCAGCGACAAGACGGCGGTGGTCGTGGCGCTGCTGTCGCTGATGGCTGCCATCTTCGCCACGCTGCAACTGCGTCCGGCGCTGGAGGAGCGCATCGTTTCGGCCTTTCACGCCCGCAAGCGCCTTGCGACCGTGCTGGGCGTGGTGATCGTGCTGGCCTATCCTTTCTTCCTTCAGGGATCGGGCTATGCCTTCCATCTACTGATCGTTTCGATGCTTTATTCGGTGCTGGCGCTCGCGCTGAACTTCCAGCTTGGCAGCGCCAATATTCCGAACTTCGCCACCGGCGCCTCCTACGGTATCGGTGCCTATACTTCGGCGCTGCTCGCGCTGAATTTCGGCGTGTCCTTCTGGCTGACGCTGCCCGTGGCGGCGGTAGTGGCAACGGTGTTCGGCTTCTTGCTCGGCTTTCCGTCGATGCGCACGAAGGAAAGCTATCTGGCGCTGGTAACCATCGCCTTCGGCATTGTCGTTCATCAGCTTCTGAACAATTTCACCTGGACCGGCGGGCCGAATGGTCTTGTCGGTATCCCGGCGCCCGAACTCTTCGGCCATTCCTTCGCCCGGCCGATCGAGGCATTCGGCCTCCGCCTGCCCGCGCAGGCGAATTTCTACTACCTGTCCGCCGCGCTGGTGGCCCTTGCCATCATCTCGGCGAAGCGCCTGCACGAAAGCCGGGTAGGCCTTGCCTGGAACGCCTTGCGCGCCGATCCGCTCGCTGCCCGTTGCCAGGGCATCGACGTGGTCTGGTACAAGATGCTGGCTTTTGGCGTGGATGCTTTCCTCGCCGCCTTCGCGGGCACGATCTACGCCTTCTACATCAGTTACATCTCGCCCGACAATTTCACCTTCCTCGTTTCGGTCACGATCATGACCATGGTGATCGTCGGGGGGATGGATAATACGCTGGGGGTGATCATCGGCGCTTTCTTCCTGACCATGCTGCCCGAGAAGCTGCGCATATTCTCGGATTACCGCCTGCTATTCGTTGGCGTCGTGGTGATCCTGTTCCTGATCCTGCGCCCCCAGGGCCTGTTCCCGCAGCGCGCCCGCACCTACGGAGAGCAAAGATGACCCCGCTGCTGGAAGTCCGGGGCGTGACGATCCGGTTTGGTGGCCTCGTCGCGGTCAGCGAGGTGGATCTGGCGCTGAACCCGTCCGAGGTTCTGTGCATCATCGGCCCGAATGGCGCCGGGAAGTCGACGCTTTTCAACATGATTTCGGGCATCTACCGCCCTTCGGCGGGAACGGTGCATCTGGACGGGCGCGACATCACCGGCTGGCCCGCACACAGGATCGCCGCCGCCGGGATCGCGCGCACCTTTCAGTCGAGCCGGCTGTTCGATGATCTGACGCTGATCGACAATGTGGTGATCGGGATGCATACGCGCACCAGGGCAGGCGTGCTGGATGCGCTCCTGCGTCCCCGCAGGGCGCGGGCCGAGCTGGCGGCCGCGGCCGAGCACGCGGGCGAGTTGATCCGGGCAATCTCGCCCGATCTTTATGCACGGCGCAACACGCCGGCGGGTGCGCTACCCCAGGCCGACCGGCGGCGGCTGGAGATCGCTCGTGCACTGGCATCAGAGCCGCGCGTCATCTTGCTGGACGAGCCGTCTTCCGGGATGGACGATCGCGACACCGATGCGCTGATGGCGGATG
>JAIRJX010000175.1 GCA_031260425.1 Gemmobacter sp.
TATAGGTCTCCGGGATCAGCGCCTTCTTCGCCGCGCGGATCGCGGTTTTCAGCGCGGCGTTCTTCGTGGCATCCGCCGCATCCACCAGGCTGCCGTCCCAGGTCCGGATCGCCGCGAAGATCGTGTTCAGATGCTGTTCATGCATCCTGGAGCCGGCGACCAGCGAGGCCACCTTCTGCTCCTCCATCACCTTCCAGTTGATGAATTCCTCGATATCGGGGTGATCCATGTCACAGATCACCATCTTCGCCGCCCGGCGCGTGGTGCCGCCTGACTTGATCGCCCCCGCCGCGCGGTCGCCGATCTTCAGGAACCCCATCAGCCCCGAGGATTTGCCGCCGCCCGACAGCCGCTCGCCCTCGCCGCGCAGCGACGAGAAATTGGTGCCGGTGCCCGAGCCGTATTTGAACAGTCGCGCCTCGCGGACCCAGAGGTCCATGATGCCGCCCTCGTTCACCAGATCGTCCCGCACCGACTGGATGAAGCAGGCATGTGGTTGCGGATGCTCATAGGCGCTGTCGGACTGGGTAAGCTTGCCGGTCTTGTGATCGACATGGAAATGGCCCTGGCCGGGACCGTCGATGCCGTAAGCCCAGTGCAGGCCAGTATTGAACCATTGTGGCGAGTTCGGCGCCGCCATCTGGCGCGCCAGCATATAGCGCATCTCGTCGTAATAGGCGCGAGCGTCGGATTCGGTGGTGAAATAGCCGCCCTTCCAGCCCCAATAGGCCCAAGCACCCGCCAGCCGGTCGAATACCTGCCGGGCCGAGGTTTCGCCTACCAGCCGCTGATCCTGCGGAAGCTTTGCCAGTTCGGCCTCGTCGGCGACCGAGCGCCACAGGAAGTCCGGCACACCCTTTTCCTTCATCCGCCTCAAGCGGGCGGGAATCCCGGCCTTGCGGAAATATTTCTGCGCCAGCACGTCCGAGGCGACCTGGCTCCAGCCCTCGGGCACTTCCACCGCCTCGTTGCGGAAGACCACCTTGCCGTCGGGATTACGGATCTCGGAGGTGGTGGTGGCAAAGGACATGGCGCCATAGGCACCGGTGGTTTCCGTGGTGAATTTCCGCTCGATCTTCATCTGCGCCCCGTTGTCCCTTTGTGGGGAGCTCTGCTCCCGTTTCCGACCGTCCCGCGCGGCAGCAGGCATGACTCGGACCCCCACCCGCATCTGCAGGCAGCCGCGCGCCTCGACCATCCGGAAGGCGCTGAGGAAGGTTCCGAACTGCTGCTGGTTCGTGACACTAAATCTGGTGGTTCACGCCGCCGCGATGACAAGGTGTCGGAAAATTCCTTGCGCTTCAATGGGAAAATTTGGTCGGCCATCGCCTATTTTGGGTTGACGGAACCCGCAGCCACTAATTGTAGGGAAGGTGGTGATTCACCTCTGGTTGAGCCTGGCTGTGGATGAGGTCGGGAAAACTGGTGCATGACGGCTGAGGCGGGGGCGAAAACTTCAAGGAACCGGCCTGTTTCTCGACCGGGCCTCAACCTCGCTCTCAGGTGTGGAAAACCCCGCCGGGGTGGGGGCGAGGCGGGGTGCGGGCCGCGAGGGCCATATTGTCGCAGGGCCGGGCGGGAATCTGCCAGACCTTGGGGTGCCGCCGCTGCGCGGTCTCGGGGGCTGGGTGCGCTGGTCCGGGCGGGGCGCGGCTCGTCCGACGATGGGCTTGTGGGAGAGCTGGATTGGACGACACACCGCCTACCCGATCCCCGCGCCTGTGCCACAAAAATGCCCGCCCAAGGGGGCGGGCACTGTCCGGTGATGCTGCGCCCTGCTCCGAGCGCCGGCCCAAGCGGTGCTGCGGTAGAGCCGAAACACCGGCGCTCCACACCTGCCAAGCCCGCTGCCGGGACGCCGATCCGCCCTATTCGGTCCGATCCGCCACCGGTGCCTCCTCCTCCGGCTCGTCGGAGGCGGGGTGCTCGGCCAGCTTGAAGCTGCGCAGGATGAAATCCGGAACATGATCGCCCATGCCCACCACGCGCTCGTCGCGTTGGCGCGAATCGCGCGCGCTCCCGTCACGTGCGCCATCACGCCGTTCCTCGCGGTGATGATGCGGGGTGGGGCCCTGGTGCGAGACATGCGCCCCGCTGCCGCCGGTCTTCGGCCGCTCGTCCCTGCGCTCGTCATGCGGGCTTTCGCGGGGTGATTCCCGGCGCTCCTCGCCCCTGTCGCGGCGTTCCTCCCCCTTCGGGCGCCCGCCGGGCTTTGGTCCACGTTCACGCGGGCCGCGCGACGGCTCGCTTGCCTCGGCCAAGCTGAATCCTTCGGGCAGATCGCCGCGCGGGATTTCCTGTTTCACCAGGCTTTCGATATTGGTCAGGTATTTCTCGTCCGAAGGCGTGGCGATCGAGAAGGCCTTGCCGCTGCGCCCGGCGCGCCCGGTCCGGCCGATGCGGTGGACGTAATCCTCCGGATGGCTCGGCAGGTCGAAGTTGAAGACATGGCTCACACTCGGGATGTCGAGCCCGCGCGCCGCAACGTCGGAGGCGACCAGAAGCTGCAGTGATCCGTCGCGGAAGCCGTCCAGCGTCTTCATCCGCTGGCTCTGGTCGAGGTCGCCATGAATCGGCGCCGCATTGAAGCCATGTGACTTCAGCGACTTCGCCACCACATCCACATCCATCTTGCGGTTGCAGAAGATGATGGCATTGGTGCAGCTTTCGCCCTCGGCCCGGATCAGCGCACGCAGCACGGCGCGTTTCTCGCTGAAGCTGCGGTCCTTGCGGCTGGGGGTGAAGCGGATGAGCTTCTGTTCGATGCTTTCCGAGGCGGTGGCCTGCCGCGCCACCTCGATCTTCTCGGGGTTCGACAGGAAGGTCTTGGTGATCCGCTCGATCTCTGGCGCCATGGTGGCGGAGTAGAAGAAGGTCTGCCGGGTGAAGGGCGTCAGCGAGAAGATGCGCTCGATATCCGGGATGAAACCCATGTCGAGCATCCGGTCGGCCTCGTCCACCACCATGATCTGCACCCCGGTGAGCAGCAGCTTGCCGCGCTCGAAATGATCGAGCAGCCGACCAGGGGTGGCGATCAGCACATCGACACCACGGTCGATCAGCTTGTCCTGTTCGCCGAAAGCCACGCCGCCGATGAGTAGCGCCTTGGTCAGCTTGGTATATTTGGCATAGGTGTCGAAGTTTTCGGCTACCTGGGCCGCGAGTTCGCGCGTCGGGCAGAGCACGAGGCTGCGCGGCATCCGGGCGCGGGCGCGGCCCTGGCCCAGAAGGGTGATCATCGGCAGCGAGAAGCTTGCCGTCTTGCCGGTGCCGGTCTGGGCGATGCCCAGCACATCGCGGCCCTGAAGCGCGTGGGGAATGGCCAGCGCCTGAATCGGAGTGGGCGTCTCATAGCCGGCTTCGACGACGGCCTGCAAAACGCGCGGATCAAGCGCGAGATCGGAAAATTTGGTCATAAGCGTCCTGTCGATGCGGGATCGGCCCGCAAGGGTATCGTGGGACGCAAACAAACCGGGCGCCCCGGCGTCAATGGCACAAGGCCGATTGCCGGTTAGCGGAAATCGCGGCCGACGTCAAGTTGCCGCACCTTTTGTGCCCGGTCAGAAGGGGGATCCGCGTCCGGGCTGCCTTCGGACGGTCATGAACCGCCGGGGCTTTCGCCGAGTGGTCGACCTTACAGCCAGTCCTTGTAACTCCCGAAAACCGGTACGTGGCCCTCGAACTTGCGGCATTCGCGCCGCAGTGCCTGCGTCTCCGGGTCCTCCAGCAGCTCGGCGATCTTCTGCTTGTGCAGGGTGACCGATCGCCGCCTGAGCCGCATCAACCGGCCGTCCGACGCCTCGTCCAGCGCAGCCATCCGGGCCTGGATGCGCGGCAGGAAGCGGCGCATGCTGTCGTCCTCGACGAAATTCCGGTTGCGCAACGCCCAGTATTTCAGCCCCACCGTGCGATCATCCTGATGGGCCGAGCCGCGCTGCGTCTTGACCACGAAGGAATCGAGGTCGCGCACGATGTAATGGTTGATCTGGGCAAGGCGCTGTCCGCCGGGATCGGTGGAGTTGTAGTTCTTCACCTGATAGGCGTCCGGCGTCAGGCCCGAGCCGTTGCAGATCCTGAGATTCGGCATCTCGGTCTCTGCCTCGGGCGGCCGGTGAACGCCGGGGCGGCTGAACCGCGCAGGGCGGAACAGTGCCTTGTAGGCGTTGAAATGCTCGTCATCGGCCATGACATAGTCGGCCATCACGAAGCGTTCCGATTGCAGCCGGAAACTGTGTTGCAGCTTGCCGCCGGAGCCGAACAGTCGCCAGTTCACCATCATCAGGTCGAATTCCGGCGCGGCCGCGATCAGATCGTTCAGCCGTCCGTCGCCCACCTTCACCACCAGCATCTCGTCGAGGTCGAGTGCCATGACATAATCCGCCTGTTTGTAGGCGTTGAGCTCGCCGGCGCGGCTGTAGGCCCGGATCTGGTGCGTGCCGCGCGGGGCGCGGTTGGGAAAGTAGCAAATGGCGCCGAGACTGTCGAGCAGCGTCAGCATCTCATGCGTCAGGTCGTCGGAATCATTCTGGTAGAGCGCGATATCGGTGAAGCCGGTCTCCAGGTGATGCGCCACCCATTCCAGGACGTAGGGGCCCTCGTTCTTGGCGGTGCCCACCAGCAAGGCGCGCGGTTCAGTCATGCTCTCCTCCTCCGTCGCGGGACAGAGTGGCGCGGAAACGCGGTGAGGAAAAGACCCGGCTTCGTAAAGCGATGAGACCTGACGGGTTTTCGCACCTGCTGCCTGCACCCCGGAGCTTGTGATGGCGGTCAAATCCGCCCGTTGATCTGGCTGCGCCTCGTGTGAGCCCGCGCCTCGCCCGGAACAAGGCAAGAAGTGCCGCCGGGCAGCGCCCGCCCGCCCTCAAGGTGGCCGCTTTGGGGGCGTAAGCGCGGGGATCAATCATAGGCGTGACTGCACTGTAAAGTGACGATCACAACCATAGGAGCGCCCTCCCGCGGTCGGGTGCTGCCCTCCATTGCTCGGGGCGCGGGAAGGCGGAAATGATGGTTCTTCCATGGCGCACGTGCGGCCCCCGTGAACCCTTCCCCCGGTGGCAGACATCGGATCCTGTCCCATCTCCGGCGCGGGCCGGGCGGAAGAAGGGAGGGCACTGCCTCGCCCCCCTGCGCGCGGCAGTGCCGGTGTATCGGACGGTATCGGCGGATTGTTTCTGCCTCGCCCGCGCGCGGCATTGCCGCCGGAAATGGTGGTCCTTCGCACTCCCGAAAGGCCGATGCCCGCCAGGGGCGGGGTGGGTACTGGCCAGGGCTTGGGGCCCCCGATGGGTCGGGTTGAAACGGCAGCAACCGGCAACGGCGAGGGCCTTCGCCATGGGGACCTGGTTGCCGGACCAGACAGGAGTAGGTGTCAGGCGAGGCGGGCAACCCCCTCGTCCGCAGGCCGTGCCTCCCACCGCATCCCGAACAGATACTCAGGCCATCATCTCCTTGGTGGCGGTCAGCTTCAGCTCCGGATGGTCGCGCTCCACCCGGTCGATGTCCCATTTCAGCCGGGTCAGGTAGACCAGATCGCCGTCATTGTCGCTGGCGATATGGCCCTTGTTGACGTTGACGAACTTCTCGACCTCGGCCTTCGGACCAGAGAGCCAGCGTGCCGAGGTGAATTGCGACGGCTCGAAGCGGACGGGCAGGGAATATTCCTGCTCGATACGGCTGGCCAGCACGTCGAATTGCAGCGCCCCCACCACGCCCACGATGAAGCCCGCACCGATCATCGGCTTGAACACCTTGGCCGCGCCCTCTTCGGCGAATTGCATCAGCGCCTTTTCCAGATGCTTGGCCTTCATCGGATCACCCGCCCGCACGCCCTGCAGCAGTTCCGGTGCGAAGGAGGGGATGCCGGTGAAGCGCAGCTTCTCCCCCTCGGTCAGCGCGTCGCCGATGCGCAATTGCCCATGGTTCGGAATGCCGATGATGTCACCCGCCCAGGCCTCCTCGGCAAGCTCGCGGTCGGCGGCGAGGAACAGCACCGGGTTGGTGACCGCCATCGGCTTGCCCGAGCGCACATGCGCAAGCTTCATCCCCCGCTCGAAATGGCCCGAGGCGAGGCGGACGAAGGCCACCCGGTCGCGATGCTTCGGGTCCATGTTGGCCTGCACCTTGAAGACGACGCCGGTAACGGCGGTCTCCTCGGGCGCCACCTTGCGCGTGGCGGTGGGCTGCGGCTGCGGCTCGGGGCCGTATCTGCCGATCCCGTCCATCAATTCCCTGACACCGAAGGAATTGATCGCGGAGCCAAACCAGATCGGCGTCATATGGCCTTCGAGAAAGGCGCGGCGGTCGAAGGCGGGCAGCAGTTCGCGCGCCATCTCCAGCTCCTCGCGCAGCCGGGAGAGAAGACCGGCGGGAACATGTTCGGCCAGCCTCGGGTCGTCCAGCCCGTCGATGGCGACGGTCTCGGCCACCCGGTTACGGTCGGCGCGGTCCATCAGCTCCAGCCGGTCGTTCAGGATGTCGTAGCAGCCGAGGAAGTCGCGCCCCGAGCCGATGGGCCAGCTTGCAGGCGATACGTCGATGGCGAGGTTTTCCTGGATCTCGTCGATGATCTCGAAGATGTCGCGCGCCTCGCGGTCCATCTTGTTGCAGAAAGTCAGGATCGGCAGGTCGCGCAGCCGGCAGACCTCGAAGAGCTTGCGGGTCTGGCTTTCCACCCCCTTGGCGCCGTCGATCACCATGATCGCCGCATCCACCGCCGTCAGGGTGCGGTAGGTATCCTCGGAAAAATCCTC